>CAZTNR010000056.1:0-14450 GCA_964614955.1 uncultured Oscillospiraceae bacterium | reverse complement strand
CCACCACGGCATAAGAGGGGAAGTCAGCGGAAGAAGTGCGGCAGGAAAGCTTGTTAATTGCGAGTCCAAATTTTGACAGCTGTGTAGAAGCACTCAGATGCACTTGTTCGAGTCAAAATTTGCCTTTTTGCACTCGGCTTCTCACGACTGAGCCATCCCCTCTTATTGAGTGGAGATTTTTTGGTACTTTTGCATCGGGGCAAAAGTACAGAAACAACAGTTTAAACCAAAAACCTGTTAAGCGACTCCGAAAGTTCGTTTGATTGCGAGGACATAACGTGATATGCCAGCGGGGGTTCCCCGCACCCCGCGGCTCGCAAGCCGTCGTCCCCTAAAACCGCATTACGCAGTAACTTCCCTTTTTAGCAGAGAACTATTGATTTCTTTCCCCGCTGTCCCTCTAAAGAATACAAAAAGAAAATAAAAAAACTCTTGCAAAAAAACACCCCTCTTGCTATAATGAATTTGTAATAAAAATCCAAAAGGAGAACGTCTATGAAATTCCAGGCTTTTCATAAAAAACTCGAAAACATAAGCATAAATACCGAGCCCTCAAGGGCGTATTTTATTCCTTATGAAGATGCGGAAAAGGCAAGGGTCGGCGACAGGACAGAGTCACAGTATTTCAAAACCCTCTGCGGTGAATGGAACTTTCGCTTTTATAACAGCTTTGAGGAGATAGATGAGGATATTTCTTCTCTTTCGTGCGAGGATTTTACGGAAAAGCTTCCAGTTCCCTCTAATTGGCAATTGTTTTTAGACCGCGGCTATGATGTGCCCAATTACTCGAATGTCGAGTATCCGTACATTATGGATCCGCCAAACATTCCTACAGATAACCCCTGCGGTATATATAACAGAGACTTTTATCTGACAGCTGCTTTTTGTGAAAGAGACCTGTACCTCAACTTCGAAGGCGTTGACAGCTGCTTCTACCTCTGGATTAACGGCGAGCTTGTCGGCTATTCCACCGTCAGCCATTCGACCAACGAATTCAGTATCAGTAAATACGTAAAGGCAGGCAAGAACTCAATTACGGTGCTTGTCGTAAAATGGAACCCCCAGAGCTACCTTGAGGATCAGGATATGTGGAGACTTTCGGGTATCTTCAGAGAAGTCTACATTCTTGCAAGAAGCAAGGAAAGAATATCCGATGTCTTTGTAAAACCCACCCTTTCGGATGACTTCAAAAGGGGTGTAATCGAGGTTGATGCCGAATATGTCGGCACAAAGAGCGCAGATTTCCTTCTCCTATCACCCGAAGGGTATGAAATCGACGGCGGAAGCATAAAAAAGAAGGGCACAATCGAGGTAAATTTACCATCACTCTGGTCAAGCGAAGCACCGAATCTGTATGACCTCTACCTTTTCTGCGGCGACGAGGTTATCCTTGTGAAGGTGGGCTTCAAGCGCATCGAAAAGAAGGGCAGAGTTGTCTGTATCAACGGCAAAAAGGTGAAGGCTCTCGGTGTGAACAGACACGAATCCCATCCGAGACTCGGTCACGTTGTACCCCTTGACCATATGGAAAATGACATAAAAATCATAAAGAGTCACGGTTGTAATATGATAAGAACAAGCCACTACCCCGACGACCCGAGATTTTACGAGCTTTGCGACAAGTACGGTCTTTATGTTGTTGACGAAGCCGACCTTGAGTGCCACGGAATGTGCTTGTGGGGAGGCAGCTACGGCGCACCCGAATGGGATATGCTTTCCGACAGCGACGATTGGACAGAAGTTTATCTTACACGTGCAAAAAAGCTCTTTGAAAGAGACAAAAACCACCCTTGCGTTGCAATCTGGTCTCTCGGCAACGAATCGGGTATGGGCAAAAATCAGCTCAAAATGAGAGATTACATAAAGTCACGTGACAAGGATGCACTTGTGCATTACGAGGGCTGTTCAGGCGGTCACACCCCTAAGTCAAGAGAATACCATAATGAAATGGACCTTGACAGCCATATGTACACAACGCCCGCGCAGTGCGAAGTCTATATAAAGGACAAAAAAGAGCCAAATCCCCTGTTCCTTTGCGAATATGTTCACGGTATGGGCAACGGCCCCGGAGGTATAAAGGAATACGTCGATATGTTCTGGAAGTATGACGCATTCTTCGGCGGATGCGTATGGGAATACTGCGACCATACGGTTGAAATCACACTCCCCGACGGACGAAAAGCATACACCTACGGCGGAGATTTCGGCGACAGCCCCACACAATACAGCTTCTGTGTTGACGGCTTTGTTTTCCCCGACAGACGCGCCCACGTAGGCTTTAAGGAATTAAAGGCGGCATATCAGCCCTTTACTGCAGAGCTTTTTGATATTCAGGACGGCTCAGTAAGAATCAGAAACAGACGCTTCTTTACTGACCTTTCCGACATCTGCCTTTCCTGGACTCTTGAATGTAACGGCAAAAAAGTAAGGTCAGGATGCGTAGACACGCTTAAAATTCAGCCTCAGAGCACAAGAACATATAACCTCTTTGACGGCGATGACCTCTGCTTTGAGGGCGAATACTTCTTAAACCTCAGATTTGTATCAAAGGTTGATACTCTCTGGGCGAAGTCCGGCTTTGAGGTTGGCTTTATCCAGCTTGAGGTTGCAAATGTGGTTGACGACGAAAAGGACGAAACAGACAGTCTTCTCACATACGTACCCGAGCTTGTGGAAAACGACCGCTTCCTTACACTTTCGGCGGGTGAAACAAGCATTGTTATCGAAAAGGCGAAGGGACATATTACACGCATTATAAACGAAGGCAGGGATTTACTGGCTTCTCCTGTAAAATTCAACTTCTGGCGTGCACCCACAGACAACGATATCCACATAAAAAACGAATGGCGGAAATACGGTCTTGACGACCTTACCTACGACTGCAGAGGCTGCGAGGTTGCTTCAAAGACGGAATCTGAAATCGTAGTAAAGAGCGAATTTGTCGCAGCAAAGAGTTTCCAGAGACCCTTTGCAAGAATTACTCTGCATATCACTTTAAACAGTCTCGGCGAAATTCTCTACGAAACAAAGGTCAATATAGAAAAGCCTATTGCGTACATCCCGAGATTCGGTCTTGAAATAGTGATGCCGAAGGGTAACGAAAAAATGCGCTACTTCGGCAAAGGTCCCCACGATGCCTACAGCGACAAACAGCTTTCAAGCTATGTTTCCCTCTTTGACACGACGGTTACCGACAACTTTGAGCATTATGTAATGCCGCAGGAAAACGGTGCGCACATAGGCACACGCTTTGGCTTTATAGGTTCTGAAATCGGTCAGGGTCTTACATTTAAGAGATTTGACAAGGACGACACCTTCTACTTTAACGCTATGCACTATTCGGCAAAGGATTTAACCGACACAGACCACGATTATAAGCTTGTTGAACGTGAGGAAACCTACGTATACGTAGACTTCAAGCTGCACGGCATCGGCTCCCAGTCATGCGGCCCCGAGCCCTTTGAACAGTATAGGTTCACGGAAAAGAATTTTTCCTGTGCAATTGTTATTAAGCCTAAGGTAATTGAATAACCGCAAAACCACCTTAAAGCCTTCCCCAAGCTCTTTTGGGGAAGGTGGCAAAATCTTCGATTTTGACGGATGAGGTTGAACAAGCAAGATAAAACCTCCTCAGTCAGCATTCGCTGACAGCTCCCCCTTCAAGCAGGGGAAGCCCTAAGACCACGAAGAATAAAAATTCACGGAAAAGGATTTTTCGTGTGCAATTGTTATTAAGCCTTGGGTTATAGAGTAAATAAAAGCAACTATCTTGGACCATTGTACATCGACCCGCAAAACACACAAACAAGAACAACAAAATATTTCTTATCAATAAACGGAATGAAACGGGTCGATGTGGGTATCGACCCCTACGACAATTGTTTTTCGACAAAAACGAGGTACGAATTATGATTTTTAGCGAAGTTTTCAAAAACGCAAAATACATTTCCCCCTCAGATGTGTCCTGCACAGCACCCTATTTCCTGTCGGATTTAGAGGTGTCGGACAACATTTCAAGGTGTGAAATTACAATTATCGGCTACGGTCTTTTCGAGCTGTACATCAACGGCAAAAAGGTATCGGACGACATTTTCGCACCCGCAACCAGCGACTATCACAAGAGAGATAACACCCACATCGCAGGTCTTATCTACTACAACGAAGAAACAAAGAGAAGCTACTACCTAAAGTACGACCTTATGCCGTACCTCAAAAAAGGCAAGAACAGGGTTGCCGTGCTTGTAGGCAAGGGCTGGTACTGCATTGACTGTAACCACGATGAAAAATGCAAGCCTTACGGCGACGAAAAGCTGTGCTTTGAAATCACAATGAAGAAAAAGGGCGGTAAGGAGTTTATAGCCTCCTATACCGACAAAAATATGAAATGGACTCCCAGCCATATTTTAGAGAACGACCTTTTCTACGGCGAAAAGCAGGATTTGAATTTGTTTGATACCTCTTTACTTCTTCCCGAGAGTGATATTTCGGGTTTACAAGGCTCGGTTGAAGCCTATGTTCCCGAAACAAACTACTCGCTTCAGGATTTCCCGTCGGATAAGGTTATCAGAACAATAAAGCCGAAGCTTGTAAAGAACTTCGGCGACTATGCCGTATACGACAACGGCGAAAATATAACGGGCTATGTCAGAGTAAGGTGCGACAAAAAGGGCGAATATGTAAAGCTTGTACACGCCGAGGAAATTGACGAAAACTGCGAAATCGACGGCGACAACATTCATCTCTGGAAGAAAAAGCAGTGCGACGAATACACCACCGACGGTGTCAGCGACCTTATACCTCACTTTACATACCACGGCTTCAGATATTTTTCCTGCACAACAAACGCAGAGCCGGTAGAGACTGTCGTTGTTCACACAGACCTTAAGGTAGACAGCTATTTCAACTCGGACAACGAAACTCTCAACTGGATGTACGATGCGGCAGTGCGTACATTCCTTGACAATGTTCACGGATGCATTCCCTTTGACTGTCCTACCCGCGAAAAGCTCGGCTACACAGGCGACGGTCAGCTTGTCTGCGAGCTTGGCACACACCTTGTAGAATCAAAAGAATTCTACCTCAAATGGCTTGACGATATTGCGGACAGTCAGGATATGTACACAGGTCACGTACCCCACACGGCACCCTATCAGGGCGGTGGCGGCGGTCTTGGCTGGGGTACGGCTATCGTAGAAGTGCCCTACCAGCTCTGGAAGTACTACGGCGACAAATCCGTTATTGAAAAGTATTTCCACAATATGACCCGTTGGATGGCTTATATGGACTCAAGAAGCAACTGCGGCTTTATTACAAACGAAGAAACGGGCTGGTGTCTCGGCGACTGGGGCTTCCCCTATGAAGAAAAGAACTATCAGCTTCTCTGTCCCAACTATGTAAATACCTACTACTACGTAAAGAACTACACACGTATGGAGGAAATAGCAACGGCTCTCGGACATCCGAAGTATGCCAAGATGTGCCGTGAAAAGGCTGAATTTTCCAAAAATGCTATGCGTGCAGCCTATATGTCCCCGATGAACAACTGCTTCTACAACGACTTTTCGGGCGGCAATTCCTTTGCTATTGACATCGGTATAGGCACACAAAAGACACTTGATGAAACAGTTAAAAAATACAGCGAATACGGCGGCTTTGACTGCGGTATCTTTGCGGCGGACGCGCTTATCAGAGTTCTGTTTGAAAACGGAAAAGCAGACCTTGCGTATAAGCTTTTAACAAGCCACAGGGAAAAGGCATCCTACGGCTATATGAAAGACTCGGGTGCTACAACCTACTGGGAATATATGACAGGTATGGCGAGCCACAACCATCCTATGTTCTCGGCGCCCGTATCCTCCTTCTTCAAGTATCTGCTCGGTATCCGTCAGACAAAGGATTCCTACGGTTACACGGATATCGTTATCAGCCCCTGTCTTGTGGATGAGCTCAAAAACCTTGAGGGTTACATTACGGTTCCAAAAGGCAAGGTTGAAGTGAAGATTTCGGGTAAGAGGATAACAGTTACAATTCCCAAGGGGGTAAAGGCAACATTTGATGCCTGCGGTGTTAAAAAGAGGCTTTCTGCAGGGGAGAATGTTATTGAGTTATAAGTGATATTTAAGAGGTGCCCGATTTGGGTGCCTCTTTTTGCGGCGGGTCGGGAAAGCCCGACCGCAAATTCACGGTAAGTTCTCGCAATAGGCAAACTTTCAGTGTCGCTTAACGAACACCGTTTGACCGCCATAAATTCAAGCGGTCAAACTCATTCCGCACTCCGCATTCAAATCGTCGCTTTGCGAACGTAACCGCGATAGCGCACGATAGAGTGTGTTTGTTAGTGGCAGGAAAACATAACGCGACCGGAGTGCAGACGAAAATGAGTGGGACCTTTTGGACGACGTTCGGTCACGAAAAGTGACACCCACCGTTGCCGAAATGAGTCGAAGAATCTGAGCCATAATGGCGGGAAATTACATTTGCAGGACAAAATTCAGACAGAATTTTAGCTTTAGTTTGCTGAACTAATATACTTATTTCTTCATAAATCAGATCCTTCGACAAGCTCAGGATGACATTCGGCGAGCCGCCAAACAAAAAAAGACAGTACCGACCAAAACCGATACTGTCTTAAATTTACCTGTTTTTAATAACTCCGAATATATAAAACACAACAAACGCCAGAATATTCGCAATTACAATGCTTGCCCCTGTCGGCAGATTGAACAGCACCGACGAACAAATACCCAAAAGAAAACATATAACCGACACAACTCCCGAGCATATGACAACGCTCTTGAAGGTCTTGCAGACACGCATTGAAGTAAGAGAGGGGAAGATAACAAGACTTGATATAAGAAGCGCACCCATAAGCCTCATACCGAGAACAATTATAAGTGCCGTAAGCACTGCCACAAGGGCGTTGTAGATGTTCACCTTTACGCCCGTTGCCTTTGAAAAATTCTCGTCGAAGGTGACGGCAAAAATCTTGTTGTAGAAAAGCACAAAAAGTAAGAGCACGGGAATTGATATTGCTATGCTGAGAATTACATCGCTTTCCGAAAGCCCTAAGATTGTGCCGAACATATAGCTGTTGAAATCCTGGTTCATACCGCCTGAAAGGCTTGATGCCGTAACGCCGACCGCAAGGGCACCCGTCGATACAAGGGCTACTGCCGCATCTCCCTTTATCTCGCTGCTTTCACCGAGTCTCAGAAGCAAGAACGCCGATATTACAACCACGGGAATTGCCACTGCAAGCGGTGCAAATCCCACAGCCGATGCAATAACCACCGCACCGAAGCCTACGTGTGAAAGACCGTCGCCTATCATAGAATAACGCTTGAGAACAAGGCTGACGCCGAGAAGTGAGGCGCACAGGGAAATGAAAATTCCGCCGATTATTGCACGCTGCATAAAGGGCTGGGAAAGCATAAGAGAAAGTGTACTAAGCATTGTGTGCACCTCCCGTAAACATTTTTCCTGCTTCGGATGAAAGATAGTCCTCTGTTTTGCCGAAGTACAGCTGTGTGCCCCGTAAGTGAAGCATATGGGTGGAGTATCTGAGTGACGCCCGTATATCGTGGGAAACGGTGATTATTGTTATGCCGTGGTCGCGGTTGAGATGATATAAAAGCTCGTACATCTCCTCTGTTGCCACAGGGTCAAGACCCGTCACGGGCTCATCTAAAAGAAGAAGCGACTCTGTTGCACACAGGGCTCTTGCAAGAAGCACCCTTTGCTGCTGACCGCCCGAAAGATTGCGGTAGCACTTGTTCCTCAAATCCTGTATTCCGAGGGTTGCCATATTGTCAAGGGCAAGCCTTTTGTCATCCTTTGAGTAGATGCCGAAAAGCTTCTTCTTGCCCAAGGTTCCCGATAAAACAACCTCGTACACCGATGCAGGAAAATCCTTCTGTACCGGTGTCTGCTGGGGAAGATAGCCTATCTGGTTTTGCTTTAAACCCTCCGGAAAATGAAGGTGTCCCGACGAGCACTTTTTCAGCCCCAGAAGTGCCTTTATCAGGGTGGATTTACCGCTGCCGTTTTCGCCCACGACCGACAGGTAGTTGCCCCTGTTTACTTCAAAGTTAAGTCCCGTTACGACATCTACGCCGTCGTAGCCGAGACAGACGTTTTTTGCTTCGATAAGTGCCATATTATTCACATAAAGCCTTTCTTAAATTGACGGCATTGTTCTTCATCAGGTCAATGTAGGTTATGCCGTTTTCAAATTCCTCTTTTGTTACGTTGTGGCAGGAATGGAGTGTGAGGATTTCGGCATCCGTTCCCGAAATTATGTTGTTTGCGATTTTTTTGTTTGAAAATTCTATTGTAAATACATAGGGGATATTTTCTTTTTTTACCTTATCCGACAGCTCTGCGATAACTGCCGCACTCGGCTCTGTGCTTGAAGAACAACCCGGATATGCGGCAAGGTACTTGAATTCAAATGCCTCTGCCAGATGGTAGAAGGGAAATCTGTCGGCAACGATGATTGTATCGCGGATGCTTTCATCCTTGATTTCAGCGAAGGCGTCCTCAAGGCTGAGTATCTCTCTGTCAAAGTCGTCTGCATTTTTGATATACGTTTCGGCGTTTTCGCCGTCAATGCCGATAAGAGAGTCCTTTATTGCGTGGACAAGATATGCTGATAAGGCGGGAGAAGTCCAGACGTGCTCGTCGTAAACGTGCCCGTGCTCACCGTGCTCGCTTTCGTGCTCTTCGATGCTGTCAGAGCATAAATCCATAAAGGATACAAGTGCCATTTTGTCGTTTGAAACGGATGAAAGAAGGTTCTTTGCCCAGGTGTCACTTTCGCCGCCCGTACAGATGAACATATCGCACTCCGAAACAGAGAGTATGTCAGCAGGGGTCGGCTCATATGAATGCACCTCACTGCCGGGGGATATGAGCATTTTAATCTCAACATTGTCTACGCCCTGTGTCAGCTGTCTTGCAAAATCGTAGTGGGGGAATGCAGTAACAACTATGGATATCTTGCCGTCATTGGATGCTTTATTGCCGCCGCAGCCGACAAGGGTGAATGTCAGTAAAATGCTCAGTAAAACAATTATTAATCTTTTCATAGTACCTCACGTGAAATTGAAATTGAAAACCGTTTTCGTTTTGATGGTTTAGTATAGCATATGTGCGTGTATTTGTCAAGTGTGTACGGTGCGGTGAGCCGCCGTCTCCTGGAATTGCCCAACGCAGTAACTTCCCTGTTGAGCAGAGAATTTCAGTTTCTTTTGTTTCTGGACAAAAAGTTGACAACTTCCACACAAAAGTATATAATAAAAGTGAAAAGCAAAATAAATATATAAAATAGGTCGAAGAAAAGAGGAGTGCTTGTGCTGTATCCCGAAAAGCAAATAAATATCAAGGGCGTATACGGTCTTATAGACGACAGAAAAAAGCCGGACTTCAGCTTTGAAGGTGAAAGCCACCCCTTCTGGGAGCTGGTTTACGTAAAGGAAGGCAGCGTGGGAGTTGCGGCGGATGAAAGAATATACAGCCTGTCGGCAGGCGATGTTATCTTCCACAAGCCTATGGAATTTCACAGAATATGGTCTGCTGAAAATTCAAGCCCCAATCTTAATATAATCACCTTTGAGGCGAACGGCAAAAAGATAAAAGAGCTCGAAGACCTTACTTCAAGGCTTGACGCATCGGGGATAATCCTGCTTGAAAGATGTGTAGAGCTTGGAAAAAAGGCGTTCGTCTATAACCGCGGCAAAGTGGCACTGGAGGTTTACGACGAAAGAATATGCCAGGAATACTGTAACTATCTTGAAATCTTTCTGCTGTCCCTTGTTTCAAGAGGCTCCTCGGAAAAGCTGCCCATAGAAGTCTCCTACGACTCAAAGCTCTTTTCCGACATAGTCCTGTTTCTTCGCGATAATGTTGATGAAAAGCTGACGGTGGATAATATTGCCGACAGGTTTTTTGTAAGCCCCTCACGTATAAAACGACTCTTCTCAAAGTATGCCGGCATCGGGGTTATAAACTATTTTAACAATATGAAAATTCTTGAGGCACAAAAGCTTTTGCGAGAGGGAATGACGGTTGCGGAAACGGCATCGAGACTCGGCTTTGCCAACCAGTTTTACTTCTGCAATGTTTTCAAAAAATTCAGCCTGATAACTCCATCGGAATTCAGACGTCGTGAAATGGCGGAAAATGCAAAAAAACTCTTGACAAAAAATTAACTATCGGTTATAATGCATACTGGTACGGATTGGTAATAATATTAATAGGTAGAAAACGTGACAGGCAGTAACGATTTTTATGTTCCGACTCCTTACCCCCACACCCACACTATAGGAATATCCACACCAAATGAACGAAAAAATAAGGAGAAAGAAACATTATGAATTTTCAAGACGTTTTAACTATGTTTATGGGTCTTGTGCTTTTCCTCTTTGGTATGAACCTTATGGGTGAAGCACTTGAAAAAAGAGCTGGAAACAAGCTGAAAGACATTCTCGCAACGCTTACCTCCAGCAAGGCTAAAGGCTTCCTGCTCGGTCTTGTTGTCACCTGCATTATTCAGTCATCCTCTGCCACCACTGTTATGGTTGTCGGCTTTGTTAACTCAGGCATTATGACCCTTACCCAGGCAATCCCCGTAATCTTCGGTTCCAATATTGGTACCACAATTACGGCGTGGATTCTGTCCCTTTCGGGTATATCCGGCGATGTCTGGTATATTTCAATGTTAAAGCCCGACACCTTTGTTCCCGTGCTTGCGGTTTTAGGTATAGTTTTCTATATGTTCTTAAACAAGCCGAAGCTCAAGGACATAGGTCTTATACTTATCGGCTTTGCAACCCTTATGTTCGGTATGAGCACAATGTCGGATGCCGTATCGGGACTCAGAGAGGTTGAAGCCTTCACATCTCTTATGACTAAGTTTGAAAACCCCATACTCGGCGTGCTTGCAGGTGCGGCAATTACGGGTATTATACAGTCGTCCTCTGCTTCTGTCGGTATTCTTCAGTCTATTGCGGGAGCTACGGGTGCAGTTTCTATCGGTGCTACGGTTCCGATTATTATGGGTCAGAACATCGGTACCTGCGTTACTGCTATGATTTCATCTGTAGGTGCCAACAGAAACGCCAAGCGTACTGCGGCTGTTCACCTTTACTTCAATATCATCGGCACGGTTGTAATGCTTACTGTCTTTACAATAGTAAAGAGCCTTGTTACAATCCCTGTCTTAGGCGAATCTGCATCCGAGGTAAGTATAGCTGTTGTACATACAGCCTTCAACGTAATATGTACAGCACTTCTATTCCCGTTTACAAGTGTTCTTGAAAAGCTTGCTACCATAACGGTAGGTAACAAGAAGGGCGAAAACGACAAGACAATTATGCTCGACGAACGTCTTATCACAACCCCTGCAGTTGCTATCAGCCGCTGTCACGAGGTTGTAAGCGAAATGTCTGCACTTTCCGTAAAGGCACTTAACCTTACCTTCGGAATGTTCGGCAATTTCAGCGAAAAGACCTTTGATGAAATTGAAAAGCTTGAGGATGAGGTTGACAAGTACGAGGATACGGTAGGTACATACCTTGTAAAGCTTTCGGCATCCAACCTCACACCCGAGAATTCAAGAGAAGTAACAAAACTTCTCCACACAATCGGCGATCTTGAACGCTTATCGGACCACGCAGTAAATATTGCAAAGTCTATGCAGGAAATGTATGACAAGAAGCTTACCTTCTCCGAAAAGGCAAATAAGGAAATCGGAACAATGATAGAGGCTGTACGTGAAATTACAGGTCTTGCACACGAATGCTTTGCAGACAGTAATCTTAAGACTGCATATCTTGTCGAGCCTCTTGAGCAGGTTATCGACGTGCTCAAGGATCAAATCAAAAAGGGACATATTCAGAGACTTCAGAAGGAAGAATGTACAATCGAAATGGGCTTTGTGCTTTCCGACCTTATTACAAATCTCGAACGTGTTTCCGACCACTGCTCGAATATCGCAGGCTGTGTAATCGAGCTTACAAAGGATGAGCTTTCCTTGCACGAATACTACCACGAAATCAAGGACGGCGGCGACTTCAGAACAGAGTACTTTAATAAGAAGTACAATATGTATATGGAAAAGTACGCACTCAGTGCAGAATAAAGCGAATAATTAAGAGAAATCCCTCACGGAAAAGGCGTGAGGGATGTTTTTTGTTCGTTGCATTTTCTGCATCGGCAAAAGTTTTTTCGGCAAATTATTATACAGTAATCTCTTACCCGTTTCCTTAACAAGCGGTTCATCCTGTTCGAAATACGCCGCTTCTCTTGCCTTTTTTGCTTCCTTGTTGTTGCCTTTATCGGCAGCAGCATAGGAAAGAGCGAGACCGTTACGGAGTTTGCCATAGAGTTCTTACGTGCGAATAGATCATGAGGTATAAAGCCATAATCAAGATACCAACAAACCAAAGAACACGTGACTTTTTTGCAAAAAGCAGAGAATTAAAACCATTGATAAGCAAGGAAATGCAAAAGCCCAAAGTTCCAAGTTCAGCCCGAATAGCCTGAGCAAAAACAGATAAATACATCACCGTTAAAGCAATCGCTTCAACAAGAACTACTATTATTGCTTCAATCAAAGTCTTGATTGTTTGTCTGTGCATAACCGCTTCTCCTTAAATGCTCATTTCAATGCTTTAAGAATATCCTTCTCGTTAGCATATATTTCTTCGCCATACTTGGTTGTAATTGCGTCTTTTTTATATTGAGGACCAATATTGTAACGAGATGCAATGATTTTGATTTCGTCGTCAGAAAGCTCTGTGGCACTTTTATCCTTATAGTCGATGTTTCTAAGATAATTAAGATGTGCTGCTGCAGTATAAATGTTTTGTATGGGGTCTTTTAATATTGAAGTTATATCTTCGTCATCATATTCTGAATATCCAAGTGTTTCTGCAGCTCTGCGAATCTGAACACTTGTATTCCCAAACGAAGTTAGACGTTTATCTTTGTCGAGATATTCATTAATAAAATCAGGGACTTTATTCTTAACAAAGTCCGGTAATGGCTCATAAAATTTACGTCCAAAATGTACCACATCATCAGCAAACATCGGGTCTCCTCCAAACTCTTTATAAGCAATGCCCGCTAATAGAATTTCTGGCAGATTATACTTTTTTGCCGCATCTTTAATTACATCTTTATAATTATTGATAAATGCCAGTTTCTCATCATGCACATATTCCTTGTCCTTAGTTAGAACGTAATATGTAGCTTTATCTGCAGTCCACTCATACTTGGGTACATCTTTCCACTGTTCAGCATAAGTTTTTATTCTGGCATGTTCTGCGGTAATGCCTTCTTTTTTTGACAAATCATATATTTTTTTCTGCTCATCGGTTACGTTATTAAATTGATGATTGTTTTTCTGAAGCTCTGCCGTTATGCTGTTCTTGGGAGCATAAGATTTGACATCTTCAAATTTCGGGGTGCTTTTGTCTTGGTTGTTTGCCTCGTCCATTTCTGCCTTAAACCTGACCCCGTTTTCCGGCACATTTTCTTTAGAACGGTTCGAAAACAAAGAGGCTTCAGGAAGCTCGCTTTCTTTTTTTGTTGCATTTTCCGCATCGGCAAAAGTTTTCTTCGGCAAATTATTATACAGTAATCTCTTACCCGTTTCCTTAACAAGCGGCTCATCCTGTTCGAAATACGCCGCCTCTCTTGCCTTTTTCGCTTCTTTGCTGTTGCCTTTATCGGCTGCGGCATAGGATAAGGCAAGTCCGTCTCTGAGGTTTGGGAACTTTTTGAAATAGTCTGTATTTAAAAACCCTTTGTCGATATTTGCTTTTATTGCGCTTTCGGCGGTGGAAATGTTGTTCTCGACTTCTTTGTCGTCAATGTCGTCAAACAGATTCTTTGTGTCAAGCCCGCCGTATTTCTTTGAAAGAACGGATTTGAGTCTTGACTTGATTTGTGAACCTGTCGGCGGTGCAAGACTGTCTGCTTCGGTCTTATCGGGTGTAGAAGTCCCTGCTGTATTTGTCGGCTTTACATAGTCGGGCAGTGTGAAAGAAAATTTCTTTTTGTCATCTTTCTTGTTTGAAAAACCTTCTAAGAAAGACTTTGGTTTATAGCTTGATTTGAAAAATGAATCTTTAAACAATATTCGTTTCTCCTTTAATTATAATAATTTGACGTCGCGATGTCAAGTATATTACACCAAACATTCGTTCTAAAGTCAAGAAAAATCGAATCGCTGTTCTAAATTTCGTACAGTTGCACCAAAACGTTCCGCGAACATTTGTGCGTTTTGCCGATAATAAATAAGCCTCCCGTTTGGGAGGCTTTCTGCTTGTGGAGTTTGTGGAGCTTGGTTGCTTGCGTTTGTGCCGACCAAATGGGTGCAGGGCAATTTTCTGTCGTCAGATTTGAACCTTCCGCCCGAGTTTGACCGCTTGCGTTTATGGCGGTCA
>CAZTNR010000055.1:0-14822 GCA_964614955.1 uncultured Oscillospiraceae bacterium | reverse complement strand
TTTTCTTCGTCGATGTCAGCCTTTGCGTGAAGACCCTTGATGAAGTCAGGGTTGTCGCCGAGAGCATCGAGAACATACTGACCTGCTCTTGTCATAATGAGCATATTGAGTACAACGTAGATAGAGTCTGTAAGCTCGATACCTATTTTGGAGAAGTCAGAACCTACAACACCCATAGAGTAGGGGATAACGTACATTGTTCTGCCCTTCATTGAGCCCTTGTAGAGGGGTGTGAGCTTTTCCTTTGCTTCTTCGAGACCCATCCAGTTGTTTGTGGGGCCTGCATCGTGCTTTTCCTTTGTGCAGATAAATGTTCTGCCTTCAACTCTTGCTACGTCGTTAACCGCTGTTCTGTGGAGATAGCAGTTAGGAAGCTTTTCTTCGTTGAGCTTTTCGATTTCGCCTGTTGCACAAGCCTCAGCTCTGAGAGCGTCGGTCTGTTCATCGGAGCCTGTAATCCAGACAATCTTGTCAGGCTGTGTGAGTTCGGCCATTTCTTTGACCCACTCGTTGACATACTTGTTGTTTGTCATTGTGTAAACCTCCTTGGGTTTGTAATATATTTTTTTATTTTTTACAAATAATCAGGTAGCCGAGGAAAATTTTTCCTCCCATACCATAATAAATTATAACAGAATTTCTGTCAAATGCAATAGCTTTGACGATTTTTTGTCAAATTGTTTAATGTTTATTAAAATCCGCTGTCAGTATTATGATTTCTGATAGTGCCCGTTTTATTCTCAAATGTCATCATAACAAAGTAAAACCTGTCATATATTCCAATAAGAGAGGTGACAGGCTTGAAGGACTATATAGAGGAAAGAGTAATAATACTTGCAGAATACATAATTGAAAGCGGTGCAACGGTACGGGATGCCGCAAAAAACTTCGGTGTCAGTAAAAGCACGGTGCATAAGGATGTGGGAGTAAGACTGAAAGGGATTAATAAATGCCTGTATATGAAAGTGAAATGTGTGCTTGATAAGAATAAATCCGAAAGACATATAAGAGGCGGCTTGGCTACTAAGGAAAAATACCTGAATATGCGTTAGAATTGTTTACTTTTATGTGTTGCAATACGTCGGATTTTGCGGTATTATAATGTATGAAAATACTATGCAGCAAGGAAAGGAAAAGCAAAATGAAAATAGGTGTGCTTGTAAATCTTGATAAAAATGTAGAGGCTGAAATTAAAAAGGTTCACGATATGGGCTTTGGCTCCTGTCAGCTCAGCTGCTGGAATATGAGTATGTATACCGATGAAATTGCAGAAATTGTAAATAAGGCTTCAAAGGAGTACGGCGTTACCGTTTCAACCGTCTGGGGCGGATGGCAGGGCCCCGGTATATGGGACTTTTATGACGGTCCCGTAACCTTGGGACTTGTACCGGTTGATTTCCGCTATGCGAGAATTAAGGATGTTATGGCAGCTTCCGATTTTGCCAAGAAAATCGATGTAGAAAATGTTGCAACCCACGTCGGCTTCCTTCCCGAAACCCCGAATACAGAGGAATATCATTCTTTGGTGTGTGCTCTCAGATATCTTGCACAGTATATTAAGAATAACGGTCAGTATTTCCTCTTTGAAACGGGACAGGAAACACCCGTTACCCTTCGCAGAACTATTGAAGATATAGGAATGGATAACCTCGGTATAAACCTTGACCCTGCAAACCTTATTCTTTACGGCAAGGCAAATCCCGTGGATGCTCTTGATGTGTTCGGTAAATACGTTCGTGATGTTCACGGTAAGGACGGCTGTTATCCCACAGACGGCAGAAACCTCGGTGAAGAAATGCCCCTCGGTGAAGGAAAGGTTAATTTCCCTGCATTTATTGCAAAGCTTAAGGAAATAGGCTACGACGGACCTATTACCATTGAAAGAGAAATCTCGGGCGAAAAGCAGATTGAAGATATCAAGAAAGCAAAGGCACTTCTTGAAGAGCTGATATAAAACCGAAAGGACGACAAAAAATGCTTAATTTTGCAATTATAGGCTTCGGCGGCCTTGGAAAAGTCCACTTCAGAAACCTGAAAGACGTTATGAAGGTGGAAAAGGATATAAACCTCGTTGCAATCTGCGACGTTGAGGAATCTGCATTTACTTCCCAGGTGCAGATGAACATAAGCACGGAAAACGCACACCTTGATGTGTCAAAGTATAAGTTCTATAAGGACGCAAAAGAGATGTTCGACAAAGAACATCTTGACTTTGTAATCACGGCACTTCCTACATATCTTCACGCACCTATAGCTATTATGGCAATGGAGAGGGGAATACACGTATTTTCCGAAAAGCCGATGGCTGTAAGTGCAGAGCAGGCGCAGGATATGCTCGATGCTTCAAAGAAGAATAACGTAAAGCTTCTTATTGGTCAGTGTATCCGCTATTTCCCCACATATAATGCAGTTAAAAGACTTGTGGAAACCGAAGAATACGGTAAGGTGCGATTTGCAAACTTTGTCCGCTGGAGTATGCTTCCCAGGTGGAGCTGGCAGAACTGGTTTGTCGATGAAAAGAAAAGCGGCGGCGTTGTGCTCGACCTTCACGTGCACGACCTTGACTACATAAGCTATGCTTTCGGAAAGCCTAAAAGCGTTTATACAAAGTCATCGCGTAATGCTGTAGACCACGATACAATTGTTACTCTTTTTAATTATGACGGTATGGTTGTTACTGCTTCCTCTACCTGGGGTATGCAGATGAAATATCCCTTTACTGCGGAATTTACCGTGGCATTTGAAAAAGCAACCGTTGAACTCAAGCGCGATAAGCTTATGATTTATACCGAAACCGAAGCAAAAGAGCTTGAAGCACCCTATGAAGATTTTGGTCTTCCTACCGATGACGGTTATGTAAACGAAATGATTGACTTTATCGAATGTATCAAAAATGATACCGTAAGTAAAATCAATCCTCCCGAAGCGTCAAAGCTCACCGTTGATATTGCCTATGCCGAAAAGCAGTCGGCGATAGAGGGTAGAGAGGTTGAGATTCTGTAAATAACACTGATATAAAAACAGCCTTGGAAAAAAAACCAAGGCTGTTTTTCTGCTTTTGGGTTGACGAACAACTATTTTGTGGAAAAAGTAATTGCATCAGTTTCGACAACTGTCTTGAAAGTGTCGGAGTTATATATTCTGAAAGAAAGCTCAATGTCCTCAACACTTTCAATTCCGTTCTCTTCTAAATCGGATTCAAAAATTGTGATTTCGTCGATAGCTTTCTTCCCTGAATAAACACTGGATGAGAAAAGAGGAGAAACCATAAATCCGTTTACGGACATATCATCACAGGAAACATTAATGTTCTCGCTACGGTTATTTTCAATATAGAGAACAACGGCGCTACCCCAAAAATCGTGCTCATTCACTATTTTACCTATAATCTTTATATCATTACCGTCGTAAAGCTCTATGCCCTCGGAATTTGCTGATGTGTCCATTGTGTCAAATGACGAAGTGTTAAGAGTGACAAATTCGTTTTCAAAGATTCTGTCATAAGTATCAGCATCAGAAGCATAAAAATCAATTTCTATTTTTCCGACATTGTCAATACCCGCATTTTTTAGTTCGTTAGATGAAAGATAAAGAGTTTCGTTAGATTTTTTTCCTGCGGCGACATCGCTGTAGAAAAGATCGTAAATCATATAGTCGTTGACAATAAGTGCATCACATCCGACATTGACATTCTTATCGCTCGTATTTTCGATAAGCAACTTAATACCGTCACCCCAGATTGAATCATGTACATATTCTTTGGCGGAGATTTTGATGCCGTCTCTGTCCAAAAGAACCTGTTCGTTGATGGTTGTTTCTACGACATCAGTTTCAGAAGAACTGTTCGTTATAGTTTTTTCTTCGCCTTCTTCGGAGGAACTGCTTGCAATTGCCATAACAGCAAAAACGCAAATTACTGCGATTACTCCGATTTTTTTCAAAAAATTTTTCATTTTAATTCTCCTTTTGTGAAAATGTGAATTATTGATAAAGCTGCAAATACAGCTACCAATTCAAAAATTAAGTCAATAATATCAAATGTTCCGCCTATAATGGCATATAGCTGCAAGAGTTCAAGAATGAATCCTAAAGAAATGGCTATAAACGAAACGGAAATCGTATTTTTTAAGACGGTATAAACTGAAAACGTAAGAGAATATGCCCAAAATGCATCGCACAAGTGATTTCTGGCAAATATGAAAATCGTTTGATTTTCGAGATGAAGCCTTCTTGTCAAGAAAAGTGAATCAAAAACTTTTGAGATAAAAGTGTTTCCCGGCAACAGTAAATACAGTATTAATCCGACAACAAGCGGTAATGATATGTTAGATATATAAAATAGTATTCGGAGTTTTTTATTCATAAATCCCTCTGAAACAACACGATCGGTCAAATATTAATATACCATAGTATTTTTATATTGTCAAGTGAAAATTTATAATAGTATTGTATTATTTGGTGTCGGAGGACTATATGCTTAGTGAAAGAATCAAGGAGCTCAGATTATCAAGGTGTTTGAATCAGGTGGAATTTGCAAAGAAATTGGGCGTGACAAAGCAAAGTGTCAGCAATTGGGAGAATAACAATATTCAACCTTCCATTGAAATGCTTGTAAAAATGACAGAGCTATTTTCTGTCAGCTCTGATTATCTTCTTGGAATTGACAATAAAAAAACGCTGGATGTGACAGGCTTGTCTGACATACAGCTTTTTCATATACAAAGTTTGATAGATGATATTAAATCCAAATAAAAAGGACGACTTGAAATTTGAGTCGTCCTTTTTGTTGCTTAATTAAATCCCCCTAAACTGTTGACTATAAAGCGTCGCATACGTACCGTCCGCACTCATCAGCTCATCGTGACTGCCTCTTTCGGTAATCACGCCGTCCTCAATAACAGCAATTTCGTCTGCATTCTTGATAGTCGAAAGCCTGTGGGCAACAACAATTGTCGTTCTTCCTTTGCAAAGTTCGTCAAGTGACTGCTGAATAAGAATTTCCGTCGAGTTGTCAAGGGCACTTGTCGCTTCGTCAAGGATAAGGATAGGCGGATTTTTTAAGAATACACGGGCAATTGATAACCTTTGCTTCTGACCGCCCGAAAGCTTTACTCCGCGTTCGCCTATTTGTGTATCATAGCCGTGCTCTAAGGTCATTATGTAGTCGTGAATGTTGGCTCTCTTTGCAGCTTCAATCACTTCTTCGTCTGTTGCATCAAGTCTGCCGTAGAGAATGTTTTCCCTGATGCTGGCGTTGAAAAGATATATGTCCTGCTGAACAATACCTATAGCACTTCTCAGCGAACGGCGGGTGATTGTGTCAATGCTTTTGCCGTCAATAAGAATTTCACCCTCCTGTGCATCGTAGAACTTCGGAATTAGGTGACAGATTGTTGTCTTGCCGCCGCCCGAAGGACCAACAAGGGCATATGTTTTGCCTTTTTCTATGTCAAGACTTACATTTTTAAGAACATTTACGGAATCGGTGTAGCCGTAGGTGACGTTTTTGAGTTCAATGTGTCCGTCAATGACCTGTACGTCCTCTGCACCCTCGGCATCCTTTTCGGGCTCTTCGTCAAGCACCTCAAGAAATCTCTTGAAACCGGTAAAACCGTCCTGAAACTGCTCGGTAAAGTTGATAAGCGTCATAACGGGCTGCGTAAATAAGGTTACCGAAACAACAAACGCCGAATAGTCGCCGAAGGATATGGCACCGTTGTAAAGGAAAAAGCCGCCTGCGATAAGAACAATTACATTGAAAATGTCGTTGATGAAGGCTGTGGAGGAATGAAAACGTCCCATAGCACTGTAGGCTTCGCTTCTTGCTGCCACAAATTCTTCGTTGCCTTCCTCGAATTTCTGCTGCTCTTTTTCGGCATTGGTAAATGCCTTTGTAACCCTGATGCCCGAAATACTGCTTTCAAGCCTTGCATTAATTTCCGCAACAGCCTTTCGGCTTGCAAGAAAGGCCGCACTCATTCTTCTTCTGAGCAGAGTCGCAATAAAAATAAGAAAGGGCACACAGGCGAAGATTATAAGCGTAAGATATTTGTTGATGGTTGAAAGATAGCAGAATGATATAATAATGGTAATGCCCGAGATAATTAAGTTTTCGGGACCGTGGTGGGCAAGCTCGGTAACGCTCATAAGGTCGTTTGTCATTCTTGACATAAGCTTACCCGTTTCGTTTTCGTCGTAGAATGAGTAGGGGAGCTTTTCAAGATGCCGGAACATATCGCTTCTCATCTGTGCCTGCATCTTTACGCCCATCACGTGACCCTTGTACTGAATAAAGTAATTCAGAAGCATCTTGCACAGGTAGAGACACAGAAGCGAAACACCGAAAATCACAATCATTCTGTAATTCTTCTGCGGTATAAGCTCATTTAGCATTTCCCTTGTGATTATCGGGTAAACGATGCCGATAAGCGACACAAGAAGGGATGCTGCCATATCGAGAAAGAAAAGCTTTTTGTGGGGAATGTAATAGGATAAAAATCTTTTAATCATTTTAATTTCTTCAAAAGCACGGGACGGTCTTGCCGCCCCTTATTTGCGTTTACTTGATAAGTGCCGCCATTATGTCGTAGAAGCTGTCGGAATACTGCGGAACATCAGAGAATGTGTAGCCGTTTTCCTTGGCTTCGTTTATTATTGCTTCTCTGTCGGGAATAATGCCGAGACATCTGTTAATCATACCGACAGCATCTTCACGTGTAAGCTTTTCGTCGGGACGGAAAGCACCGTTTCTGTCGGGATTTACAACGCCTGCACCGTAAAGTACACAGATGTAATCCTTGCCCCAGTGACCGTCAATATCCGAGAATGCATTAATGCCGAGTGCTCCGTCAAAACCGAATACACGGTAGAGAATTGTGGCAAACTCTGCTCTTGTGATGTTGCCGTCGGGGTTGAAGGTGCCATCGTCATAACCCTTTATAAAGCCCTTGCTCTGACAGAAGGCGATAGGCTTTTCGTACCAGTAGCCCTTTTTGCAGTCTGTAAATTTGTGAGTGTATCTTTTGCTTTGGTCGTAGTCATCGCAAAGCCTTGAAATAATGGTTGCCGCCTCTGCTCTTGTAATATTGCCCTCGGGCTTGAAGGTGCCGTTCTCGTATCCGTTTATGTATCCGCTTACTTCATCGGGTTTGTTTTCCGAATAGACAGCAAAGAATGTAGTGTCTGTGTAAATCCTTGTGTTTTCAATATCAACTAACTTTTTGCCGTCAACCGACCAGCCGATAAAGTACATACCGTCTCCGGCAATTATTTCCGGCACCTTTGAGGGCTTTTCACCAAAGAAAACTGGCTCTGAGGAAAGACCGAAAAGGTAACCTTTGCCTTTGTTGTAGGAAACGGTTGAAATAACGGCTTTGGGAAGCTTTTCATCAATTGTCTTGGCGCTTATAACATCACTTGTCACATAGGCACCGATTGTCTGTGCCAGAAGGTAAATCTTGTATTCAGAGCCGCTGAGAAGACCGCCTGCCGTATATGAAGTGCTTATGCCGGAAATACCGGCGATTTCTCTTACGGTACAAAAATCACTGTCTTTGATGATAAGCGTATAGCTCAGAACATCGTCGATTTCTTCGGGCTTCTGCCACTTCACTCTCAAAGATCCTGTGCCGTTTTCAACCGAAATTGAAAAATCTGCAGTTTTTGCGCAAACCGCTTCCCGTATGATTACAGGCTCGGGATTGTCATTATACTCGGGTTCGTCTTCTACGGGAACTTCGCCTTCGTCTGATGTTTCACCCTCATCGGGAGTTTTACTTACATCGGGAGTTTTACTTACATCGGGAGTTTCACCTTCATCGGGAGTTTCATCTTCATCGGGAGTTTCATCTTCATCGGGAGTTTCACTTACATCGGGAGTTTCACTTACATCGGGAGTTTCATCTTCATCGGGAGTTTCATCTTCATCGGGAGTTTCACTTACATCGGGAGTTTCACTTACATCGGGAGTTTCACCTTCATCGGGAGTTTCATTTACATCGGGTGTCTCATTTACATCGGGTGTCTCATTTACATCGGGTGTCTCATTTACATCGGGTGTCTCATTTACATCAGGTGCTTCGACCTCAGCTTCGGGAAGTGAATATACCGCTTCAAATAAAGCCTTGTTTTCACCCTCACCGCTGTAAACGGTTTTCTTCTGATATCTGTTCATAACGACAAGACCGCCGAACCAGCCGGGAATTCCTTCGGTATACGAGGAATCGGCTGCATTGATGCAGCTTTCGGTAAGAAGACCTGCCGATACTCCGTCCTTGAGTCTGAAGCTTATTTTAGCAATAAGCACAGGGGCGCTTGTTGCGTCAATAAAAGGGTAGGTGCTCGGAAGCATCCAGGCAAAGGAAACACAGCCCTTTTCTGGGTTTATAAGCCTGTCGGAGCCTTTTCCGACATCCGTTACCGCAATATTGTTGTAGGTTGAAATGACATTTGTCAGATATGCACTTCCGTTTTCGCTAAGCTTCGGAACACTTCCGACTACGTCATTACCGTCTTTGTCAAGAAGCACGAGAACCGACGTGTCATAGCGGAAGTTGCAGTAACCGACAATTGCAGTTTCCGAGGCAATGTAATACTCGAGGTCTACAAGACCCGTGTCACTGTTGCAGGTTACATTTATTTTTTGCTTTGTGGGTGCATTTTCGTCGGCAAATACGCCGAGAGAAAGCATCAAAACAAGAGCCGTAACGCACATAATAATACCTGAGAATCTTTTCTTCATCATACCGTGACCTCCAAATATAGCTTCATACATATATATTTTATACTAAATATTGTGCTTTTTCAATAGTGTTTTTACATTTTTGCCTCAAATAAACAAAAAATTTTCTTATTGCAAATAAATCCATAAAAAGTGGGAAATATTTATTGTAGAAATATCTCTGAAAGGTTTAGTTATGAAAAGAAAAAACAGTATAGGTGCAATTATTCTTGCGGGCGGCTTCGGAACAAGACTTTCACCCCTTACCGACACAAAGCCAAAGCCGCTTGTGAAAATCCTTGACACTCCCGTGCTGTCGGCAATTCTTTACAGCGTTGAGAAAATATCACCCGAAAGCATAACTGTTTCGACCCATTATAAGGCGGAGTCGGTTTACGGGTTGGTATCCGATATCTGCCCAGGGGCTGAATGTAAAAGAGAAGGCGTACCGCTGGGTACTGCAGGCGCCGTCAAGTACTGCTACGATGGAAAAACAAAGGCTGTTCTTGTGGTTTCGGGAGACGGAGTTTTTGATTTTGACCTGCAAGAGGCGGTGGACTTTCATTTCAGAAACAGTAACGATGTTACGATCGTCGGCTGCCGAAAAAATGACCCTACAAAATACGGCGTTATGGTGTGTGACGGAGAAAACAACATAATTTCTTTTTGCGAAAAGCCGTCGTGGAAAAGGGTGAAAAGCGACCTTGTCAATACGGGAATCTATGTCTTGTCGTCTGCCATAATTGATGAAATACCCGATAATATGCAGTGTGATTTTTCAAAAAATCTTTTTCCAAAAATCTTAAAGGAAGGCAAGAAAATCAAAACCTTTGTGTATGACGGTTATTGGTGCGATATAGGTACTCTTGATGAATATTTTGAGTGTAACAGATTTGCGGCAGTCGGAAATCTTGGGAATAGGTTCGGCAAATGCGAGGACGAAATGGCGCTTCGCGGCAGAGGAATTCACGCAGAGGACGGCTGTTATGTTTCGCCCTGTGCCGGTGTCGGTAAAAATGTCAGAATATCGGACGTCAGCATCGTGTGCGAAAATGTGCATATAGGAAACAACTGTGATTTTGCTTGCTGTATTGTCGGAAAAAACAGCCGTATAGGTGACGGCTGCAGTATAAGCGGTTCAATAATCGGGCAAGACGTGTGTATAGGTGAAAACTGTATTGTGCCTGAGGGGTGCGTGATAGGTGACGGATGCAGAATATCCGACGGTACGGTATTAAAGAAAAACACACGTCTTGCGGGGCAGAAATGCATATTCGGGGAGGATAGCGAAATGTCTGGCTTTTCAACTCAGGACAATATCTTTGTGGATGACGGCATATGTACATTTGATGTAACAGCATCTCAGGAGAATATATTCCGTCTTGCAAGGTCTGTTGCACTTTTTTGTGTAAAGGGAGAAAACAGACGTCCCTATATCGGTGTTGTAGGCTGTGAAAAATCCGCATCTGTAAAGGGAATGTTTATCTCGGGACTTGTGCAGGAGGGTGCATATGTATTTGATTGCGGAAACGGAAATGAAGCACTCTGCGCATATGGGGCATTGAAGCTTGATGCGGCGTTGTCGGTTCACATAAAACTTTGCGGCAATAAAGCTTATGTAACCCTGATGTCGGCAAACGGAAGGGCGATTGACGATGAAGCAGAAAGAAAAATAAGCAAAATATATTCTCTTATGCAGGAGGGTGGGGAACAGAAGCAGTCGGATTTTTCGGGAAGTGTTTCTTTTGTACCGCTTGAAGAGATGTATCAGTCATCCGTCTGTGCCTTTGCTGAAAGAATTCTTGGGACATTCGACCTTGACGGTATAAGAGTGTGCGTACCTGTAAAAACGTCTTTTGACAGAATACTTTCCCGGCTTCTGTGCCGTTATGGTGCGACGGTGGCGGAGGATGCCGATAATGATACCGTAAGCGTAACCACGACCGAAGACGGACAGAAGGTAAGCGTAAGATACAGGAATACAATTCTCGACCACAATCACATTTTGGCAATAATACTGAAAAATAAGAGTATGCTTGACCTTGAAGCAATAGAGCTTTGCCCCGATGCACCGTCAACACTTTTGCGCCTTTCGGAAAGCAGCAGTGAATGCTCACTGTTTCCCGAATGTCTTGTGCTTAAAGATTCGGTTATGACGGTACTCTCCGTTCTTGCAATTTGTGCAAAGACAAAAAAGAATGTAAAAGAGCTTTATGAGGAGCTTTCACCCTTTGAAATTTACACCGATGAATATATTGCAGACGTAAATAAGGGTGCAGCAGTAGAAAAACTTTCAAGACTGTATAACGATTCGGGTAACACAAAGGGGGACGGCATAAGACTTTCACTTGCGGATGGCGTGGTGACGGTTATTCCCAACCGTGCGAAGGGCTTCAAAATAATTTCCGAAGCCGTCAGTATGGAGGCGGCAAGGGAGCTGTCGCTGAGAATAGGAAAAATCATAAAGGAAAAAGAATAGAAAAAGGTTCCGGGAAGCACCTCGGAACCTTACAGCTATCTTAATATGAATTTTCTTATGTAATCTCTTGTGAATTCAACGCCTGCATCCCCAAGCTCACTCTGCCAGGTAGGGGAATGGGGCTCAATGCTTAAATCTCCGTCATAGCCTCTTGCATACAGGATTGCGAAGATTGAACCCCACTTGAGGTCATCCATTCCTGCAGGCGGGTCGTCAACATGATTTTTGCCGGCGTGAGTTGTACCCTTAATGTGTACGTGGGCAAATCTGTGTCCCCAGTCTGAAATTTCGTCGAGGTAATTTGCACCCCTGTTGTATGCGTGGGACGGGTCGTACTTTAAGCAAAGCCCGGGCAGCTCGCCGAGAATTACCTCCCATTCTCTCGGGGATACGACGTAGTTGTTCCAGTCGCAGTTTTCAACGGCGATTTTGATATTCTTATTCTTTGCGTGGTCGAGAAGTGCACCGAAAACCTCGATTGTATTTGTATAGTTTTTGTAAAGGCTTATGCTGTTGTCGTAGTTGCATCCGCAGACAAAGGTTCTCGAACCGAGGTATATGGCAGCATCAAGAAGAGCCTTGTAGGAATCAAGCCTTGCATAATCAATCCTGCCCTCTTTGAGAAGCTCGTGGTTCCATTTTCCAAGACACGCAACCTCTACTCCGCTTTCGTCAATTACTGCCTTTATTCTGTCCTTTTCGCTGACGATTTGTTCAATGTCCCTGTCGTAATTGCAACAGATTTCAACAAAGTCGAGTCCGTTTTCCTTTATTTTGCGGTAGCCTTCAACCGTGTGGTCAAAGTATATTCTTCCGAGCTTCATACTTGATTCCTCCGTAGGTACGTGATTATGGACTTATTTTAGCACCGAAGCAGTCTGTTGTCAATGCTTCAAAGCAAAAAAGCAAAATCCGCTTTAACGTTGCCGTCATCGCGGATTTAACTGTTTTTGTAATTCTAAATTCTTATCTCGCTTCCGCTTCCCACTTCTTCATAATCTCAAGGCTTTCCGCAAGGTCGATCTTGGGATCCTGAAGGTGCGTGTCGTGTTCAATAAAGAACCAGCCGTCGTAGCCCTTCTTTAAGGCATACTTGAATACATATTCGTTGTCAACATCAAAGTCGCCCTGACCGAGACCGCAGAAGTGACCTCTGAGTGCCCAATTCGGATTTTCGGGGTCGTCGCTTGTCTTCCAGCCCTTGAAATGGTATGCGGCAATTCTGTCATAGTAGGTTTCTACCATATATCTTACATCGCCGCCTGCAACTGCACAGTGTCCTACGTCAAAGAGAAGCTTTGTGTCGGGACATTCTCTGAGAAGTGTTTCGATTTCCTCCTGGCTTTCGGCAGGCTGACCGAGATGGTTGTGAAGTACTGCATCAATGCCGTACCTGTTGCATACTCTTGTCATATCGTTTATCTGTCTTACGTAGTCCTCGTGTCTCTGACCGTAGTAGGTTTTGCCTCTGCCGCAGCTTCCTCCCATAACGTCAAGCCATACATACTTTTTGCCCATAGCCGCTGTCCACTTTATTGCGTGTTCAACATCCTGTGCGCGGACAGTGGCAAAATCCATACCGTTCTTTTTAAGGAAAGCGGCTCTTGTAAGAGCTTCCTCGGCTGATGTGGTATAAAGTCTTTCTAAACCGTCAAAGCCGATTTCCTTTACCATTGTGAGTCTTTCTTCGTAATCATAATAATTGCCGTACCAGACCAGAAGCCCGTAGTCGGCTACACCGTATTTAATCATATTATCATCCTCCTTACGGTTATTGTAACATAAAATGCTTTGTTTGTAAAACCTCTTTTGGAGCTGTTTCCAAGCATAATGGTATATTCAATAGCTACCATACGTCATTATAACAAAATTGCGGTTTGTTTGGTATGTCTTAAATTATTTTTTTCTTCCCAAAGTTGCGTAATATTAATATGCAATATGTCAAAATTTACGAAAATATGGCGTTTGACTAAAATTGTGTTGTTTTTTCATCATTTGTGTGTTATAATTAATACAAAGGTGGTGAAGTAATGAATCTTTTAAAAACAGACGGCATCAATATGACATATTTCAGATATACAAAGAGAACCGGCGATTTTAAAATGTTTGAAGGCGGCAGAGCTTTTCCGTGTCTTGACCTTACCTTTTGTATAGAGGGCGAAATGCATTATGTGTATAACGGAGAGCACATTATACTCCGTGCTGGCGACGGAATTATGATTCTTCCCGGCACAGCCAGAGAAAGGTATGAGAGCTTCACTCCTACACGCTATGCATCCATCAACGTTACTTTTGATTATCAAGAAGAATTTGAGATCGACGGATATCTTCCCGGTGTTGTAAACTCAAGTATATTGTATATGCTTGACATTCTGAAAAAAGATTATGTTACCGTATCACTCAACAGAAATCAAAAATGCCTTTCGGCGTTTTCCTACATATACAATCAAATTGTTGAAACTGTTTGCGACAGGGAAAAGCCTCACATAAAAGCAGTAAAGCAGTTTATATCGGACAATCTTTCGGGGGATCTGTCACTTTCAAGAATTGCCGAACACGTTCATCTTGCCCCGCAATATATATGCTCGCTGTTCAAAAAAGAAACAGGTATGACCATTACGCAATTTACTCTCAAATCAAGAATTGACAACGCCAAAATGTTAATCCTTTCCACCAATGAGCCTGTTTCAAAAATTGCCGAGAGCTGCGGCTTTTCTGACTACTGTTATTTTTCACACGCTTTTAAAAAGATTACCGGCATTTCGGCAAGGCAATTCCGGTCGGAATATTTGAAATGACAAAACGCTCCGGCAGGAGCGTTTTCTATTTATGATACTTTTCCCCGCCCAAAATAGTAAAGCCACGGTAAATCTGCTCAGTCAGCATAACGCCGAAAAGACCGTGGGCAAAGGTCATCGGTGAAAATGAAAGCCTCAGGTCACACGCTTTTTTCACCGTGTCCGAAAGACCGTGGGATGAACCGACAATAAATACAATTTCGCTTCTGCCGTCGTTCATTGCCTTCTGAAGGGTCTGTGCAAATGCTTCGCTTGACATTGTCCTGCCTTCAACGCACATAGCAATCTTGTATGCACTTTTCGACAAAAGAGGAAGAAGGCTTTTAGCTTCCTTTTCAAGGGCAAGATTAATTTCATTCCGTGTCGGACTGTCGGGAAGATTCTCGGGCTTTAATACCTTTTCCGAGAACCTTGCATATTTTCCGATTCTTTTTATGTATTCATCCATAGCCTTGCGGAAGTATTCGTCCTTTTGTTGCCCGAAGTAGATATATGTAATATTCAGCATTTTTTACTTTCCAATCTATTGACTTTTGATTTTTACGGTGGTAAACTGTTTATGATAGCAGGTGTAGTTTTGCTTTTATTCTATCACGATTTGTGCGTAATTGCAAGACCTTGCTGAAAATGTCAATTTAAGTGCCAATAACAGGCAGAAAGGAAATATAAAATGAAAGCAGTATGTTTCGGCGAAATTATGTTAAGACTTACTCCCAACCTTTACGACAGATTTGTGCAGAGTGAAAAGTTCTGTGCATCCTTCGGCGGCGGTGAAGCAAATGTTTCCGTATCCCTTCAGAACTACGGTCTCGACGCTTCCTTTGTT
>CAZTNR010000054.1:0-14909 GCA_964614955.1 uncultured Oscillospiraceae bacterium | reverse complement strand
TTAGCCCATTGTATCGCCTTTTTATCCTTCTTCCTTATGTTCATTTAACAGAAGCAGCGCATTATAAAAACACAAAGCTCCGATGCCGCTACGCAATTTCAAAAACCTGCAGAAAAGTAAGTATGTGAAATAGAGCATGTGTTTTTATCAAAAATGACAAAAACACACACTTACTTTCCGCAAGAATAGCATTATGAAATTACGTAGCATTAAAATTTTACCATACAAGTCAATGTTTGTCAAGTTTTCAAACAACAAAAAAGGCTCCCTCTCATGAAGGAGTCTTTATATTATAAGCTTTCTCACCACATACGAAGCAATAATAAGTCCTGCACAAGGCGGCACAAACGCCGAGCTTGCCGGGATTGATTTATTGGGGTTTGTATTTTCCTCGGGCTGGAAAAGGGGTGTTTTCGGCTCTTCCTCGGAATACACAACCGTAAGCTTTTTTATGCCGTTCTTTTTACACAAATTACGCATAACTCTTGCAAGCGGGCATATCTTTGTTTTATAGATATCCGTTACAACTATCTTTGAAGGATCCAGCTTATTGCCCGTACCCATTGAAGAAACAAGGGGTACGCCAAGCCTTTGGCATCTTACTGCAAGCTCAAGCTTTCCGCTTACGGTATCTATGGCATCAACAACATAGTCGTACCCCGACAGGTCAATTCCTTCTGCCGTTTCGGGAAGATAAAACATATTATATTCAAGAACCTTTACATCGGGATTTATGCTTTTCATTCGCTCTGCCATTACCGAGGTTTTGTTTTTACCGACAGTTTTGCTTGTTGCAATAATCTGGCGGTTTATATTGGTAAGGCTTACCGTATCGTTATCCACAACGTCAATTCTGCCGACACCGCTTCGGCACAGTGCTTCGCAGACATATCCGCCTACCCCGCCGACACCGAAGACTATTACTTTTTTGTTTTTCAGGGCATCTACCGCTTGTTCGCCCACCAGCATTTCAAAGCGCTGAAATCTGTTCATTCAATTATTTCTCCAGTCCTTGTCAGTTTTCACCGTTTTCCTTTTTCTGCACTCTTGACGAATATCTGCGTTTGGGCTTTTTTCCTTCAAAATACTCTCTTGTGCTTTCATCCAAAACATATATCTGCTGATTTACCGAATATGTACTCTGCGGTGTTTCGGATATTCTGAGAACAACCATAAAGTCTCCGTCTTTTTCGCAGTGTCCCTCTATGTTTATTTTCCAGGAGCCAATCCTTCTCGGCTTTTCAAATCTCATTTTTTCACCGCAACAGGGACACGCAGGTCTTACGATAAAGCCGTTCTGCCATATATCCTCCTTACGGCGTATATATCTGAACTTTCGTTTTATGAGAACATTTGAATTCTTTGTATTATTGGTTTCCTGAGAGGGGGATTTTTTCAGATACTCAAAGCCCAACACAAGATCAAGTCTTTCGCAGACCATCGCCGTATATTCAGCGTCGTTAAGGGCATCGTGCATCTTTTCTTGGGCGCTGATTTCATAGTGTTCAAGGGCAAAGGACAAAGAATACTGTCTTCTTTCAAGATTTGCCTGATAGGCAAAAATCATCTGAAGATTATAGTTTGCAGGAAGCCAAGAGGTATCAAGTCCGTGGAACATAAGGTTACTCTTCAGAATTCTGATGTCATCGTAGCCCCAGATAAGAATCACAAAATCGTCACCGCAAAAAGCCCTGAAGCGTTCAATTGCGCTTTCAAAGCTCTCGCCCTTATCTATCATTTCATCGGTGATACCCGTCAGCTGCTTAATCATTCTATTCATACTCGTAAGGCTGACCGGCTTTATAATACACTCAAAAACGCCCGTCTTTTCCTTATTCTCGGTAAGCTTAACGGCGCCTATCTGTATTATTTCATTTTTCATACACACGCCGTTACGGCACAGAGCAGTATCGGCGTAGCCCGGCTGATTCCACTCCATATCAAGTACAATATAATTCATTTAATACGTCCTTTTGCTTTTTATCTACATAAGTATAACACACTTTTTATTCCGTTGCAACAGTAACGTATAAAAACAGGCTGTAAACAATATTAAAACAATAGGCTTCCGTTGTTGACTTTTTCCAAAGCCGACGTATAATAATTAACGTGTTAACAATTAATGTGTTAAGTATTTAATATCGGAGGCAAAAATGAACAGTAATTTTGATAAGGAACGGGCGCACCTCACCTTTTATCAGATGATTCAGGTTGACCGTTTTCACAGAAGCATTTTTGAGAGTATGCATTCGGCTCTCGGAATCCACAGAAGCCAGCACAGAATTCTGATGTACATTTCAAGAAATCCCGAGGGACCTTCGCAAAAAAGCATTGCGGAGCATTTTGATATAAGTGCCGCAGCTATTGCAGTTTCCCTCAAAAAGCTTGAGGACAGCGGATACATTACAAGAGAGAGTGTCGAGAATGACAACCGTTTCAACCGCATTTCCCTTACGGAAAAAGGCAGAATGATTGTTGAAAAATCCGAGGATTTCTTTGTAAAATCCGACTATGCAATGTTCGGTGATTTTACGGAACAGGATTATGAAAATCTGTTGGTATGTCTCAAAAAAATGATGTCGGGTCTCAAGGCATTTGCCAAAGACTGCGACAATCTGCAATAAATTACGGAAAGGATGATTACTTTGAAAAGATGGCTTAAATATGTAAAGCCCTATCTTCCCTATTTCATACTCGGTCCCCTTTGTATGATTATAGAGGTACTGGGCGAGGTTTTTATGCCGAAGATGATGGCTGAAATTATGTCAACGGCAGTTGTCGATAACGTGGCAACGGGTGAGGTGGGAAAGGTTATTCTCTTTGCCTTCTTTATGGTTGTTATGGCAATTCTTATGATGCTCGGAGGTGTCGGCGGTGCTTATTTCGGTGCAAAGGCATCGGTAAACTTCGGCGCCGATTTACGACTCGACATATTTACAAAGATACAGAAATTCTCATTTGCAAACATTGACAAGTTCAATACGGGCTCTCTTATAACACGTCTCACAAACGACGTAACCCAGCTTCAGAATTTTGTCAATATGCTGCTTCGTATGTTCCTGCGCAGCCCAGGTATGCTTATCGGTGCACTCATAATGGCAATAAGGTTAAAGCCTTCCCTTGCAGCAGTGCTTTCAATTACAATTCCCGTAATGCTCATTTTCATACTGCTGATAATAAAATACGGCTTTCCGAGATTCGGCATTATGCAGAAGAAAATCGATGCACTCAACGCGACGGTTCAGGAAAACCTTACCAACATAAGAGTAGTAAAATCATTTGTACGTGAGGATTTTGAAGAAGACAAGTTTGAGACTGCAAACAGCAACTTAAAGAAAGCCGGCATTTCAGCGATGAACGTGATGATTTTTATGCATCCCGTTACAATGCTCTTTATGAACCTTACAACCCTTGCGGTTATATGGCTTGGCGGCGGTATGGTTATGGTGGGCGGTATGGAGGTTTCCGACCTTGCGGCATTTATTACCTACATAAATCAGATTCTTATGTCGCTCACAATGTTTACAATGATGTTTATGTCATCCTCCCGTGCCCTTGCCTCGGCAAGAAGAATCACAGAGGTACTCGACGAAAAAATCGACCTTGACGACGTAGATGCAAAAGAAAAGGAAATGCTTGTAAGCCGCGGAGAAATCGAGTTCAGAAATGTTTCCTTCCGCTACTACAAGGAAAGTGAAGAAAAGGTGCTTGACAACATCAGTCTGAAAATACCCGCTGGCTCAACCGTCGGAATTATAGGCTCCACAGGCTGCGGAAAAACCACACTCGTTTCTCTTATTCCAAGGCTTTATGATGCAGACGAAGGCGAAGTGCTTGTTGACGGCATAAATGTAAAGGACTACTCTCTCAATAACTTAAGAGAGGGTGTCGGTATGGTGCTTCAGAAGAATGTACTCTTCTCGGGTACTATCAGCGACAATCTCAGATGGGGTGACGAAAATGCCACAGATGAGGACATAATTGCGGCAGCCGAAAGCTCTCAGGCACACGGCTTTATAACCGCAATGAAGGACAGCTATGAAACAGAGCTTGAGCAGGGCGGTACAAACGTATCGGGCGGTCAGAAGCAACGTCTTTGTATTGCAAGAGCACTTCTCAAAAAGCCTAAAATCCTTATTCTTGACGACTCCACAAGCGCGGTTGATACCGCAACAGAAGCAAAAATCCGGGAAGCCTTCAGAAACGAGCTTTCCGATTCAACAAAAATCATTATTGCTCAGAGAATCGGCTCGGTTAAGGATGCAGATATCATAATCGTAATCAACGAAGGACAGATTACGGGTATCGGAAGCCATTCAGAGCTTCTCTCGGGCAACACAGAATATCAGGAAATATACTATTCCCAAATGGACAAAGAGGAGGTGCAGAACTGATGGCAGGAAGAAATCTTGAAGAGCTCAAAAAGCGATATAACAGCACCTCATCAAAATTTGCACCGGCAGGAGGTCCCGGCGGTTCCGGAAGAGGTTCGGGCAGAGGGCCCGGCGGTCCCGGCGGCAGAGGGGCTATGCACTCCTCCTCAAAGCCAAAAAACACAAAGGCGGCAATAAAGAGATTGTTCTCCTACATTTCTGCATTCAAAGGCAGAATGATTGTGGTTCTTTTCTGTATGGCATTCAGCACAGCAGCTAACCTTATTGCAGGATATATGCTGAGACCCGTTATTAACAATGTTGCGGACAGTTCAACCTCTGTCGAAGACAGAACACGCTATCTTGCAGTAATGGTTTTCGTTCTGCTTGCGGTATATCTTATAGGTATTGTCAGCACATATTTTCAGTCAAGAATAATGCTTAACATATCCCAGAGTGCTATTGAAAAGTTGAGAAACGATTTGTTCAAAAGAGTTCAGAGGCTTCCTCTGCGTTATCACGACAACGAGAACACGGGTGAAATTATGAGCCGTTTCACCAACGACGTTGACAACATAGGCGTTATGCTGGACTCAACAATTGTAAGTCTTATTTCAGGCGCAGTAAATCTAATAGGTACCTTCTGCGTTATGTGCTACACAAACATTTGGCTAACTCTTATAACCGTGGTATTCACTCCCATTTTTATAAGAGCAGGCGGTTTTATAGCAGGCAAAAGCAGAAAGTATTATTCCTCCCAGCAGGCATCCTTAGGTGCAGTAAACGGATATATTGAAGAAACGGTTTCAGGTCAAAAGGTTGTAAAGGTATTCAACCACGAAGAGGCCTGTGTTGACGAGTTTTCACTTCTCAACGACGATTTGAGAAAAACTCAGATAAATGCCAACTTTTTTGGCGGCATTATGGGCCCCATTATGGGCAACACAAGCCAGATAAGCTATTCACTCACAATCGGTGTCGGCGGTGTTTTATGTGCCCTCGGCAGATTTGACATCGGCGGTCTTATGGTATTCGGTCAATATGCAAGGCAGTTTGCAAGACCTATAAATGAAATATCAATGCAAATGACAACCGTCTTCTCTGCCCTTGCAGGTGCCGAAAGAGTTTTTGCGGTTATGGACAAGGAGCCCGAAGTGCCTGACGCTCCGGATGCAGTTTCGATGCACGATATGCAGGGACACGTAATCCTTGACGACGTTTCCTTCGGATACAACCCCGACAGGCTTATTCTCAAGAACATTTCACTCTACGCAAAGCCGGGACATAAAATCGCCTTTGTCGGCTCTACCGGTGCAGGAAAAACAACCGTCACCAATCTTCTCAACCGTTTCTACGACATAGAATCAGGCACTATCACTATCGACGGCGTCGACATCAAGAAAATCAAGAGAGATGATCTTCGCTCCAATATTGCAATGGTACTTCAGGACACCCACCTTTTTACAGGTACCGTTATGGAAAATATCAGATATGGCAGACCCGATGCTACCGATGAAGAGGTAATTGCGGCGGCAAAGACCGCAAGTGCGCACTCCTTCATTATGCGACTTGAACACGGCTACAACACGGTACTCGAGGGTGATGGTGCAAACCTTTCACAGGGTCAGAGACAGCTTCTCAACATAGCGAGAGCCGCCATAAGCAAAGCACCGATTCTTGTACTTGACGAAGCGACAAGCTCTGTCGACACAAGAACCGAGCGTCACATTGAACACGGTATGGACAGACTGATGAAGGACAGAACAACCTTCGTTATTGCCCACAGGCTTTCTACCGTTCGCAATGCAAACGCAATAATGGTTCTCGAGCAAGGCGTAATTGTTGAACGCGGCGACCACGACGATTTGCTGAGTCAGAAAGGCAGATACTACGAGCTATATACGGGTAAAAAGGAACTTGATTAATAACACTAAAGGCACCCCGACGGGGTGCCTTGATTTATTCTTCCATCTGTTTGCCGAGGAATGTCGCCGCTGTCTGGACAAGTTTAATTTCTGTATCGTCCGGCTCTGTCATACTCTCTTCGGAGCTCTGTGTTGACACAACTGCACCTATAACATCACCGCCCGAAATAATGGGCACGGCGCAGGACATAATTATTTTTTCATTACCGTCAACCACGAAAAAGTTTTTGCTGTCATTCTTGCGGGTATACATCTGACGCGATTCCATTATTGACTCAATATCGGGTGAAACCTTCTTTTCGTTACACTCCTTTTTGGAAACACCTGCAAAGGCAACGACACTGTCTCTGTCGCAGACAATAACAGGATGTCCGCTGGTTTTATAGAGTGTTTCTGCATACTGCGTGGCAAAGCCGAGAAGTTCGCCGATGGGTGAGTATTTTTTGAAGATTACTTCGCCGTCGCGGTCGGTGAAAATTTCGAGGGGGTCGCCCTCTCTTATTCTCATGGTTCTTCTTATTTCCTTGGGGATTACAACCCTTCCGAGGTCATCTGATTATGTCAAGTAGGTACAAAAATTATTTACAAATCCCGGAAAACCCTTGAAAATAGGGCGTTTTCGGCTTCCCACTTTTTGAACCTGCTTAACATAAAGGGTTTACCCATTATGTTATTTTAGGACAACTCGGCGCTTTTTAGTGCTTCAAAGCTACGAAAAGATCATCGAATTTCCAGCTGATTTCTATTTTGTCAGGAGCAAAAACAACCACTTTTTCAATTGCCTCATACATATTACTGCGAAGCATTTCATCGTTTGTCTTTGCTATGATTATTGCCTTTTTTTCTTCCTCTTGGTTTTGATTATCCTGAGCTACTGCATTTTTATATTCTTCCTCGGTATCAGAAAGTCGTTTCTTTAAAGCATCCAATTTTGTCATAAGCCTATCTTTCCTCTCCATATACTCTTCGACAGTTAAATCTCCAAAGCGGTACATTTCGTAAAGCTCAAGCTTTTCTCTGTCAAGAGAGGATATTTCGGAGGAAAGTGAATCAAGCAGCCGTTTAATTTCGGTGTGCTTGTTTTTGTTTTCCGGTATCGAGTTTCTTACACTAAGCTTGATAAGTGATAGCTGTGCTTTCAATGCCTCGAAAACTACGTCTTCCATAACACTTTTTCTGAATCTGACTTTTACGCATTCGCTTTTTTCATGGAATCTGTGAGAGATACAGGCAAAAACTGTTCCGTTTGCTTTTTCAAGCTTTCGACCACAGTACGCACAGACATAAACTCTGTCGCTTGTAGGAAGTATCTGCTTTGTGCTCATATTACGGCGCTGTATCTTTTCGTTGGCTGCTTGAAACTCCTCCATTGTAACAATAGGCTCATGTGCATTTTCACGCACAATCCATTCATCAGGAGAGCATTTTCTTTGGGACTTATCTCGTATAAATCTGCTTTCACGGGTATGATTGACCATAGTGCCTGTGTACTTAATATTGGAAACCATCTCGTGGATTCTCATATGTGACCATTGGTGACTTTGAGATTTCTTATACTTTATCCCTTTGTATTGACCTGGAGTTGGAATCCCATCGTCATTAAGTCCTTTTGCCACTTGCGTAGTCGTCTTTCCCGATATAATTTCCGCAAATATTCTGCGTACAACTTTGGCGGCTTCTTCGTCTATTACCATTTGGTGTTTATCACTTTCGGAAGGCTTATAGCCATACAGAACACAGCTGAGATAATGTGCATCTTTTTGCTTGAGTCCCATTGCACTCTTGACCTTCTTTGAAAGATCCTTGCTGTAGTAGTCATAGATAAGGTTTCTGAAAGCAATATCCATTCCGCTTGTTTTACCCGAGTAATCATTACTGTCGTAATAATCATTTATGGATATTATCCTGATTCCAAGGAACGGGAAAATATGCTCCAGGTAGTCGCCGACCTCAATATAATTTCTGCCGAAACGGGAAAGGTCCTTGACTATAATGCATTCAACTTCACCCTTTTTGACAAGCTCTATCATTTTAGTAAAGCCTTGTCTGTCAAAGTTGGTTCCGGTGCAACCGTCGTCAATGAATTCTAAAACTCTGTAACCTACGAACTCTTTGTTCTCAGAGATGTGTTTCTGAATAAGTCTTCGCTGTGATAGTATACTGTTGCTTTTGTCCTTTGCGGAATTTGTTCTCTTATCTACATCCTCAAGGGATATACGCATATACATTGCAAGGGTCTTTGTCATTATGCCACCTCCGCTGAAAGTCTGTTGCAAAGATGCATAAGTGCTTCAATCTCGTCAAAGTATTTTAAAGTAACTTCAATTTGATTTTCTGCATTAATGCAGATCTTTTCAATAAATGCTTCAACGATTTCCGCTGACATTTCGGTAATATTACTGTACTTCTTGACAAGTCGTTTCCAATTACTTTCCGCTTTAGATTGCTTGCGAGCTTCAGACAGTAACGTATCCACCTCTGAAAGCTCCCGTTTGAGTTTTTCTATATCGGACTTCAGAATGTCACGGTTGTCTGCATACTCGGATTCTGTTAGAAAGCCTTCTTTCAAATCTGCATACATAGTACTCAGAACCGCTTCTTTTTTAGCTATCATCTCACGAATAGACTTCACCTTGCTATTGTTGTCAGCGAAAACTGCCTTTTGCTTTTTCACTGCTAATAGCCGTTTTAGTGTTTCATCCATATCAACAAATAGTTCAATATGCTTGTTGATGAGTTCTATCACTGCCAAATCCATATTTGCCTTTTTGATTTTTACGTCAGAACAGCCTGTTTTTCCGTGCTCAGCATATGTGGGACACTTAAATGTGAAATACACCTTATCCTTTTTACTGTTAAAGGAGCGTTGGAGTTTCATAACTCTCCCACAGACAGCACAAACAAACTTTTTGCCGTATAAGTTTTCCGTTTTCGGAAGATGTGAATACTTTCCGCTGTTTGCCCGTGTTCTTTCTGCAGCTTCTGTATTAACTATCTGTACTCTTTCAAACAGGTCATAATCAATGATCGGCTCATGTGTATTCTCAGCTACGATGTATTCATCTTCGCAAGTTCTGTGAAAAGTTTTTCCTTCATATAAGCACTGACTTGATTTTCTCTGTACAAGACTACCGATATAAACGACATTCGACAGTATTTCTGTTATCATATGCTTGTTCCAAAGAATTCTGCCGGGTTTGTCGTTGTTGTTTGTAATTATACCGCATTGCCTTTTATACTCGCTCGGAGATAAAACACCTTCATCATTAAGAGTTCTGTTTATACTCATAAAGCTTCTACCGTCTGCTCTCATTTCAAAGATTCTCTTGACAACATCGCAAACTTCATAATCTATGACAAGGTGATTTTTGTTTTTAGGATCTTTGAGATAGCCATACGGAGCATAGTTGCCTATATAGTCACCTCGCAGCATTTTTGTACGAAGTGCAGATGTTACCTTTCTTGATATATCCTTGGCATAATAATCGTTTACGATATTTTTGAGAGATACCGAAAGAGCAGTGCCTGAAAGACTGGTTTCTGTATCGTAATCATCATTGACTGATATGAACCTCAGTCCAAAGAACGGACAGATTTTTTCAATAAAATCTCCTGTTTCTATATAGTTTCTTCCGAGTCTTGATAAATCCTTTACGATTACACAGTTTACAAGTCCTTTTTTTACATCGTTCATCATACGGTCGTACTCCGGACGTGCAAAATTAGTACCTGTGTATCCGTTGTCGATATAAATATCAACCTTTTCAAGATACGGTCTTTCGGAAACATACTTTTCAAGAATCGCAATTTGATTACTTATGGAGTCCGAATCTTTGCCGTTATCTTCTACAGAAAGTCTTACATACAGAGCAGCGTTCCAAATGCGAATTACTTCGGTTTTGGTTACATATATATTATTGCTACCTTTGCGGGATACTCGTGCCAATTATACCGCCTCCTTCTTCTGATGTTCGATGAATTCGGAAGCTGCGGCAAACTGGTTCTTGTGACGCATTATAACTTCTATTTCGTTATTTGCACCAACATAAATTCTATCAATGAGATTGACCACTATTGTTCTGTTAAGGCTCTCTATACCTTTATATTTTGTAAACTGAGACAGCCATCCTTGCTTATCGGTAAGTCCCTCAGAAACACTGTTTAAATCGCTTTCCAAAGACATAATAGTTTCCTGTATTGTTGCAATCTTTTCGTCATACTCCTTCTTAAAAGTCTGATATTCGTCTTCGGTGATGATTTCTTCCCGAAGATCTTCATATAGACTTGCTTTTAATCGCTTCACTTTTTGAATTGCTTCATTTTGTGTGGCGATTTTCCTTTTCAGTTTTTCAATCTCTCGCTTTTCCCACGCCAAATTCTCAATAGCTTTCAAGGCTCTTTCCATTTCAAGAAGTATATCAAGCTGAGATTTAACAAAAGCAAATACTGCCTCATACAGCACTTCTTCCTTTATGTTGTGAGGAAAGCACTCGGTTGTACCTTTCTTATGCCCGTTGCAGATGAGATAAGCATATTCTTTGTTTCCGCTTTTAGAAACCTTGCGAACCATAGTGCTTTTGCAGTCGGCACAAAAGACCTTGCCTGAAAAGATGTGTACCTTGTCTTTCCCTTTAGGACTTCTTGTATCATCAAGCAATATTCTTTGAACCAACTCAAACTGTGATCGTGAGATTATTGCCTCGTGTGCATTCTCGGTTCTAGACCACTCATTTTCGGACTTTCTCACCGTCTTTTTCACCTTATAATTAGGTGTTGTAGTCTTGCCTTGCAAAAGAGTACCGGTATAGATTTCATTGGATAATATTCTATACACTGCAACTGCACTCCAAAGTGCCTTTTTGTGCTTTTGAAAAGCGTATTTTTCCTTTGAACCGTTTGCTTTCTTATACTCGATGGGAGAAAGAACACCACTGGCGTTTAAGCAATCTGCAATACGTTCAGCACTCATTCCTTCGGTTTTCATCCGAAAGATGTCCTTAACAACAACGGCGGCAGTTTCATCTATTACAAGTTGGTTCTTGTTCTCAGAAGAACGTCTGTAGCCATACACAACACGGCTGCCGACAAATTCTCCGTTTCTTCTCTTAACGTCAAGGTTACTTCTTACTTTTACGGAAATGTCCCTGCAATAAGAATCGTTAATAAGGTTCTTAAACGGAAGAATAAAGTCATTTGCCGCTGAATTATCAGCTACATTGTCATAGTTGTCGTTTACGGCGATAAATCTTACACCTAACGACGGAAATATTTTTTCGATATATCTTCCGGTTTCGATGTATTCTCTACCAAAACGTGATAAGTCTTTTACAATAATGCAATTAATAACACCTCTTTTTATATCAGCAATCATATCCTGAAATCGAGGTCTGTCAAAATTCGTACCCGTAAAGCCGTCATCACAGTATTCTTCATAAACAGTTATTTCCGGATGCTGTTTCAGAAAGTCCTTTATTAAAAGACGTTGACTCGCTATACTGTTACTTTCGTTTTTGCCGCCTGAAAGCGACAAGTCGCCATCATCTTTAGAAAGTCTAAGATAAATGGCGGCTCTGTATTCGATATCTTTAATTATTTGCATAATAAACCGCTCCTGTTACTTTATAAGGTTGCCCTCAAACATAACCGAAGTTTCGCTGTATTTTGTCCGTAAATATAATAACACATATTCAAGCAAAAATCCAGTTTGCAAATTGCAAAATTCGGATGTAATTTTTTGAAACAATTCCGGAAATTACATATTTGCTATCATATTTACAAAATTATCACTTATAGTGTTTTCATTTCCGGAAAAGGAAACCTTTACTATCACATCTCCAACTTTGAATTTATAAGGGTTTTTGATTTGCTCCACATAAGACTTTATACGTTCCTCTGTAGGAAGACTTTTATCAATCTTAACATCTCTTATATCAACCAAAGATGAAAGCACGTTGTCGGTATTATTTATATTTTCACTCAATTTTTTCACCTCTGCGTTTATTGTTACCACAATTTTCCTTTATATTCTGAAATGATTTATAACGCCCCTTTTTAACAGCCGAAGGCAATCGGCGTACATAGCATTTCAGCTCTCCCGGGTACTCCGCGAGGTGCGTACACAAGTATCAATTACTGACCGTGCGTTTCATTGCATCCCTATATGCCTGAGTATAGGTTTAGAACTCGGTATTTCTCGCTCGTTCGTAATTAAAAATACGAAGTCTTGGCGTACCGATTCAAGTGCTACCGTTTTCACAGCCGCACGGCTTTACGATTAAAAAGGTGCTATTCAGTTGCCAAGGTTCAAGAAATGATTTAAATATCATTTTTGGAAAGCATATCTAAAAAGAAAGATATGCTTTGCAAAAATGACAGTTAAGATTCGGCTCCCCGTTAACAAAAATATCTTCGAGGAGCCGTCTCAAGGAGTTGGCTTATGCTATTTCATATCCGAGAATCAATTCATGGAGCTTGAGCTTCAAGCTCATATAAATATCCTCGTATATCACATACCTTATCTGACCGTTTGAGCTGATAACCGGAACCTTTGAGAGCTTGATAATATACGGCTCGTAGTATGTAAGAATAAGCTCTTCAGCTTCTTCGTTGCCGTTTATTGCGTCGCAAATTATCTCGTATGTTAATTCAGCCTTTTTTTATTCATCATCTTCTTCACCTCCGATAAGTTTTTTTCTGAGCTCATCGTGCAGTTGCTTTTTAATTCTCTGTACACTTGACCGGGACATATTGAGCTTTTGCCCGATTTGCTTGTCACTCCAGCTTTCACATAAACTCAGATATACAATGTCTCGATGTCTTTGCTCCATTGACCTTAATGCCTCATAGAGCAAATCATTTTTAATCATCATATTGAAGTCCATTACTCTGACGAAGTTCTCAAGGAAAGAGTATTCATCGTAGACGGCTTCATCGTACAGCATAGCATCTTCCAGTTCAATTTCCAGTTCCTTGAGCCTGCTATGCTTTTTGTGTAAATTGATAGAGTGATTTTGAAGTGACACCCGAATAAACTTTTTGAATCGGTTCACAATTATCGTGTTATCACTCATGGCAACAACCCTCCTTTTCAAAAAAATGAAAAGAAGTTTGATGCCTCTGTAATATAATGACAATTGAGGTTGCCCGAATTGCCCACTTTTTGATAAAGTTTTTTATTTTCTTCATTTTGTATCTCCTTAAATTTTTGTTTAGTTAGGAGATACAAGAGGAGGAGCTCTGATTAGATAAAAAACAAAAAGGACAATAAAAACCCTTAGAACAGAATTTTTATTGTCCTCATAATTTAGTATAAAGTTAAAGAAGTATTGTCGGCGTTTTCTCGTCATAGGCAATACCCGTATTATTAAAAAGCACTATAGCATTTCTGCCATAGTGCAATAATACAAAGTACTACCGATAAAAACTTTTTATATCCGCAAGCTATGACCGAAGTGCTGCATCAAAATTTTCTGCATAGTAACAAACAACACTATTTTCACGGTCATTCACCCTTTCGCAATTTTATCTTTTAAATATTTTATGTAATATTCAATCGCCTCTAATAAAAGTATTTTTTCGCTATTCGATAATAGCTGTAGTCTGATTAATATGGTGTTTGTAAGATAATCATCGGTCGTTATGCTTTCACGCCCCGCAAGATAGTCAAGTGAAACACCCAAAAGATTTGCCAATTCATATATTTTAGCGAACTCCAGCTTTGCTCCGCCGTGCTCTATTTTAGATATGTATTTCTGTTGAACACCTATTTTCTCAGCAAGATATTCTTGCTTGTAGTTGAGCTTGACACGCTCAATCTTTAATTTGTGTCCCAATTCTTCGTAATCCACAACATCACTTCCTGTCCTTATATTTTATCAAATACTGTCGAATATTTGAATGCCTATCACAAGCATTTTTAGAACTGTAAGGGATATTTTGGAATTATGATGTGTCAAAGTAATCTAAAATCGTTTTTTCTGATATAATAGTCCTCTCAAAAAAATCAATAAGTATCTTTATGCCTTAAATGAAACTTTTTCTTTTTGTTTGTGGAGTTATATATAAAAATACGGCTGTATGAAACATCATACCAGCCGTATTGAAGCTATGTTATTCTATTATATCGGTGGCTGTGGCATATTGATTTGATATCAGATCAAACATGTTATTTACTTTCACAAGCACTAAACGCCGGACGCATATATTCTATATTGCTTCTGCTGATTCCATGTTTGGAAGCAAGTCTTTCCCAGTTGTCCTTAACAACTGTAATAATATTTTGTGCTTCTTTCTCAGCTTCGCTTTTAGAAAAACCATAATACTCGCTTGTTTCAACAGCAAGTTCAATGGAAATGGACGGATTTTCCTCACTTACATTAAGTGAAAGTTCATCACCGTAAGGAACAGGGTTAACATCGTACAATGGAGACAGGCACCAACCGTCAGGAGTAAGAATAAAGCCGTGATTTCTCAAATGGTCATCAATGTTGGAAATAGCCATGTTGAATACAATTCTTCGCCAAAGTTCCTTTAAGTCCTTTTCGGGAGCCCCACCATTCGATTTTATAAATGAAACAATATCAAGATAACTTGTTCCGTCAGCAGCAGATGC
>CAZTNR010000053.1:0-15736 GCA_964614955.1 uncultured Oscillospiraceae bacterium | reverse complement strand
TGCCACTCGCACTTGTTCTCCATAAAGGAATCGCCCTTACCCTTAACAGTCTTTGCGATAATGGCAAAGGGCTTGTCAGACGACTTTGCAGCCTTAACAGCAGCATCAATCTGATCAAAATCGTGACCGTCAATAACAGCTACATTCCAGCCGAATGCTTTGAATTTTTCATCGAGGGGTGACGGATTCATTACCTCAGCAACGGGACCGTCAATCTGAAGTCCGTTAAAATCAACGAAAACTGCAAGATTATTAAGACCGTAATGTGCCGCAAACATAGCAGCCTCCCAAACCTGACCCTCTTGGCTTTCACCGTCTCCGAGAATAGCCCATACTCTGTAGGATTTTTCGGAAATTTTTCCGCTGAGTGCCATACCGCAGGCAGCAGAAATGCCCTGACCGAGAGAACCTGTTGACATATCAACGCCGGGAATGTGCTTCATATCGGGGTGACCCTGAAGGTAGCTGTCCTTGTGTCTGAATGTCTTTAAATCTTCTTTAGGGAAAAAGCCCTTTTCAGCAAGAGTAGCCTAAAGTGCGGGTGAAGTATGTCCCTTTGAGAGAACAAATCTGTCTCTGTCCTCCATTTTAGGATTTTTTGGATCAACATTCATTTCTTCAAAGTAAAGGTAAGCGAGAATATCTGCGATACCCAAAGAGCCGCCGGGATGACCGGACTGTGCCGAGTATACTGCAGTAAGCGCACCCTTACGGATTTCATTGGCTATTGCCGAAAGTTTAGTCTTATCCATAGGACTTCCTCCAGTTTTTTGCTTATATAATTTAGTTATAGTTTTTTCTCAATAGCTCGAGAGTTTTTTCAAAATGTTCGGGAAGCGGTGCAGAAAATTCCATATACTCCCCTGTTGTCGGATGAACTATGCCGAGAACAACTGCGTGAAGACACTGTCCCGTAAGGTTGAAGGGATTTTTTCCCTCAAGGGGAGCATACAGCGGGTCGCCGACAACTGCGTGACCGAAATGAGATGTATGAACACGAATCTGATGTGTTCGCCCTGTTTCAAGTCGGAATTCACAAAGAGAATATCCCCTGAACACTTCAATGGTTTTATAATTTGTTGCTGCCTCTTTGGAATTCTGAGAGGTAATAGCCATTTTTTTACGGTTTGTATGATGTCTGCCGATAGGCAAGTCAATTCTGCCATCCGGTTCTGAAAACGAACCTATGACAACCGCTTTATACACCCGCTTAAACGAGTGTTCTTTAATTTGCAAGGCAAGATTATTATGAGCATTATCATTCTTCGCAACGACAAGCAGACCGCTTGTGTCCTTATCAATTCTGTGAACGATACCCGGACGTATCACTCCGTTAATACAGGAAAGTCTTCCTTCACAGTGATACATAAGACCGTTAACAAGAGTTTTATCTGGATTTCCCGGCGCCGGATGAACAACCATTCCTTGAGGTTTATTTACTACAATTATATCGTCGTCCTCATAAACAATACACAAATCCATTTGCTGAGGAATAGCCGTGCAAACTTCAACAGGCGGCAAAACAACTGCGATTCTCTGCCCTTTTTTTGTAGGAAAGCTCTTTTTAGTTACTGTCTTGCCGTCAACCGAAACATTGCCTTTTTCAACCAGCTTCGATGCATTACTTCTTGTAAGCTCACACATCTGCGAAACATACAGATCAAGTCTTATACCGTCGCTCTCGGACACAAATTCCATTATTTCATTTTCAAAATCGGAATTATTATTCATCGGCATTCTCCGCATTCTTCACTTCCGTTGTCTGTCCGATTACAGCCGCTTTCTTATCGAAAGCTACAAATATGATTGCAAGTATACAACCAACAACTACAGCACTGTCTGCAACATTGAAGACCCATTTCCAAAAATCAAATGCACAAAAATCAATAAAGTCAACAACATAGCCGAGAAAAGCTCTGTCAACCATATTGCCGACACCGCCTCCGACAATCAGTCCGAGGCAAACGTCAAACAATTTACTCTGACCCTGAAATTTTACAATAACTATGCTGAGTACAATAATCACAAGAACAGAGATAACCATAAACACAGCCCTGTTATCAGAAAGCATACCAAAAGCAGCTCCCGTATTCTCCACATAAGTAAAATTGAGAACGCCTTCAATTATCGGTATACTTCCGACAGGCTTTAAATTTGTACAAACAAAGCGCTTGGATATCTGATCAAGCAGTATTACTGCAATTGCAATAACAGCAGATAACATATTATGCAAGAATTTCAGGGAAAGATGCCTTAACGATATTCATACATCTTGCACAGAGGTTCTGGTCTTCACCAAGATCTGTACAATCATTCTTTACATACCAGCATCTGTCACACTTGGTACCCTGCATTGCATCAACCCTAACGGCAATACCCGTTTCGGTTTCAGTAAATGCACCGTCGGCTGCCGCATCGGAGGAAAGCTTTACTTCAGAGCAGATAAAGATATCGCGAAGCTCATCCTCAAAGCTCTTGAAGAACGCCATTGTATCGGCATCCTTAACATAGATTGTTACAGAAGCATCAAGGCTCTTACCAATTAGCTTTTCAGCACGCGCAAGCTCAAGTGCCTTCATTACATCATCTCTGTAAGCAAAGAGCTTGTTATACTTTTCGGCTACATCCTTGAATTCAAGCTCGGACTTATATTCGGGAACATTGTTGAGGAATACGCTTTCCTCATTGTCCGAATCAAGATGAGTCATAAACTGCCACATTTCTTCAGCCGTATAAGAAAGGATTGGTGCAAGAAGCTTTGTAAGACCGTGAAGAACGATATACATAGCTGTCTGAGCACTTCTTCTGAGCTTAGAATCCTTGGCCTCAACATATACTCTGTCCTTGGAAATATCAATATAAAGTTTAGAAAGCTCGCCGGCACAGAAATCGTGTACATCGTGATATATAAGATGGAACTCATAATCGTTATATGCCTTCATCACTCTCGCAACAAGGTCATTGAACTGAGAAACAATCCACTTATCAATGGGGCATAGGTCATTAACATCAACCATATCCTTGTTAGGGTCAAAATCTTCTTCAATTGTGCCGAGATTTGCAAGAAGAATTCTTGCTGTATTTCTGATTTTTCTGTAAATTTCGGAAAGCTGCTTGAAGATGGGGTCGGATACTCTTACGTCAACTCTATAGTCGCTTGAAGCAACCCAGAGACGAAGCAAGTCGCCGCCGTATACCTTAATTACATCTTCGGGATATACAGAGTTACCGAGGGACTTATGCATCGCTTTGCCTTCGCCGTCAACTACCCAGCCGTGAGTAAGAACTGCTCTGTAAGGAGCACCCATACCCTTTGCACCGACAGCTGTAAGAAGCGAGGACTGGAACCAGCCTCTGTACTGGTCGGCACCTTCAAGATAAAGGTCTGCGGGCCATTCTTCATCGGAAAGAACACCAAAGTGAGTAGAACCCGAGTCAAACCAGCAGTCAAGTGTATCTGTTTCCTTGATAAAGTGAGTTTTGCCACACTTAGGACATACAAAGCCTTCGGGAAGAAGCTCGGAGGCTGTCATATCAAACCAGGCGTTAGAACCCTTTTCGCCGAAAATCTTGGAAACCTTATCAATTGTTTCTTCTGTACAAATTATTTCTCCGCAGTCTTCACAGTAGAATACAGGGATAGGAAGACCCCATTTTCTCTGTCTGGAAATACACCAATCTGCTCTTTCACGAATCATAGAAACCATTCTGTTTCCACCCCATTCAGGAAGCCACTGAACAGACTCACAAGCCTTTACTGCGTCGTCTCTGAAGGCTTCAACAGAGCAGAACCACTGAGGTGTTGCTCTGAAGATGATAGGATTCTTACATCTCCAGCAGTGAGGATACTGGTGAACAATATCTTCGCTTGAGAAGAGCGCACCGCTTTCCTTCATATCATTGAGAATTGCCTCATTGGATTCATCATATCTGAGACCGCAGAACTTGCCTGCAAGCTCATTCTGATAGCCTCTGTCATCAACAGCAACATCGATAGGAAGACCGTATCTCATACCAGTAAAATAGTCGTCTGCACCGTAAGAGGGAGCTGTATGAACACAGCCTGTACCGCTGTCCATTGTTACGTATTCAGCAACAGTAAGAAGGCTGTCTCTGTCGAGGAAGGGGTGCTTTGCAGTCATATATTCAAGATCCTGACCCTTAAACTCTTTAACAACCTCAAAGCCTTCGATTTCGCCTGCAGCCATTGTCTTGAAAGCAAGAGCCTCGGCGGTGATGTAATAGTTACCGTCAGCAGCCTTGATAAGGACATATGTTTCTCTGGGGTGAACGGTAATAGCAACGTTACCGGGAAGAGTCCAGGTAGTTGTTGTCCAGATAATGAAGTATGTCTTTTCCTTATCGCAAACGCCGTCAAAGAAGCCCTTATCGTCGTTAAGACGAAACTTAACGTAGATAGATGTACACTTATCCTCAGCATATTCAATTTCAGCCTCAGCAAGTGCAGTTTCATCGTAGGGACACCAATAAACAGGCTTTAAGCCCTTATAGATATAGCCCTTCTTATACATCTCACCGAACACTTTAACCTCTTTTGCTTCAAAAGAAGGCTTCATTGTAAGGTAAGGATGCTCCCAATCTGCAAGAACGCCCAAGCGCTTGAAGGATGTCATCTGAATATCAACAAAGTTTGCTGCAAATTCCTGACAAGCACTGCGAAATTCGGAATCAGACATCTTCTTTCTGTCAAGCTTGCTCTTCTTTATAATGGCACTCTCTATAGGCATACCGTGGTTATCCCAGCCCGGAATGTAAGGCACATAGTATCCCTGCATAGACTTAGACTTATTAATTATGTCCTTGAGAACCTTATTCATAGCAGTACCCATATGAATATTGCCGTTAGAGAAAGGAGGACCGTCGTGAATTATAAAGCTCTGATTGCCCTTATTCTTCTCAAGCATTTTTCCGTATACGTTCTGTTCTTCCCACTTATCCTTTGTTGCAGGCTCTCTCTGAGGCAAATTGGCTCTCATTGAAAACTCTGTCTTGGGAAGATTAAGTGTCTTTCCAAAGTCTTTTGACATAGTTAGAGTGCTCCTTTATTGTAAAAAAGTAATTTTAAACCTAAAAAATGTTTTGTTTAATCGCGCAAATATCGGCAATAGCAAAAACAGCACTGCCGACATTTATATTTTTCTACTATAGATTATAAGATTTAACATCAAATCATTTTATGAATTATCGTTCTGCTTCTGCCCTTCTTGGTAAGACCTCCGATCTCGGCAACAACAAATCTGCCGAGACCCCTTATCGAAAGAACATCACCGTTCTCCACAGAAAAATCAGCCTTCAAGACAGGTTCGTGATTTACATTTACACGTCCCGAAACAATCAAACTCTTCGATTTTTCACGAGATGCACGGGTAGCAAGAGCAACAACGCAATCAAGCCTTTCCGAAGCCACGGTTCCTGAAATCACAGAAAACTTTCTTTCAATCAGCGGAAGCTCGCTTACGGATATAACAGAACATTTAACCTTATCTCTTGCGACAAAATCCAAGGTGTCGCAGACGTACTGTGCTGCAATGGGAGTCATACAGATATATCCGCAGTTACCGTTTTCCGGAAGGTAAATATCCCCCATGGTTTCCCTCTTGACTCCAAGAGAAAGAACAGAACCCAAAATGTCTCTGTGAGAAAAAGCGCAGAATCCGGAACCGCGTATTTCAACCCCTGAAAGCTCAAAGTATGACTGCAGCTCCTCTTCGGAAGCACTGCCGTATATTTCTTCGGGGAAAATACCGGTCACACAACTTTCAGCACCCACAAAGCCGCCATAAGATACAGCTCTTATACCGCTTTTAGTGCTAAGATGGGATTCGGTATATCTCAACAAACGTCCGTCAAGAAAATCCGTAAACTCGGGGCTGTACCTCTCTTTACTTCTTTCGCACAGCTCGTCCAACCGTTTTTGAAGCTTTGCATCATCTTTGCTGTGAATATCTGTCATAGTAAGGTTCTCACTAAAGAAAGAATGATAAATGTAACAAAAAACGGCATATCAAGCATCATATTCTGCCCCCATCCGAATCTGTCAAACACAGCTCTGACGGGTTGAATAATCCATTCAGTTACAGTAAAGAGAAAATCTCCCAACGAAGAGTCGGACAAGCCCGGAAGCCAAGAAATGATGGCTCTTGCAAACATACACAAGGAGAGTGCATCAAGAAAAAGACCTGCCGTAAGCTGCAGAAGCAAAAGAAGAGTCTGCATAATCAGAAGTTCATACCGCCGTTATCTGTCTCGGCTGCTGCAGATGCTGCGGCACCGACACTTTCCTTAGATACAGCAACATTGCTGGGAGTAATTGCATATGTGTTATCTGCAACCTTCTGAACATCACCGTGAAGTGCATAAGCAACGCCGGAAAGAAAATCGATAAGACGTCTTGCTGTTTCGCGGTTTGTGTTTTCAAGGTTAAGAAGAACTGTCTTCTTTGAAAGAAGAAGATCTGCAATCTGAGTAACGGTATCGTAGCTCTTGGGAGTTACAACCTTCATTTCAATTGAAGAACCTGCAGAAACGGAAACATTTGCACCGCCTCTTGCATTATATGTGTTTTCGGACGTAAGAGAAGCTCTGTTTTCATCTTCAGGGATATAATCCTCGTCATCACCTATAATATCCTTCTCATAATCTTCCGCAATTGCATCGGGAAAAAGTATCTTGCCTAAATTTTTGAATCCCATTGAAAAATCCTCCTATATTAAAATATTATAAACTAATTTCTGCTGCCAAAAAGTCCTCTTCCGACTCTGACAAGCGTCGAGCCTTCGGTCACAGCTTGTTCATAATCATCAGACATACCCATTGACAGTACTTGCATATTTATATTATCTATTTTTTTTTGCGATATGTCAAGGAATAATTTCATAATTTTTCGGAAAAACGCCTGATTTTTGTAACTTTTTTTTGTACTTTCGGAAATTCGAGCATTTTCCAAAGTCTTTTCAGCATTTTCACACTTCGGCGGAATGCACATAAGCCCCTTAACCGCGATGTTTTTAAAACCGGATAATTCAATCAAAAAGCCCTCGAGATTTTCAGGTGAAATACCGCCTTTTGATTCTTCGTTTCCGATATTAACCTCAACAAGCACATCCATAATCTTGCCGATTTTCGCACTCTGACGGTCAATTTCCTTTGCAAGCTTTACGGAATCAACAGAATGAATAAGAGAAACCTTATCACATATATATTTAACCTTATTGGTCTGCAGTCTGCCGATAAAATGGATATCTACGTTTTCTTTATTTATAGAATCATATTTTTCCAAAAGCTCCTGCACTCTGTTTTCACCAATACAGTTTATGCCGTTCTCAATAGCAAAGTTGATAGTATCGGCATCAACCGTCTTTGTTGCTGCAAGCAGAACAATTCCGTCACTGCTTCGACCTGACGCTTCGGCTGAGCTCTTTATCTTTTGTTTTACATCGAGAATGTTTTCAAGAACAACCTCTCTTGAAAATTTACCTTCCATTATAAACCCTTCTTAACCAATAATCTTACCGTCAAATAAATTTTTACCCGAGACGATGATACTGTCATAAAGCGACAGATGCTTAATCTCGGTTTCAGTACCGTCTTCCTCGACAAAAACAGCATCATTACTCTTAAGCTTTACAATATAATATCCATCCTTTTCCGCAATTCTATCTATACTGCGGAAGCGAACAACATCACCGACAAGAATGTAGACGCCTTCAATACCGTTTACAATTCTTAAAGCCTTCTTTGGTACAGAAATTCCTTCAAAGCCTTTAATGACAATTTCGGCATTTTGAAAACGCTTATAATTAAAATCGCTCGGAAGTACGTTTACTCTGAAAACCGCAAGAGATACAGGCGAATTAGTTTCACTGACAATCTTTGACAGCTTCATCGTCATTTCATAATCGGCGTTTTCAGGGAAAGCAACTCTGTAATTCCAGCCCTCGGTAAGAGTTCTTGCTTTGTCAGCATCAAGCGAACATACAAGATACCATATAAAATCATTTACGATTTTTACATTACCGGATGCCGCAACCTCTTCGTCCGGCGACAAGGATGTCAGCCTCTCAAAATCCGATAGAGTTATATTCTCGGCATCTGAAATCCGGAAATCCTTTTCATAACCGTCAACATCACCGAAAAAGTAACCCGAACCGACAGCATAAACAGGCTCGGCTGCCGATTTAATCTGCCCCTCAAGACGCTGCTTTTCGTTCTGAAGTCTTGTAAACTCAGCTGTATAATCAAATCCCGACTCAACAATCATATCTCTCTTATTCAGCTTAACAAGAAGTTCCGAGGATGTTGCAATTGCAGAAGACAATCTGCCCTTTGCGGAAGCGGTATAAATATCACCGAAAACATCTGTAATATCATCATCGAGCTGACGCAAATCAGAAATAACAAACTGTTCATCGACAGAACTGTTTTCAAGAATATCAAGGCTTCTGTTAATTCTGTTGATATCATCCTGCAAAACCGCATCGTCACCGTCGGAATACACATTGGCAACAAGCTGACCGTTAGAAACACGTTCGCCCTCAGACACAACCGTAACAATCGTTCCGTTCGCAGTAGTTTCCATAACAGTTTCGTCTCTGAAAATGACAGCGGTAGTCTCAATAGTTTCATTGAGGGAAACGTGCATAGCAGTTTCGGTTTCAATACTGCCGCTGAAGCCTCCCATTACCTGAAGGTATACATATATGACAATTCCTATACACAAAGCGAGTGCAAGAAGTGTTTTTAAAAGTTTTATCGGATCACACCAAAATTTGGAAAAAATACTCATTAATTTTCCTCCGCAAGATAAGCATTCACCAAACCGAACGCTTCTTCCAAAATTTGTTTATCGTCCTTTTCATCTCTGAAAATCCATTTGATATCTTTATTTCTTCTGAACCACGTAAGCTGACGCTTTGCATACCTTCTTGAATTTCGTTTAAGAATCTCTACACAATTCTCAAGAGTATCTTCGCCGTTAAAGTACGGCAAAAGCTCTTTGTATGCAATCGCCTGCGATGCCGTTTTGGACAACATCAGCCCGTCGTCAAAAAGCTTTTTAGCTTCATCAATCAAACCCATATCGATCATAATATCAACTCTTGTATCGATGCGATGGTATAATTTTTCCCTGTCCTTATAATCAAGACCTATAACAAGACAGTCCTTCTTTTTAGCAGTTAATTTTGACCGTCTGTTCCATTCTGACATCGTAACACCCGTGGTTTCATAAACCTCAAGAGCACGTATTACTCTTTTGACATTATGAACATCGATAGCTTGCGCGCTTTCGGAGTCAACCGATTTCAACCTTTCAAAAATGTACCCGACGCCAAATTCCAAATTTTCTTTTTCGATTCGTTCGCGCACAGAAGGATCATTTTCAAAATCGGAAAATTCAAGACCTGAAATATAGCTGTCAATATACAGACCCGTACCTCCGCAAAAAACAGGAAGCACTCCCCTATCCCGCAATGTTTTTACACATCTGTCGGCATCAGCAACATAATTGGATGCGGAGTACTCGGTGCCCGGCTCAAGAAAATCAATAAGATGGTGAGCAATACCGCGCATTTCATCTAAGGTCGGCTTTGCAGTACCGATATTCATTCTTTTATATATCTGCATAGAGTCGCAGGAAATAACCTCACCGCCGAACCTCAGACAAATATCAATCGCAAGGTCGCTTTTGCCCGAAGCCGTGGGTCCTACAACTGCCAACATTTTTTTCAAATCAAACTACTCCGTTACTTTTTTCTTTGGGAATTCAAGCTGCGCAAGCATAATTGCCGCAAACATTACGGCACATCCGAGGATTTCTCTTGATGTGGGAAGCACAAGCTCGCCTTTGCCTACAAGATATACGATAAATGCAACAACAACCTGAGATATAACAGCAAACACAGATTCAAAGCTCATTGCAAGTGAAGCAAGAGTCGGCGGTGAATACTTCTGACCTATAATCTGCAAAGTATACGCTATGCCGCTGGAGCCGATACCTGCGTAAAGAACAGGTATTGTGTTATCAATAATTTCACTGATTTTAGGTTCCTCAAACAGGAACATACAAACACAGGAAAGACCGCCGGCAACAACAAACTGAATACAGGAAAGCTTTACCCCGTCAACCTTTGGCGCATAGATATCAACAGCAGTTATATGAAATGCAAAAACGACAGCGCAAAGGATAACATATTTATCACCCTGCTGAAGCTTGAGACCGACATCGGGATTCACGCAAAGCAAAAACAGACCAACAACCGCAATCGCTATGCCTATCCACACATTGGCACGCACTTTTTTCTTCATAAACAGACCGATTACAGGAACTATCAGAATATACATTGCCGTAATAAAGCCGGCTTTTCCGGGCTCGGTTCCAAGATGCAAGCCAAACTGCTGAAGATTCATTGCACCAAAAAGCACAAGACCACAGATAATACCGCCCGTAACAAGAGTCTTATCCGACCACTTCATTACACTTCTGCCCTTCTTTTCGGCAGAAGCATCAAGCACGAGCGAAAGAACCACAAGAAACAAAGCGCCGATAACGGATCTTACACCCTGATAAGTGAAGGGACCGATTGTTGAAACCGATTGGGCAACAAAACAGCTTCCCCATATAATTGTTGCAATAAGTATATAAATTGTTCCGCGTAGTTGCTTGTTCTGCATTGGAAAATATTCTCCTTAATTTTGCTTTGTATATGTTTTTGCCCGTTCCAACAGGGCGGATTTCCGATTCTGTACAATTCCGTCAATAACATCATCAAGAAGCCGTGATAAAACAGCTCCTGTCATTGACGGCTTAATGCCAAGTGCTTCTATAATCTCGTTGCCCTTTATATCCAGCCGGGAGATAGACATACATTCATTACTAACGACAAACTCCGCAAGACTTCTGAGAGCCGAAACACAGGCATCATCGCCTGTATGACAGTAAAGAGCCTGATAGAGGATTTGAGTACAATCAACACCTATTTTAGAAACGGCTCTTTTAACATCGCAGTCATTATATTTGCCAGAATAGCTGTTCAGCAACGAAACAACACTTGTAACTGTTGTTATGGTTTTATTGTCAAATTTCAAACCCTTCAGAAGTGTTGTCAACTTGTTTTTATTATCATAGCAAGAAAAGAAAAGACAAAGCTTAACATTTGTGTCAAAATTTTCAGCCCTTCTGATGCCGTTAAAATCAACACGGGAAAGTGAAGGGATAACTGTACGGAATACATCAATAAAGAGCGAAATTACATCTGAAGCATATCTGCCGTCAAGAATGCCCGAAAACTCAGAGTTAATACGTTCGGCAGCAATATTAAGAAGCAGCTCCCGTTTATCAATAATTGCCTGTTTGGTTTCAGACTCAATCTCAAAACCGAATCTTGAAGAGAAGCGTAACGCCCGCAAAATTCTGAGAGCATCTTCTTCAAATCTTTTTCCTGGATTTCCGACGCAAACAATTCTTCTTCTTTCGATATCTCCCCTGCCGTCAAAAGGGTCAACAAAGCCTCTTTTGGGCGAATATGCAATAGCATTAATTGTAAAATCACGCCGCGACAAATCTTCTACGATTTTATCGGTAAACGTCACACTTTCGGGATGCCTTGAATCACGGTATTCACCGTCAATGCGGTATGTTGTGACCTCGACAATTTCCTTATCAAAAACCACTGATATGGTTCCGTGCTTTTTTCCGATATCGAGTGTTTTTATATCTTTAAAGCATCTTTCTGTCTGTTCGGGTGTTGCGTTCGTCGTTATATCGAAATCGTGCGGGATAATTCCCATTATGAAATCCCTTACACAACCTCCGACAAGGTAGGCACTATAACCGCTTTCTTCAAGTCTGTCAAGTGTAAACTTAACATACTCAGGAAAATTCAAATAACAACACCACCCCGATTTTACAGTTACATTTATTGTATCATATTAATTTCAAATTTTCAATAGCTAAAGCAAAAAAGATTATAAAAGAAGAACCGCCTTTCGGCGGTCCTTCATAAAGGAGATTACCTTTCAGCATAGAATTCTTCTATAAACTTAAGGTTTTCGGGTAATTTACTAAATGGAATAATAAGCTGTCTGCTTCTGACAGAATTGTCATTTACATTAAGACCAATCGTCAAAACAACGCAGTCTTCATTATCGGGCAATACATCGTTGTGGTAGTTCATATAAAGGTCGTACAGTACTTCAACATCCAGAGAGTCTGTAAAGTTTTTGTTGTTTCCGCTATACTTCTTATAGTCATAGTCGCGTACTACCGTTACCATTTCTATATTTGCCGCACTTGAGGCATACGCAACACCCTCAGGCATCTCGGCAATTTCAGAAGATATGTACTCATCAGCATAAATATCTGCACTTTTGACGTCCTGTAAGGTTATCATTCTCTTATCTGCAAAAAGATCAAGTTCCTCAAGCAGTGCCCAGGTATTAACATCAAATTTTCCGATAATATAGCTGTCTGACTGTTCAACAGGGAACTCCTTACCGTCTTCAGAAACATATATGGTTGTGTAATTCAATTCAACAGTAACAAGACCTCCGTACTCATTTATCTGCATTTTATCGTAGGAAATGTTTTCCCTGTCTTTCCGTACAGCTTCGATAAGTCTCTTAGCATTATCGGATTGTGCTGACAAACGAATATACTCATCATTATAATACGTTCTTTTATCATAAACACCAACAGACTTATAAACCTTTTCAACACCGTCAAGAACGGGATACTTCCACTTTCTGTAGGTGTCGGTTGAGTAAATCTTTGAGGTATAAGAATCAAGTTCGGCCTTAGGAAGCGAATAGGTACGCTTCATAACCTTACCGTCTTTAAGAGTATACTCAATTCTGAATGTTCTTCTTTCAGTTATCCTGTAAGAAGGAGTAACGAAGTCATCCTCCCACATATCGTTTTCAGATTGGATATCAATTGCGTACTTATGCAAATTAAGGAAAAGCTGCTTTTCCTCCTCGCTTCTGAAGTGCGGTATAAACGGATCCTTCTTTGAAACTCTTACTCTGTTTTCACCGTAGATATCGCTGTCAACATATGTGTAGTCATCATAATACAGACCGCCGATATCGACATATTCAATGTCGTCAATTTCGGGCATTTTCTTCTCATACCCGAAAATATCAAAGAAAAATACCACAAATAAAGCAAGTATAAGTGCAACCGTTACAACAAGCGGCTTCAAAACACCTTTTAGGCTCATACTTCTGTTGGCAAGCATATGTGCAATTATTACACCAAGTGTACCGAACACAAGCATCGTAAGAATACTGGAGATGCTCCAAAATGCCTCAAAGTAATAGTAACCGAGAACACCCGAGCACAAGCCGAACAGAACCTTAAACAAGCCTTTTAAGCTGGGAAAAGCGATAACCTCACCAAAGTTTTCAAGGTGTCTCTTGTTGTAAATCAGGTACGAAAGTGCAACAAAGGCACATATAAGTACAATATAAATGATTACCTTTATTGACATAAGAGACTCGGGCGTAAGATACACGTAATTGAGAAGAAAATCCTCAAATGGCTGAAAGCCTGCATAGCCGTAAAGATAGTCATTACAAAGCTCTGATACAAACGCAAAGATGAACAGCGGTAGAAGTGCAACAACGCCGGTGAAAATACCGCTTGCAATTGAAACACCCGTAAGCATAGACACAACAAGAGTAAGACCGAACACAACAAGACTGTATAGCAAATACAAACAGAAGCTAAGTAAAACCCAAGAAGCTTTAACTCCTCTGCCTACGGCAAACAAGGAAATGAGTGTATTAATAAGCATCGGCGAAACAATGAGTATAACGCCTGATACTATGTGCGCGGTAAGAAGCGAATTTCTTGTTGCAGGAAGCGAGTGAAAGAAGGACACCGAATTAACTTTATTTATGTATGAGAACAAATAAAGCACAACAAATGCCGCAATACACATACCTGTTGCGTAGTTGCCGAACATCATCTCGCAAAAATCGAGTACATCGTCGTATCTCGTATAGCTGCTGTAAAAATCATATCTGTGATAGGCATAATCAAACAGCGGAGATGTGGAGGTCATAAAAATAAACAGAGCCGCAAGTGCGCTTATCCACCAGGAACGGCGAAGATCGCACTTGATTATCGATTTAAAGCAGGATTGTTTCGAACTCATAACCCATACCTCCCAATTCATAGATAAATACCTCTTCCAGTGTCAGAGGAAGAATGTCACACACGACAGGATTATACTCAACGACCGACTGCATAATATCTTCAGCTTCGCCCTTGACGATAAGCATATTTACGCTGCCAAACCCTGTCTTGTTGAGAATCTGAAGCTTTGTATCAAGAGCCTCGGGAAAGCTTCTGTCAGAAAAAGCAACCTGAAGCTTGTGAATATTGCCTCTGATATCATCAAGCGACTTTTCAATCACAATTTTACCCTCGTGAAGAATACCGACGTAATCGCAGACATCTTCAAGCTCACGAAGATTGTGGCTTGATACGAGAACCGTCATTTCACGTTCGGCAACAGCCTGAAGCATTAGCTTCCAGACATTCCTTCTCATAACAGGGTCAAGACCGTCAACAGGTTCATCAAGTATCATAATATCGGGATTAGTGCAGAGACCAAGCCAGAAGGCAACCTGCTTCTGCATACCCTTGGAAAGACGTCTTACTTTTCTTTTTGTATTGATATTGAAGATCTGTTTCATCTTTTCAAAGCTTTCCCAGCTCCACTTTTCGTAAATGCCTGAGTAAAGCTTTGCAGTATCCATAATTGTATACGAAGGATAGAAAAACAAATCATCGGAAATGCATATTACTTTCCTTTTAATATCCGCATTTTCATATGTAAGCTCACCATCTATTCTGATTTCGCCTTCATTGATTTTGTATACACCCATAAGTGATTTTATAAAAGTTGTCTTACCCGAGCCGTTAGGACCGACAAGCCCGTAAACAGAGCCTCTTTTAACGTGAAGTGAAAGGCTGTTAAGTGCCTTAAAATCACCGAAGCTCTTAACAACACCTGCAGCATTAATCATCTTTATTTCCCCTTTCAAAGATTTTATCAACTGACACAAGAACCTTCTGTTTGCTTTCGCCAACAAAATACAGTTCTCTCAAGGCATCTTCAAGATTCTTATACAGCTTTTCGGTGTTTTTGTCCTCGGTAATGCTTTCGATAGATGCAACAAACACACCCTTTGCCCTTACCGAATATACATACCCCTCAAATTCAAGCTCTTTATATGCCTTTTGTATGGTATTGGGATTAATTGCCATAGAGACTGCAAGCTCTCGGACAGACGGAATTCTGTCATCAACCTTAAGCACTCCGTCAATAATCAGCTGCTTTAAGTTATCCTTAATCTGCTCATATATAGGTTTGCCGTCACTATAGTCAAGCTTAAACATCAACGCCTTCCCCCTTTCTGAAAATTTGTGCACAAAACAAACAACATTTGTTGTTCTATCTGTACTATATCATATAACACAGTTGTTGTCAATACCTTTTTAAGAAAATTTTTAGATACTCCTCAGAAAATCAAGAAAAAATTCAAACAGTAAAAAGGCAGGAATTTTTCAATTTTTTTCAAAAATCCTATTGACAAACCATTTTTGTTATGCTATAATAGCACACGTTGTGAGCAAATCCCCTATATCACAGGAATCTGGGTGTGGCTCAGGTGGTAGAGCGCTACCTTGGGGTGGTAGAGGCCGTGG
>CAZTNR010000052.1:0-16141 GCA_964614955.1 uncultured Oscillospiraceae bacterium | reverse complement strand
TTGATTGCATGATGATTGCTCACTATTTAATGACGGTAGAGTACAAGCCCTATCCATCATCATTTTACCACATCGAGAAGCTAAAGTCACTAACAAGATTCAGAGATTCTCTCATCAGACTCAGAAGTCGTCAGCTTGTAGAACTTACAAACATCTTAGACAAGGTATTTCCTGAGTTTAAACCATTCTTTGGCGGTAAATTCTCTGTTACTGCACTATACATACTTTCCAACTATTCATCGCCGGAAAAGATTTCTAATATGAACTCAAAGTCCTATGAAGCACTTAGAAAATTATCTCGCGGCAGATTCTCAACAGTTGATTTTGCAAAGCTCAAACAGCTTGCAAAAAACACTGTAGGAAATACCGAAGATTATCTACTGCAAGAAATGCAGATTGTTTTAGAACTTTACAGCCAATTGGATTCAAAGGTGGATGAAACAGAAGCTTCAATCAAAGAATGTGTTTCTACTATGAATCCGCCTATGCTTTCAGTTCCCGGTATCGGTGTTGATTCTGCTGCCGTAATGCTTGCTGAATTTGGTGATTTCTCTAAATTCAAAAACGCTTCTCAAATGCTTTCGTTTGCCGGATTAGAGCCGGGATATTTCCAGTCAGGAACATCCGAAACAACCGGCAAAATGGTTAAGCATGGCTCTTCGTACTTGCGTTACGCACTTATAAATTGTGCTCAGACGGTTGTAAATTACGAGCCTACTTTTGCTATATTTTACGCTAAGAAACGCGCAGAGGGTAAACCTCATCGTGTAGCTTTATCTCACGTTGTCAAGAAATTACTTCGTGTTATCTACACACTTCAAACTAAAAACCTTGCGTATGATTCTGATGCTATAAGGTAATTATTAACCAACTATTTTTTAAGTCCTTGCAATACAGGACTTGTTTGCCATGCTCTTTGTTAGTTTCTTAAATTTTTTTCAAAAACTTTTGAAAAAACTCTTGACTTTTAATAGTTGGTCACTCCTGAAATGAATTTTTATTTTACTAATTATATTATAACCGCTTGACAAATAAAAATAAACTTGATATAATTGAGTCTATACTCAGTCTCAGTGAGTAAAAACGCAATTTTGTCGATGAAATGTCACGATTTCGGAAGCAAAACAGTACTTTTTGAAAGGAAGTATAAAAATGAAAAAGACATTCAAGCTGTTGTTGACAGCAATGCTTTTGATTGCCGCACTTGCTTTTTGTGTTTCTGCGGCACCGAGCGCTGTTGTCGTTACAGAAGCCGCAGAAGAAAACTACGTTCCCGTCGTTGACGACGGTTCGGCAGAGCTTCTCGCAATCTCGGGAAGCGGTACAGTCGCTGACCCCTTTATTGTAGTAACAGAGGAAGACCTTATGCTTGTAAGTGACTTTCCCGACTGTCACTTTAAGCTTGCAAATGATATTGCCATTACCTCAACCGACTGGGAACCCCTTTGTGTTCTCACAGACCCATTCTCGGGTACGTTTGACGGTGATGGATATACGATTTCAAATTTGAAGATTGCGACAAATCGTCGTTCTGAAGAGAATGGACTTTTTTCTTCAAACGCGGGAACGATTAAGAATCTCAACGTTAAGACAAGTACAACAGGAATTACTGGTCATGCGCTCCGCCTTGGTGTCCTTGCAGGGTATAATACGGGAACAATTCAAAATTGTATGGTTGATGGAATAATAAACACGTATTGGGACGAATCAGGTTCAGAGTCAAGAATCGGTGGATTAGTTGGCTACAATGCTTCATCTGGTGTCATTGAAAAGTGTTATTCAATGTCAACATTTATTTTGATATGCCATCGACTGAGTATTTTATGCAAATATATGTTGGCGGTCTCGTCGGAACAAATGTTGGAGTCATAAAGAAAGGGTTTTATGATGGTTTAATGGATTTGGGTGGAGCAACGGCGTATAAGCCTCAGTATGTTATTGGTGGTCTTGTTGGATATTCTGGTACTTCGTCATCGACTGGTCTTTCAATTATTACTGATTCTGCTTCAATTACGACGATAAGTAATTCTGATGGGATGGGAAATTGTTATGCTGTAGCGGGCTTAGCTGTGTGTGCAAATTATTCGTCGGTTACAAATTGTTATGCTGTTGTGAGTAACAATAGCACTGGTTACGGATTGGTATACTCGTATCAATCGAGTAGTAATGTTTCAGTAACCAACTCCTTCTACGACAAAACCGTCTCCGGTCTCACAGACACCGGCTACGGCACACCCAAATCCACAGCCGCAATGAAAATGTCACAGACATATACGAACGCCGGCTGGGATTTCGACAGCACCTGGGCAATTTCCGAGGATATAAATGACGGCTATCCTTACCTTCGGTGGATGTATGAAACAACCTATAAGGTAACATACGATGCCAACGGCGGTGAAGGCGCACCCGATTCTCAGAGAAAGTATGAAGACGTAGACCTTGTGCTTTCAGATATAGTTCCTACACGCGATGGCTATAAGTTCCTCGGCTGGGCTGTAAGTGCTGATGCAACAGAGGCTGAATATCTGCCCGGTGCTACATATTCCCTTAACTCCGATTTAGACCTTTGTGCTGTTTGGGAAAAGCTATATGCTATTACATATGATTATACTGATATTTCTACACAGTATAAGGAAGCGGATGTTGACGTGGCTCTGAGCGATGTAGTTCCCTCAATGGAGCTAAGAGCATTCCTCGGCTGGGCAACCTCGCCCGATTCCGACGTTGTTGAATATGCCCCCGGCGATGTATATTCGGCAAATGCCGACCTTAACCTTTATGCAGTATGGAAGAACCTTTACGTTGATATTAATATCGGCGAAAAAACTTCTTCGGCAAACGTAAGATACTATGAGGTTGGCGGTTATCAGTATGCTTTGACAGAAACATCGGATAACCTTTTCAGAGTGGTTCCCGAGGCTGATATGCTTGTTGAAATCGTAGAAAAGGAATCGACAGCTTCAAGCACTGCCGTTGGCACAAAATACTACTATGTTGACTACGAAACACTCACATATTCCGAGCTTACCTTGGATTCCTTTATAAACAATACCGGTAAGCCCTCAATCAGAGTTTCAGAGCCTAAAGGTATACGCTTTAAGTCAACCTTCTCAACCCTTGCAAAGAAAGAGGAGTCTGAATTTGTAATTGAAGAATACGGCTTTGTCGTTGCGCTTCAATCACATCTCGATGCGGCAGATGCACAGCTTAACTTTGATTTTTCAAAGTATGTAAAGGGTGTTGCTTACAATAAATACAACGGCATAGATAAGATTTTCGATAGTTCAAACGACGAGGCATTGGTGTTCTCGGGCGTCCTCTATAATATTCCCGACACCGCTTATGAAATCGCTGTTACATCAAAGACATATACAAAGATAAGCATAAACGGTCAGAGCTTTACAGTATACGGTGAGGCTGCAAGCGCAAGTATGTACGAAATAGCAAAGTCTATAGTTGATTCGGAGGATATCTCGGAGGAAACAAGGGCAGAGCTCGAAAAGATTATAGTAAAGGTTGAAGGCGAACCCGTCGTTGACGACGAATTGGATAACGAAATTGAAATTGAAGGCGACGACCTCTTTGACTGATACAAAAATCCCCGACAGCCGTCGGGGATTTTCTTTGCTAAAACCCTTGACAATCGGCATAACCTATGCTAAAATAACAGGGTAAACAAAATACTCTCTGACATAGGAGGCAAATAAAATGAAGAGAATTAAGACACTTGAAACAAAGAACCTTTGCCAGTCTGCAAAGAACGGCGGTTGCGGCGAATGCCAGACATCCTGCCAGTCCGCATGCAAGACAAGCTGCGGCATCGCAAACCAGAAGTGCGAAAACAAGGAAAGCAAGTAATTTAATTTGATTATTCCGAAAGAATGCCGCAGTAAAAATGCGGCATTTTCGCATATTTGGACGTGCATAAATGAAGGCTCCCTCCGAGAGGGAGCTGTCGGTGTATGCCGACTGAGGGAGAATGCGTACAACAAGTGGCTTTGTTATTATGAATTAACGCAGGCTCCTGCCGTCTTTGCCTTCGGCAAATCCACCTTCTTCTCGGAGGGAGGCAATTTTCAAGCTACCGAAAGGAAAAACTATGATCCACCAGTATAAACTTAACGGCTATAATATCGTGCTTGATACCTGCTCGGGTTCAATCCACGCAGTTGATGAGGTTGCATATGATATTATCGCTATGTTCAAAACAGAAACAAAAGAAAATATAATAAAAGCAATCACTGAAAAGTACCCTGAAGTGACAGAGCAGGATGTTCTTGACTGTATTGACGATATCAATGAACTTATCCAAGAAAAGAGACTCTTTACAGAGGATACCTTCGAGCCTATGGCAGGCACCTTCAAGGAAAAAAGCGGTGATGTCGTAAAGGCACTCTGTATACATATCGCTCATACCTGTAACCTTAACTGCTCCTATTGCTTTGCAAGTCAGGGAAAATATCACGGTGACAGAGCTGTTATGAGCTTTGAAGTGGGTAAGCAGGCGTTTGATTTTCTTGTAGCAAACTCGGGAACAAGAAGAAACCTCGAGGTTGACTTCTTCGGCGGCGAGCCCCTTATGAACTGGGACGTAGTAAAAAGACTTGTCGAGTACGCAAGAAGCATTGAAAAACAGCATAATAAGAATTTCCGCTTTACTCTTACTACCAACGGTATGCTTATCGATGACGATGTTATAGACTTTGCTAACCGTGAAATGAGTAATGTTGTCCTCAGCCTTGACGGAAGACGTGAAATCCACGATGCTCTCAGAGTTGACTATAACGGCGTCGGAAGCTGGGAGAGGATTGTGCCCAAATTCCGGAAGCTCGTAAAGGCGCGCGGCGGTAAGGATTACTATATGAGAGGTACCTTTACCCATAGAAACCCCGACTTCCTGGAGGATATCAAGACAATGCTTGACCTGGGCTTTAATGAACTGAGTATGGAGCCTGTTGTGTGCGCCCCCGGTGATGAAGCGGCATTGACCGAGGCTGATAAACAGATTGTTATGAGCCAGTATGAGGATTTGGCAAAGCTTATGCTTGAAAGAAAGAAGGAGGGAAGACCCTTTACCTTCTATCACTATATGATTGACCTTACGGGCGGTCCCTGCATCTATAAGAGAATTTCCGGCTGCGGCTCGGGGACAGAGTATATGGCTGTTACTCCTTGGGGTGACCTCTATCCCTGCCACCAGTTTGTCGGCGAAGAAAAATTCAGGCTGGGTGATATCTGGAACGGCGTTACGAATAAGGAAGTGCAGAATGATTTTGCTTCCTGTAATGTCTATTCCCGTGAAGAATGTAAAACCTGCTGGGCAAGACTTTATTGCAGCGGCGGATGTGCGGCAAATGCATATCATTCCACGGGCTCTGTCCGCGGCGTTTATAAGGACGGCTGCGATTTGTTTAAGAAAAGAGTTGAATGTGCGATTATGATGAAGGTCGCAGAAGAGACTGAAAATGAGTAAGACACCTATACTGGATTTTGTAAAAAAGTACGCAGAGGGAAGTAATACGCGTTTTCATATGCCGGGGCATAAGGGTAACGGAATTTTGGGCGTCGAAAGGTATGATATAACCGAAATATACGGCGCCGATTCTCTTTTTGAAGCCGACGGCATTATAGCAGAAAGCGAAAAAAATCTTACCAGTATATATAACAGCCGTGCATCCTTCTACTCGGCTGAGGGCTCATCGCTTTGTATACGTGCTATGGTTTTTCTTGCTATGCAGTATGCTGACGGCAAAAAGAAAATCCTTGCTGGCAGAAATGCGCATAAAAGCCTGCTTTCGGCACTTGCTCTTTGCGATGCGGATGCCGATTGGCTTTATGGCGATAATCTCTATTCCTGTAATATTACCCCGGGTACCCTTGATGAGAAGCTGACAAGTGATGAATACTTTGCTGTATATATTACAAGCCCCGACTACCTCGGGAATACGGTGCATATAAAATCCCTTTCCGAGGTCTGTCATAAACACGGCGTACCGTTGCTTGTTGATAATGCTCACGGCGCATATCTGAAGTTTACGGGACAGCACCCTGTGGATAACGGAGCCGATATGTGCTGTGACTCTGCACATAAAACACTCTCCTGTCTTACCGGCTCGGCTTACCTTCACGTGTCAGATACGGCACTTCATCCGTATGAGAACGATGCAAAACGCGCACTTTCTCTTTTTGCATCCACAAGTCCGTCGTATCTGATTCTTGCAAGCATGGATAAAATGAATGAAGCTATGCTTTGCGGCTACGAAAAACGTGTTGCAAAAGCCACGTCTCTTGTTGCCGAACTCAAAACAAATCTTTCACATATGGGCTTTGAGTTTTCGGGACGTGAGGCACTGAAGATAAATATAAAACCAAAGCAGGCGGGATTTCTCGGAACAGAGCTTGCACGACTTCTTGAAGGGCAGGGTATAAACCCCGAATTTGCGGACGACGATAATCTTGTCCTTATGTTCTCGGCAGAGAATGACGAAAAGGATTTTGAGAGGGTTACAAGGTTCTTTTCAAGCCTTGAAAAGCGTAAGGCTCTGACACAGGCACCGCCCGAGCCTCCGATGCTTAAAAGAGTAATGTCGCCGAGACAGGCATTTTTCGCAAAGCAGGAGCGAATTCCCGTAGAGAAGGCAGTCGGAAGAATTCTTGCTTCTCCCTGCGTTTACTGTCCGCCGGCAATACCCATAGCTGTCTGCGGCGAGCTTCTTGACGATAAGGCGGTAGAGTGCTTTAAGTACTATGGGATTGAATACATAAATACCGTAATCTGAGAAAGGATGGCAACCCCATCCTTTTTTGTATCGATACGTTACAAAACCGAATACCGATTAAAACGTGTTGATGCCGAAATTTGGGTTAAAAATATGCATTAAAACCCAAAAATGATGTTTGGTTAATCAAAAGTTTAATAAATTTAATAAAAGATTTATGTAGAAAATTATTAAAAACCTTGACAAAATAATAAAAAAATGTTAGAGTATACACGTATATTAATATGGAATGCTGTAGAAGGAGGAAAACGTAGTAATGAAGCAAAAGTACATTCAGCCTGATCTTTTATTGATTAAGCTGACACTCACTGCCGACATACTGACGGCAAGTGATGAGGAAGTATTCGTAGATGGCGGTAGCCTCTTCGATTAATTTCTGTGCACATTTCCTGGCAAAGACATTTTTATAATTAAAAGGAGAAAAACACCATGAGAAAATTTTTAAGCGTTTTGCTTGCTGTGATGATGGTACTCTCCACAGTAAGCTTTGCAGCCCCCTCAATCGCAGGTTCTACAGAAACTGCAGTTGAAACACCTGTTGTTGAAGTTCCTGTTGAAGAAGAAGCAGAACTTGCAGCAGTATCCTCAGACGTATCCACATACGGTACACTCATCTTTAATCTCGACTTTGAAGACAGCACTTATCCCTCGGGCGGATCGATTTCTAATTGCGGTCCTGTAAACAGCTATATTTCCGCCGATAATGAAATTGTTCTTCCTGAAGAATTTGGTTCTGCATATTTCAGAATCGGTATGCCTAATGCTTATGAAGGCAGTTATAATACCACAATGAACGGCACCAATGTTCTCCCCGTTGTTGCTAATAACCAGTATCCTTACTTTACACTGCAGGCGTTCTCGTCCTCCTCAGACTGGACTCGTAATGCAGTTGTTCTTCCTACGGGTTACTATACGGTAGTCGGTGACTTTGCTAAGGACGCCAATAATGGCGGTGCAGGTCTTGTTAAGTCAAGAATAGGTAATAACGGCGGTCAGACTTCAGGTAGCCAACAGAGTATTACCACAACAATGACAACATATACCCACCAGCTTGTTCTTGAAGAGAGCGCAACCGAAGGATATTATCAGTTCCGCGGTCCGAACTCGAACGATACAGTTTGTGGTCCTCATGCTGCAATCTCCGCCATCGGTACATACTTTGGTGATTCTACAGTTGGCGATATTTACTATGTAGATAATTACAAAATGTACTGGAAGCCTCTCACTGCAAAGGTAACTCTTACTTCCGACGCAGAATACCTCACACTTCCCGAAAGCTTCGAAGTTCCCACAACAGGCGTTGCTGTTTCCGAACTCGTTGCAAACGTTAAAAAGGCAGCTGTTTACTACGACATTACAGGCGTTAAGGTAAACGGTACAGAATACGGCATCGATGAAACAGTTACAATCACAAAGGACTGCGAAGTAGAAGTTCTTTCCGAAGAAAACACAGAATATACCTCCGAATGGCTTGATAAGAGATATGGTACTCTTCTCTTTAAATCCGATTTCGATTCTGCGGACGTTGGTTCCATTGACGACATAATGGGCGACGATAATGAAAGACTTGCTGCATTTAAAGCAACCTCCGAAATGAACCCCTACTTCAGCGAGTATTCCTCAATGTCTGGTTCAATGCTTCTCGGCTCTGCCAATATTACCTCTGCTGAAATCGTTGCAGACTTGGCTCTCGGCAGTAATGTTCTTAAGATTACTACATCAAGCGGGTACTATTCTCAGATTAATTATATAACACCCTACAATCAGAGAGCTGTGTGCGACATTGTAAATTCCACAACAGGTGTTTACACAATCGTTCATAAGTATAAGACAACTACGGGTAAGAATCCCACATACAGATATAACGGCTTTAAGAACGATGGCGAAATGACCGGTAACGGCGGTGATGACAGCCAGGACGCTCAGACTTCAACAGACCTCGGTAACGGCTATACTGAATGGGTTGCTACCTATAATATGGTTGAAGATTACTGTATTGACACCTTCAAGCTTCACGTTGACAGCAACTCCGCAACAGGCGACACTTACTTTGACGACATTAAAGTTTACTGGAAGCCCGCAAGTGTTGACGTTGAAATCGCAGATTGCGACGTTAAGGGCGTAACTGTTGAAAATAAGTCCCTCACAGGCGTTGCTACATCCGGTACAGTTTCCGAATTCCTCACATTGGCAGGCGTTGACTACTCCGCAGTATCAGGCCTCTCCTATGTATTCAGAGGCGTATCCGTAGCTTCCAATCCTTCCGAAGTATACGGACTCGACGATACACTCTATTTATTCGAAGACTCCAAAGTTAACCTTGTATTTGAAAAGGTTGATATGTCCGAATGGACTGATCCCGAAAAGGGTATCCTCCTTTTCGATATAGCATTTGACCAGAATCCCGGTTGGACAACATATCAGTATCTCACATCTTGCGCAACTCTTAACCCTTACTTTGCTGATACAAATTATTCAGACAAGTGGTATATCCAGACTGCCTATATGGATACCCAGCATACGATATCGAACGGTGAATTCGTCGGTAAACTTGATGCGGGAAAACAGTTCCCTCAGATACAAATTCAGGCAAACCATCCTGATGTTCCCCAAAACACTTTTGGCGGTTCCGGTGTTTATTATGTTGAAGCAGATATGTATGTTTCAGAAAATTCTGAAATGAAATCAATGGGTATTACTCCCCACAAGATGATTAATGGAACTTCTACTCAGGTAAGCGGCATTAGCGAGACAATGACTGATGGTATGGCAGGTTCATATCAGACAATTTCCGGCACTATTGATGCAAGCGATTGCGAGGGTGTTTCTAAAATTATTCTTCTTTGGTCCAGAACAAGCGCGAGTGTTACTACAACTCCTACTGTCAAGTATGACAATGTAAGACTTTACTGGAAGCCTACAAAGGTTGATGTTACAATCGAAGGCGGCGTAAACGAAGCGTTTGAGGCAGTTACACTTGAAGATGTTTCCACATCCTCAACAATCGATGAAATCATCGCTATGATTCCCGGTACAGTTGACGATTATGGTCAGCTCACAGGTCTTGCTGATGAAAACGGCAATAAGCTCACTTCCTTCTCTGCAGTTACAGACGTTACACTTCAGCCCCTCTGGACTCCTTGGAACGTAATTGAAGGTGCAGGTCAGGAATTTGCAATCAACGGCGAATTCCACAGCGGCACTAAGACACAGTTCGCTTCCAGCAGCTTCGGTACAACCGATACTATCGGTGACGGCAGTATTGTTACAAAGGCATTCATTACAATGTACAAAGGTAACGGTACAAACTACGACGGTTACGGTATCTATACTGCAGACAACAACCTCGTTTACAAGCAGTTGACTCCTAACGCAGGCGATTCCAATGTACACGGCAGTAACACATATACAGACGATTACACAGTAGCGGCTGTTCCTGCCGGCTCAAGCCACAGAGTTACTATTAATCTTAATCTTGCTGCAGGCAACACTGCAAAGTATATCGTAGTTAAGTATAAGTTCCAGAATGTTCCCGACCTTACAAGCGACTTTGCTGCAGGTCTCGGTGCGGTAGCTTCTGATGACGGCAAGTCCGCAACATATACAACAAGAAGCGGCGGCACTGCTACATACTCAAACCTCGTTGACTACACGGGTAAGTACTATATCAAGACCCAGACAGGTGGAACCCAGTACGTTGGCGGTAAAGAGTTTGAAGCAGGTAAAGAAGCTGCAGGATACGGCGACGGCGTAACAGTTGACATTGAAGCATTGAACGACGAATGGATTTATGACCTCGTTCCCGTTGATGCTACAATGAACAGCGACGGTGTTGCACAGATTCTTATTGACAGACCTAACCACTTCAGAGATATGATCACTGTTTGGGATTATGTAATGGTAATCGGCGACGGCACAGAGCTTGATCCTATCGTTCCCGAACAGCCCACACCCGAATACGGCGCTCCCGAAACAGATACAGAAAAGGCTTCTATCAGAACTGACAGCCCCATGGGTATCAGATTCAGAGCTTTTATGAGTGGTGATACAAGTGAAGTTGCTACCGACTACGGTTGGGTAGTGGCAAGAAAGACTGTTGTTGAAAATGCAGGCTATACACTTGATGACGTTACAGTTGATCAGGAAGCGTTCAAGGTAATTTTAGGCTACGGTCGTGAAAACGGTGTTGACCTCAAGAGCTTCTATGACGAGACAGATGACCTCAAGACATTCACAGCGGTTATCTATAACCTTCCTTCCGGTATGGAAGCAGACGTTATCGTATCACGTCCCTTCGTAAAGCTTGACGGCGAATACTTCTACGGCGAACCCGCTGCTAAGTCTATCTACGAAGTTGCAGTTGCGATCAGAGAAGGCGGATATGAAGGTCTCGGCGATTACGCAATCGGCAAGATTAACGCAATTATCGCAGCAGTTGAAGCATAAGTAAATATAATTTTTAACAGGCACCCTTCGGGGTGCTTGTTTTTTTACTCTGACGGCTTGAAAAGCATAATAATAAAAAAGTACATATTTTTGCTAAAAATCGCTTTTTTGCTGTTGACAAATCCAAAACTTGGTGATACAATAATTTCGTACAATTATTTATACAGAAAACTAAAAGGAGGAAAATACTGTATGAAAAAGTTTTACACATCCCCCGAGCTTGAAGTTACAGAACTTTTAGCTGAAGACATCCTCTCTGTCAGCTCAGAACTCGAAACTGAAGTCGAGATGGACGGCAGCGACCTCTTTGGCTAATTGAAGCATTTACAACAAACTCAAAAACATTTTAAGGAGAAAAACACCATGAGAAAATTTTTAAGCGTTTTGCTTGCTGTGATGATGGTACTCTCCACAGTAAGCTTTGCAGCCCCCTCAATCGCAGGTTCTACAGAAACTGCAGTTGAAACACCTGTTGTTGAAGTTCCTGTTGAAGAAGAAGCAGAACTTGCAGCAGTATCCTCAGACGTATCCACATACGGTACACTCATCTTTAATCTCGACTTTGAAGACAGCACTTATCCCTCGGGCGGATCGATTTCTAATTGCGGTCCTGTAAACAGCTATATTTCCGCCGATAATGAAATTGTTCTTCCTGAAGAATTTGGTTCTGCATATTTCAGAATCGGTATGCCTAATGCTTATGAAGGCAGTTATAATACCACAATGAACGGCACCAATGTTCTCCCCGTTGTTGCTAATAACCAGTATCCTTACTTTACACTGCAGGCGTTCTCGTCCTCCTCAGACTGGACTCGTAATGCAGTTGTTCTTCCTACGGGTTACTATACGGTAGTCGGTGACTTTGCTAAGGACGCCAATAATGGCGGTGCAGGTCTTGTTAAGTCAAGAATAGGTAATAACGGCGGTCAGACTTCAGGTAGCCAACAGAGTATTACCACAACAATGACAACATATACCCACCAGCTTGTTCTTGAAGAGAGCGCAACCGAAGGATATTATCAGTTCCGCGGTCCGAACTCGAACGATACAGTTTGTGGTCCTCATGCTGCAATCTCCGCCATCGGTACATACTTTGGTGATTCTACAGTTGGCGATATTTACTATGTAGATAATTACAAAATGTACTGGAAGCCTCTCACTGCAAAGGTAACTCTTACTTCCGACGCAGAATACCTCACACTTCCCGAAAGCTTCGAAGTTCCCACAACAGGCGTTGCTGTTTCCGAACTCGTTGCAAACGTTAAAAAGGCAGCTGTTTACTACGACATTACAGGCGTTAAGGTAAACGGTACAGAATACGGCATCGATGAAACAGTTACAATCACAAAGGACTGCGAAGTAGAAGTTCTTTCCGAAGAAAACACAGAATATACCTCCGAATGGCTTGATAAGAGATATGGTACTCTTCTCTTTAAATCCGATTTCGATTCTGCGGACGTTGGTTCCATTGACGACATAATGGGCGACGATAATGAAAGACTTGCTGCATTTAAAGCAACCTCCGAAATGAACCCCTACTTCAGCGAGTATTCCTCAATGTCTGGTTCAATGCTTCTCGGCTCTGCCAATATTACCTCTGCTGAAATCGTTGCAGACTTGGCTCTCGGCAGTAATGTTCTTAAGATTACTACATCAAGCGGGTACTATTCTCAGATTAATTATATAACACCCTACAATCAGAGAGCTGTGTGCGACATTGTAAATTCCACAACAGGTGTTTACACAATCGTTCATAAGTATAAGACAACTACGGGTAAGAATCCCACATACAGATATAACGGCTTTAAGAACGATGGCGAAATGACCGGTAACGGCGGTGATGACAGCCAGGACGCTCAGACTTCAACAGACCTCGGTAACGGCTATACTGAATGGGTTGCTACCTATAATATGGTTGAAGATTACTGTATTGACACCTTCAAGCTTCACGTTGACAGCAACTCCGCAACAGGCGACACTTACTTTGACGACATTAAAGTTTACTGGAAGCCCGCAAGTGTTGACGTTGAAATCGCAGATTGCGACGTTAAGGGCGTAACTGTTGAAAATAAGTCCCTCACAGGCGTTGCTACATCCGGTACAGTTTCCGAATTCCTCACATTGGCAGGCGTTGACTACTCCGCAGTATCAGGCCTCTCCTATGTATTCAGAGGCGTATCCGTAGCTTCCAATCCTTCCGAAGTATACGGACTCGACGATACACTCTATTTATTCGAAGACTCCAAAGTTAACCTTGTATTTGAAAAGGTTGATATGTCCGAATGGACTGATCCCGAAAAGGGTATCCTCCTTTTCGATATAGCATTTGACCAGAATCCCGGTTGGACAACATATCAGTATCTCACATCTTGCGCAACTCTTAACCCTTACTTTGCTGATACAAATTATTCAGACAAGTGGTATATCCAGACTGCCTATATGGATACCCAGCATACGATATCGAACGGTGAATTCGTCGGTAAACTTGATGCGGGAAAACAGTTCCCTCAGATACAAATTCAGGCAAACCATCCTGATGTTCCCCAAAACACTTTTGGCGGTTCCGGTGTTTATTATGTTGAAGCAGATATGTATGTTTCAGAAAATTCTGAAATGAAATCAATGGGTATTACTCCCCACAAGATGATTAATGGAACTTCTACTCAGGTAAGCGGCATTAGCGAGACAATGACTGATGGTATGGCAGGTTCATATCAGACAATTTCCGGCACTATTGATGCAAGCGATTGCGAGGGTGTTTCTAAAATTATTCTTCTTTGGTCCAGAACAAGCGCGAGTGTTACTACAACTCCTACTGTCAAGTATGACAATGTAAGACTTTACTGGAAGCCTACAAAGGTTGATGTTACAATCGAAGGCGGCGTAAACGAAGCGTTTGAGGCAGTTACACTTGAAGATGTTTCCACATCCTCAACAATCGATGAAATCATCGCTATGATTCCCGGTACAGTTGACGATTATGGTCAGCTCACAGGTCTTGCTGATGAAAACGGCAATAAGCTCACTTCCTTCTCTGCAGTTACAGACGTTACACTTCAGCCCCTCTGGACTCCTTGGAACGTAATTGAAGGTGCAGGTCAGGAATTTGCAATCAACGGCGAATTCCACAGCGGCACTAAGACACAGTTCGCTTCCAGCAGCTTCGGTACAACCGATACTATCGGTGACGGCAGTATTGTTACAAAGGCATTCATTACAATGTACAAAGGTAACGGTACAAACTACGACGGTTACGGTATCTATACTGCAGACAACAACCTCGTTTACAAGCAGTTGACTCCTAACGCAGGCGATTCCAATGTACACGGCAGTAACACATATACAGACGATTACACAGTAGCGGCTGTTCCTGCCGGCTCAAGCCACAGAGTTACTATTAATCTTAATCTTGCTGCAGGCAACACTGCAAAGTATATCGTAGTTAAGTATAAGTTCCAGAATGTTCCCGACCTTACAAGCGACTTTGCTGCAGGTCTCGGTGCGGTAGCTTCTGATGACGGCAAGTCCGCAACATATACAACAAGAAGCGGCGGCACTGCTACATACTCAAACCTCGTTGACTACACGGGTAAGTACTATATCAAGACCCAGACAGGTGGAACCCAGTACGTTGGCGGTAAAGAGTTTGAAGCAGGTAAAGAAGCTGCAGGATACGGCGACGGCGTAACAGTTGACATTGAAGCATTGAACGACGAATGGATTTATGACCTCGTTCCCGTTGATGCTACAATGAACAGCGACGGTGTTGCACAGATTCTTATTGACAGACCTAACCACTTCAGAGATATGATCACTGTTTGGGATTATGTAATGGTAATCGGCGACGGCACAGAGCTTGATCCTGTCGTTCCCGAAGAACCCGAAGTACCCGTTACAGTAGTAGCTCCTGCAACTCTTGAAGAAAATATAGGAATGAGACTTGAAGAGGGTAAGGATAACGGTATCCGCTTCCAGGCTACTATGACATCCGATACAAATAATCAGGCAGCTACAATCGGTTGGGTAATCGTTTCCCTCGATAACTTTAGTGGTAGCTATGCTGAACTCACAGTTGAAACCGAAAAGTCTAAGATTGGTTACCAGAGACTTGACAATGTTGATAAGGTAAACTTCTTCGACACATCCGATGACGAAGCTCTCGTAATGGCAGCTACTCTTAAGGGTATTCCCGAAGATAACTATGCAAGCTACATTCTTATGAGACCCTTCGTGGCTGTTGATGGCGCTTACTACTATGGTACAGCAGTTTCCACACGCCTCTACGACATCGCAGCAGCAATCTACTACGACGATGCATACGAAGCATTGGATTCTGAATATCAGTTTTACATCGAAGACGTAGTTCTCTACTGCGAAGATAACGGCTTGGTTGAAGTCTAAACTTAAAACTAACATTGAACGCACCCCTCGGGGTGCGTTCTTTTTTACTCAAACCTTCATATTTTTGCTTTAAATTTCATATATCATAAAAAAAGACAAGTCGCGTTTAACAATTTTCTTCAATCTGCACAAAAAACGCCAAATTTGTGTTGACAAATATTAATTTGAATGTTACAATTAAGTGTGCAAATTTATACAGAAATACTAAAAAGGAGGTAAACTGTATGAAGAAATTTTATACAAAGCCCGAGCTTGAAGTTACAGAACTTTTTGCTGAAGACATCCTTTCCGAGAGTCTTGAAAACGGTGACACAGGTCTTCTTGACGACGAAGTAACCGTTGATATCGGAGATCTTTTCAGCTAATTATTCTAAACTTTGATTTTGGGTAACACAGAAAAGGAGAAATTTACCATGAAAAAGTTTTTAAGCATCCTGCTTGCAGTAATGATGGTACTTTCTACTGTAAGCTTCGCAGCTCCTTCACTCGCAGGTTCTGAAGAAACAGCGGTTGAA
>CAZTNR010000051.1:0-16239 GCA_964614955.1 uncultured Oscillospiraceae bacterium | reverse complement strand
AAAGCGACTTCAACTCATTAAAATCTGAAACCCACTCAGAACAGCGAAGCGCCATTTTATTTATACTATCAGACAGACGTTTCATATCCTCGCTTTTTGGTTCTGAAATCACATACGAAAGATTGCCATTTCTTATCTGAGATGCACCCTTTGAAATTTCTTCAAAGTCTTTGGCTCTTACTGCAACAAAAAATACACCGCACAAGTAAACTATAATCAGTACAATGAACCATATTCCGCTATCAATTACACCAATAGTAAGCATCGCCGTAAAAGCCGTATATGCAGTGAAAAGCGACAGCAAAATAAAGGTGGTTTTACAGGAAAGTGAGCTAACACAGTATTTTAACGCAGACTGTACAGACTTTACGGTTTTCTTGAAAATACGCCACAACCTTACTGCAACAAATGAAATACACTTATACACCCATTTCAGGACATAAAAAATCATACTTGTTTTGAGAAATGTTCTGCACTTGATTTTTCGTATTAACGATAGAAGCGATGTAAGCATAAGCAAAACAGCTGCAGTTGAAACGGATGGAACAAGGGTTTTTACCATATACTCGGGAAAGCCTGCGCCGAAAAGTTCATCAAAAACTATAAACGCAAAGCCGAGTCCCAGACCGAAGAACAGTATAATCAGGCAAACGTGTATTTCAACGGGAATTTTATCAAGCCACATTTGCTTTGTTTCTCCATTTGGTCTTTTTCCGCAGGTACACACAAGGTATATGAGGCAGGCAAGGAACACAAGCACAAGTGAAAAGCTTTGTCTGAAGGTAGTATAAATCAGATTTCTCTGTTCAATCCAGGTACGTTCACACTTCTCGACAAATTCTTCCGTCAAAGCACAGTAAACTTCAATTTTATCGTCTCGGTGCTTTTCAAGCTCTGCGTAATAATAATCATATACAAAATTACTTGTTATCTGACCGTTTTCGTCTCTGTAATAATAGCTTCTGAAACGCCTGTCAAAAAGCTCCTGTTCCGTCAGCGTTTCATTATTTGTAAACACAGCGTCATTGATTATTACTTTATAATCGACATATTCAAAAGTAAAATTTTTCAACTGACGTTCAATTACAACCTCAAGAGGCTCTTTATCGGAATTCTCCTTATGATAAAGCTCAAAGCCGTCAAAAACAGAGTCAAGCACAAGGTCGGCTCGAAACGTCATATACATTGAATCGTCAAAGCTCTTTTCAAAACTGTAAATTTCCGTGTCATTTCCGAAATACTCAATCATACAATCGGCAACCAAACTTACTGTCTGAAAAACACAGGCAAGCAACAACAGCAAAACAACAAATTTTGTAACGCTTGAATACAAAATCTTTTTCATATTTCTCCCCTCTTTCTCAGATTATCTTATAGCCTATCCCCCACACAACCTTCAGATATTTAGGCTCCTTGGGGTTTATTTCAATTTTTTCTCTGATATGTCTTATGTGTACTGCTATTGTGTTATCTCCCACAACCGTATCTTCGTTCCAGACATTTCTGTAGATATCTTCAGCAGAATACACTCGTCCGCGGTTTTTACAGAGCAGTTCCAGTATTTTATACTCTATAGGTGTAAGTCTTACATCCTCACCGTCAACAGTAACACTTCTGTTTTCTGTATTAAGACAAAGTCCGTCAATTATAATTTCACTTTTTCCAAACGTGAGTGATCCAAGAGTTGTATATCTTCTAAGATGCGATTTGACTCTTGCCACAAGCTCTGCCGGACTAAAGGGCTTTGTTACATAGTCATCAGCTCCTGCACAAAGACCGAAAATCTTATCATTATCTTCAGATTTTGCCGACAGGAGAATAACAGGTATATTACGTGATTCTCTCAGCTTCATAAGAGTTTTAATACCGTCTAAATTCGGCATCATAATATCAAGTATCATCAAGTGTATCTCGTTTTCCGAAAGAGCATCCAAGGCTTCAAGTCCGTCAAAAGCCTTAATAATTTTAAAGCCCTCGGAAGACAAAAAAATCGCTATGCTTTCAACTATTTCTCTGTCATCATCTACAACAAGTATGTTCATCTGTCTCACCTCGGTTTTAGTATAGCGGATAATTCTTAAGATAACAATACGGTAATTCTTAAGATTCGTTAAGAAAGAAAAAAAGCTCCCGAAATCGGGAGCAAGTAATTATTTATTTTACGAAATTTCGGAGCTGGTCATATGTCTGATATCCGAGCGTCTGATTTACCTTTTCGCCGTCCTTGAAAAGAATAAGTGTCGGGATTGAAGCAACTCCGTATTTAATCGCAAGCGGCGTTTCTTCATCAACATCTATCTTTACGATTTTTACATCGGGATTCTTTTCGGACAGTTCTTCAAGGTGAGGTGCGAGCATCTTACAGGGTCCGCACCAGGTTGCATAAAAGTCTACAAGCACCGTACCCTTTGCGTTTAAAACTTCATTTTCAAATTCTGCTGTTGTTATTTTCTTTGACATAATATTTCCTCCTGTAAATATTTCATTCCTAATTCTTAATTCCTAATTACTGATTATTACAAATCGTGTTTGGATTTGTAATACAGCATACAGTGGCAGAAGCCTTCAAAATCGGGATCTGCAATCTGTGCCTTAAATTCATCGCACATACATTTGTATTCATCGGTTCTTGCAAGTCTGCAGGGACAGTAGCCGCCCGTGCGCTTGAGACCTTCTTTTATTGTTTTTACAACCTCTTTATCGGGGTTAAGCTTTACTGCCATTTATTATTCCTCCGCTAAAACCGTCTTTATTGCTTCCTCAAGTGCTTCTTCGGGAAGAACTCCCATTTGATATCCATATATTTCGCCGCCTTTATACATAACAAAGGTCAACGGTATTGATGAAGCCCCGTAGGTATATGATGCAATCTGAGTCTTATCGAAATATACGGGAAAGCGGTATCCGTTTTCCTCTAGGAAATCTGCCGCAGTTTCTTCACTGTCGGACACGTTGAGCATCACAAAATTGACCTTATCTTTATATTTATCATAAAGTCTGTTAAAGCCCGTCATTTCTGATTTACAGGGTCCGCACCAGGTTGCCCAAAAATTGAGAACCAACGGCTTATCAAAGAAGTCAGACAACATAAGCGAATTACCGTCGGCATCGAAGAACTCAACGTCGGGTACAGATTCATCATTCTGCTCGGGTTCTTCGTTTTTACTTTCATCATCATTATTATTGTCCTTTTCGACCGTCTGCATTTCAAAATTACTGTCTGTATAATCCTCATACAGTTCATTGTATATAAAAACCGCACCGACAAGGAAAAACACAAAGACAATACACAAAACTGTAAACAACACTTTTTTATTCATATACGCAACCTCATACAAAGAGTGAAAGGAGTTTATTCATTACTCCCAATGCCATACAAACACCGACTATTATAAGAAAAATTCCGCATACTGTATTTATAATCTTATAATGCTTCTTGATAAATCCGAAAACTCCCGATAAGGAATCAAGAAGAATTGCCGACATAACAAAAGGAATTCCAAGTCCGAGTGAATAAAACAGCAAAAGAACCGCACCCTTAAAAGCTCCGCCCGTGCTTGCTGCCTGCATCAGCGCAGAACCCAGAAACGCCCCCACACAAGGAGTAAGGCTGACAGAGTAAATCATACCGAAAACAAATGCCGAAAGAGCGTTTGTGATTTCCGATGTCTTTCTCATTCCTTTAAGAAAAGCAAGAGGAATTATTTCAAGATACGAAAGTCCGAAAAGAACAACAATAAGTCCGCAGACAACATTCTGTATTACAGCAAACCTTGCGAGAAATGCACCTACCGCGCCTGCAAATACACCGAGAAGCGTAAACACAAGTGTAAAGCCTAAAACAAAGCACAAAGCCTTTACAAGAACATTATGCTTTTCTCCCCTGTTCCCTGCAAAATACGAAACGTATATCGGAAGCATTGGCAGCATACAGGGCGAAATAAATGAAATTATACCTTCAACAAAGGTAAGAACATATTCCATATAATACCTCGTTTTTTGTATTGATTACAAATTTATTATACAATCAAAGAACCGGTTTGTCAAGTGGTTTTATTATTATTTCAAAAAGGCTTCCGATATTTCACGAAAGCCTGTAAATTATTTATCGTACTTCAGAATAAACTCAACAACAGGTGAATTATCAGAAAGTCCGTGAGGGTGATGATCAGCGCCCTCTTTGATATATACCTCAAGAGGTATTCCCTCTTTTTCATACGCTTCCTTAAGGAAAAGACCGTTTTCTTCAAAGTTAACAACCGTATCCGAATCACCGCTTACAAGAACAACGGGTATGCGGTGCTGCACAAGCCTTGGAATATAATCAAGGGGATGCTCTCTGTAGGAGATAGTGTCGGCAAGTGTCATCTTCTTGTCCTCGGCAAACTGCTTCTTGAAGAACTCAAGGTCTTTACAGGTGGATGTTCTGCCCAGTCCGAAAACTACCGAAAGGAGATTTACAACCGGCGCATCAAGGTACATACACGAAACGTACTCGGGGTACACAGCACCAAAGTAAATGCCCTGCATACCGCCGCAGCTCATACCCACGATTGCACATCTTCTTGAAAGACCGAGATTTGTGTGCATATACTCAGCAAGAGCAGCCTTTGCTTCATTATCCTCGTGAACATACCAACGCGTCTTTGTTGCAATATGTGCAATATGATAGCCCTTCTCAAGAAGCTTTATTTCGGTGTCGGGAAAAGCACCGAAATACTCGGTTTTCAGAGCCCACTTGCCGTTGGCATTTCCGTCCTTGGGATAAACAATTATTGCATCTCTGCCGAAGATTTCTTTATGTTCAAGGTTAAAACCGAACCAGCTTTCAAAAGACATTATATTTCCTCCGCTTATTGAAACGATTATTTAGCGATAAGATCCTTCTGGGGTGAAAAGGGTTCTTCCAAGGTAAAGTGACCGCCAAAATCGGATTTTGTGTTTCCGCCGATATTGATTTTTACCTGTTCAACACCGTCAAGCTCACAGAGGGAGTTTACAATAGAGCCGACTGCAAAGGTTTCCCTTGTTGTACCGCCGGAATTAAGAAGTTTAAAGTCCTCGGCAAAATCAACGGTACACAGACCGTCGGCAATTTTCACCGAAAGAATCAGGTTTTCGCCGTCAAGACCGGGCGACAGATTTTCATCGGTCGGACCCTTGAAAAGCTCTTCAAGTATAACATTTGCAAGACGCTGTTCATCCTCTATTTCCACTTCCCTGAGCTCCGGATGCAGGTAAAGCGCATCATTATCGGGAAAATACAGAGTAAGAGTCACCTTTTTGGGTTCAGGCTTTTCATCAATCACCGTATTATCTTCTTCAACCTTAACATCGGTTTCAATATGAGTGTCGCTTTCATTCGGCTTATCGGGAATATTATCGGGAATTTCCGTGCTGACGCAGGACACAAGCAGAAATGCAAGGCATACTGCCGTTAACAATAATACAAACTTTTTCATAAACAATCACCGCCGTTTCAATTTTGTAAAGCAAAGGGTTTATTCTCTGTAACGCACCTTGCACAGTCCTCAAACAACATACTTTGGAGCCCTTTGAATTTTTTGCCCGCAACCTCATAGGCTGCCGCCATATTCGGGGCTCTGTTTGTAAGGTTATGCATATCAGAGGAAACGAGAATTTTATCCGAGTTATCAAAAACCTTTTTAAGAGTCATTCTGCCGAGCATCGAACAAAAGCGGGATGCATTTACCTGGTACACCACATCTACGCCCTGAAGCTCCTGCATAATATCAACCAAATTACCGTATCTGTCAATATGAGCAATTACGGGTTTTATTCCTTTGATCGAAATGTTATATACCCATTCGGCAAGCCTTCCTGCATCATAGCCGTGGGCAAATTCAAGAAGAATATAGTCCGTATCACTGAGACAGAGCTTTGACAAATTCGGAAGCTCACTGAGATCGCATCCGAGATAGACCTCGGCACCGAGAATGATTTTTGGACATTCATCCTCACAAGAAGACATCGCAGCTGAAAGCTCTTCATATGCCTTACTTCGTTTTGTGAGGAATTTTTCAATTCCCGATTCCTTATCCGTCACACAATGGGACGTTGCGGCAACAAGTGATACCCCCTGACGTTTTGCTTCTTTGAGCATAGCTATACTCATATCAACATTTTTTGCTCCGTCATCCATCCCCGGAAGCACGTGAGAATGCAAATCTATCATTGGATAATCACCACCTTTTAAGTTTAACTCTTTTCAAATATATTCTATCACAACAGTACGGGTTTGTCAATAAAACCCTATCACTAAAATACGACAAAAACGGGAAGCCGAAAAAGACTTCCCGTTACTGTTTTTTACTGTTTTACCACGTAATTTTCTCTTTCGGCAAGCTCCTTACCCTGCTCCGAGCAAATCCAGTTATAAAGAATTCTTTCGGGGCTGTTTTCGGGTGCATCTTTGCGGATAACTACGTAAAAATCATTGATATAAGGATATTCTCCCTTACCTATGCTTTCGTTTGTCGGCGCTATACCGTCAACCGAGAGAAGCTTACTTGTTGTAAGTTTATCGGCTTCCATATTTGTAAGATAGTAGTAAACGGTATAGCCGAGAGCGTCCTTTGAGTTTTCATAATCGGCAACTGCCTCGAGAAGTCCTATCATAGAGCCGACTCTGATATCCTGCGGTGCCTCCATAAGCTCATCGCCAAGAGGAATAAGCTTATCAAACAGTGTCTGGCTTCCGCTATCCTTATTTCTCTGGTAAGGAATGATATCGTGGTCTTCGCCTCCGACATCCTTCCAGTTTGTGGTATTGCCTTTGTATATTTCCTCAATCTGCTGCTGTGTAAGGTTTTCAACACCGTTTTCAAGCGAGCAGATAAATACAAGCGCATCCGTGCCGATAGGTGTCATTTCAAGCTCAACGCCCTTTTCCTTGCAGTAAGCTTTAGCGTCATCACCCATTTCATATGCAAGGATAATATCGAATCTGCCGTCTACGAGCCATTCGTAGTTATCGGTTGTTGAGCCTTCAAAGGTTACCATAGAAGATGCCTTTTCCCTATCGATTCCCAAAACCGTTGCGGTTACTGCTTCACCGAGGGGAAGATTGGCAAGTGAGCCGCCCATTTTGGGGTAATTCTCTTCTGTAAATGTAAATGTAGGTCCTGCTGCTTGCTGAACACAGCCGCTAAGGCAGGTAAGAATCACAGTCAGAACTATTGTCAAAACAAGTATCTTTTTCATTGTCATTTTCCTTTCTGTAATATTACTCAAAATACGCCTTTCTTATAAGCTTCAAATCTCCGTCATAAAGTGCCGAGCTGTTATCGGTACAAACATTGATATAGATTTTATCACCGATTTCATAAAGTACAATCTGGTTACAGTTTTCAAACAATACTTTGCCGCTTTGCGTATCAAACAAAGTATATTTCGGAGTACCGCCCATAATATCGTTCATATCCTCGGCTTCATAAACCGTGAGCAGAGCAAATCTGTTGTTTTTGCCGAAAAAGCGGGCATAGCTGTACGAGTCTGCAGTATAAACATCCTCACCCTTTTCTGAATCGAATATATGGGTTTTACGGGTGTCGAGATCAAGCTTTCCAGTTTCTTCATCATATCCGTAATCGTACTCACCCTCAACATAAACGATATATTCGCCGTATTCAGATGTGGTTATAACCTCAGAAGCACCATCAATCACAGCAATTGTTTCACCCTCTGCATCAAAAAGATACGCTTTCTTGTTTTCTTTATCAATGTGAATAAAGCAATTATCTGTGCCTGAATAGCTATTGGGAACCAAACCAAATTCCTTGCAGGCAAATTCTTTTCCGTCACTGAGGCGCGTCCATATCATTCTCTCGCTGTTATATATGGGATAGCCCTTGTCGTTATTGTCGTAATAAGTGAAATAACAGAGGATTTCGCCGTTATCGGGAAAACGGTAGGAAAAATAAGTTGACCCCTCAGCGGTACCGAGAAATGTTCCGTCTTCGGAATAAATATCGGAAATCTTATTATTTTCCGTATGTCTTGCAGAAAAAACGTGTTGCGACATATCACCGGAAAATCCCTTGAAGAAGCTATCATAGTAATCTGTCAGGTGTTCGCCTTTTGTATTTACAAGATAAGCTCCGTTTTCGTCTTCAACCGCGGTAATACCGTATTTATTGAAATCGCTTGCGGCGCTATAGGGGCCAAGAACCTTTTTGCCGTTTTCGTCAACAAAGTCTGCACTGTAGCCGTCGTTTGTCCATTTAGATACAAGAATAAGTCCGTTGGAGTAAGTACCTACACTGTCTGAGCCGAAAAAGGTATTTACAAGCTCGCCGTCATAGTTATACACAAGCGTCTTGACAGGATCTGCCGAGCCATCATTCGGATAGACACATACACATATGTATCCGCCGCCAGCGCTTGACACCCACGAGCCGTTATCAAGCTTTAAGCACCACGAGCCGTCAAGGGGAATTATGTATGTTTCATTCGGCACATATTCATCCGGTGCATCTTCCTTTTGCTCTATCTCACAGGTAAGCGTGTAATACCCGAAGCCGTCATCGGTTTCTCTAAAGTTTAAATACGCATTTTTATCCGAGGCATCCATCACAATTCTTCCATCGGTTGTGCAGAAGCCGTAGGTGGCATAGCCCTGCTCTGCGTGCCAATCTGAGTTTTCTTCCTTCGGGGTTTCAAAAATACGGTATGTACCAATATACGGGACAACGGTTCCGTATTCATCACTCGGAACAAAATCGTATACGGGGTCGTCAAAAAAACGCTTATCGCCCGAAGTTCCCGAAAACTCACCGATATCGGGGAGGCTGTCAACCGAAAAAACATTTGGACTACGGGTACTTTCGGTGGTAACTCCGCAGGATGTGAGAAGCAGAATCAGGGTCAGAAACAGAATAGAATATTTTTTCAATTTGTTTTCCTCCTTTCGGGATTTTGTATTTTCATTTATTAGACGGATGCTTAAGGAAAACAGTTCCTTATTCATCCAAAAAAATTATACCATTCTTTGTTTATCAAGTCAATAAACTAACGGTTGTTTTTGATTGACACGGGCTGCATTTTGTTTTATAATAATTATGGAAATTATTTTTTGGAGGCAACGGTATGAATTTCAGAAATGTAAAGGATTTTATGGACAGGCTTTGTGACTGGCTTATGCCCGGAAATGTCTGTGTTATATACAAAGACGGCAAGAAAGTATTTGAATATGCAGCGGGATATTCTGACAAGGAAGAAAATGTAAAAATGACAGGAAATGAGCATTTCAACATTTATTCCTGTTCAAAGGTTGCAACGGTTACTGCCGCAATGCAGTTATTTGAAAAGGGCTATTTTCTTATGTCCACACCTCTTTATGAGTTTATTCCCGAATTCAGGGATATGAAGTGCCTTGACGAAAACGGAAATGTTACGGACTGCAAAAATCCGATAACTATATTCAATCTTTTTACTATGACATCGGGACTTCTTTACGGTTATCCCAAGACGCTATCTGAAATGAACGAAAAGTATAACGGAAACGTGCCGACACTCGAATTTGTAAAGGCTATTGCAAAGAACGAAGTGCTTTCCTTCAATCCCGGTACACGCTTCCAGTACAGCTATTCTCACGACGTTCTTGCGGCGGTTGTTGAGGTCATTTCGGGTATGAGGTTCTCGGAATATATGAGAAAAAATATATTTGAACCTCTTGAAATGTATAAGACCTTCTATCACACGCCCGACAATTTTGACGGTGTTATGGCAAAGCAGTACATATACAAGGTTACAGAAACCGACATAGTAAAGCTTCAGGGAACTCCAGTAAACGAACAGGGAGTATTGGAAAGAGCCGACTGGGGCAACAACCTTGTATACGGCAACGACTACGACAGCGGCGGGGCAGGCATTATAACAACAATGGACGATTACGTTCTTCTTATGAACGCCCTCTGCAACGACGGCTACGGAACAACAGGTGAAAGAATAATTTCAAAAGCATCGATTGAGCTTATGCGAACACCCCACATTACTCAGGAGCAGTTCAAATACTGTACGTGGGCAAATATGGTAGGTTATGCGTACGGTTTAGGTGTACGCACAATGCTTGACAAAACAATTGGTTCGGGCTCGCTTTCAAACATCGGTGAATTCGGCTGGGGCGGTGCTGCAGGTGCATCTGTATTCGCAGATCCGAAGGAAAGACTTGCCGTTTCCTATACACATCATATGCTCAATCCCCTCGAATGGTATTATCAGCCAAGACTCAGAAATGCAATTTATTCATCATTATAAGAGGTAACAAAGATGAGATACGACAAATCAAAGCTTAACATCGGTGCATACATTCTCCAGCCATATGCGAGAACAGAAAAACACATAAAGGAAATCAAGGACTGTGGCATTGATATGATTATAGACCTTGGATATGATTTTAAATGCCTCGATTTATTTTCAAAATACAATCTCGGAGCAATAGTAAGAGGTGCAACCCCGAATTGGTGGGGCGGCAACGGTATTGCCGGAAAGCTGAGCGAAACAAACACCCTTGATTTATATGACAAGTCCGCAGAAAAATACATCGACCACCCTGCAATATGGGGCATCAGCATAGGCGATGAGCCGTCTGCTCTTGACATCCCCTATTTCGGAATTATTCTTGACAAGGTTGCGAAGCTTTTTCCAAACTCTTTCCCCTATCTCAATCTCTATCCCAACTATGCTACAGTTGCAGAAAATACAGCCGACGAAACAAAGAGTCAGCTCGGCACAAAGACATATGAAGAATACATCGACGTATACTGCAAAAATGTTCCTGCCGACTACATAAGCTACGACTATTATGTTTACGCAACCAAAAATCTCGGCGGTTGTCTTGAAAACTACAGGGTGGTTTCGAAAGCAGCAAGAGAATCAGGCAGACGGTTTATGTACATAGCTCAGGTAAACTCCCAGAATCCTGCCGAAATTGTAACTGTAAATCAAATGAGATTTCAGGCATTCTCCGCTATGAGCTTCGGTGCCGAAGATATTTCCTGGGGCTGCTACACAGGCGGTTGGTGGCATCACAACGTACTTGACGAAAAAGGAAACAAGACAGAGCAGTACAACAAGGTTAAAGTTGTAAATTTCGAAATTAAAAATCTTGCCCCCGAGTATATGAAATTCAGAAACACAAATACTCATCTTATCGGTTTTTCGGAAGAAATATCACAGAAATCGGGTATGACAACATCCGACTCCTTCTCAAACGGATATTTTTGCGATGTAAAAGCAAAGGACGGCAGAGCCTTGATTATCGGCGAAATGACAGGACGTGTCAACGGTGATGAAAAGGCTTTATTCATTACTGTCGCCGACGATTATATGGATACGAATACCACAGAAACGATAATTACATTTACAAGTCCGAGAAAGATAACTGTTTTCGGCAAAGATGGAAAAGCAAATTATGAGGTTAACGGCAACATCTATTCCTTCATAGCAAAGTCAAACGAAGGTTTTCTTGTTGTTGCAGAATAATTGTCATCCTTTGCTTGACAAACAAACGAATTGGTGATAAAATACTTTGGAATAAGTTTTTCTACTCTACGAAAGGAAAAATTGAAATGAAAAGAGAGTTAATCAAGCACATTTACGATGATATGAACTCCTTCGGCGGCAAGGAAATTGTTCTCGGCGGCTGGGCAAGAAGCATCAGAGACAGCAAGGCTTTCGGTTTTATCGACCTTAACGACGGAAGCTGTTTCAAGGGCGTTCAGGTTGTATTTGAAAGAGAAAAAATAGAAAACTACGACGAGATTGCAAAGCAGAATGTCGGTGCGGCACTCGTTGTAAAAGGCATAGTGGAGCTTACTCCCGAAAACAAGCAACCCTTTGAAATTAAGGCTACAAGCGTTGAAGTGGAAGGTACATCTACCCCCGACTATCCCCTTCAGAAAAAGAGACATACAGTTGAATATCTTCGTGAACAGGCATACTTAAGACCCCGTACAAACCTCTTCTCTGCAGTATTCAGAGTGAGAAGCGAGGTTGCATATGCAATCCACTCGTTCTTCAATCAGAGAGGCTTTGTATACGTTCACACTCCGCTCATCACAGCAAGTGACTGCGAAGGTGCAGGTGAAATGTTCAGAGTAACGACTCTTGATATGGAAAATCCTCCCAAGAACGAAGACGGAAGCATTGACTGGTCTCAGGATTTCTTCGGCAAGAGTGCAAACCTTACGGTATCAGGTCAGCTCAACGGCGAAACATATGCAATGGCATTCGGCAACATCTACACATTCGGCCCCACATTCCGTGCTGAAAACTCCAACACAGCAAGACACGCTGCCGAGTTCTGGATGATTGAGCCCGAAATCGCATTTGCAGATCTTGACGACAATATGCAATTAGCTTGGGATATGATAAAGTACATTGTAAACCACGTACTCGACAAGTGCAGAATGGAGCTTGAATTCTTCAACAACTTTGTTGAAAAGGGTCTTATTGAAAGACTTGAGGCACTTGTTGCAAGCGAATACGAAAAAGTTCCCTACACAAAGGCTGTTGAGCTTCTCCTCGAAGCAAAAGACGTTGAATTCAAGTATCCCGTAGAGTGGGGCTGCGACCTTCAGACAGAGCACGAAAGATATCTTACTGAGGTTGTATACAAGAGGCCTATCTTTGTGATTGTCTTTCCCATGGATATAAAGGCCTTCTATATGAGACTCAACGACGACGGCAAGACCGTTGCCGCTATGGACCTTCTTGTTCCCGGTGTCGGTGAAATTATAGGCGGCAGCCAGAGAGAAGAAAGACTTGACGTGCTTCTGTCAAGAATGAAGGAATTAAACCTTTCCGAGGAAGACTACTGGTGGTATCTCAACCTCAGAAAGTTCGGCGGCACAAAGCACGCAGGCTACGGTCTCGGTTTTGAAAGAATTCTTATGTACGTAACAGGCGTTTCCAACATCAGAGACGTACTTCCCTTCCCCAGAACAGTAGGCAACGCAGAATTCTAGCGGAGAGCCTCCGCCGGCAATTTCGCGACAACATTGGCAATTAGCAAGTTATCGGTCTCGCACAACAGTTCCGTTTGACCGCCATAAATGCAAGCGGTCAAACTCAAAACAATATCATATTTTATTCCCTTGCACATAAAAACGGAGCAAGGGATTTTTTCTATCGAAAAGGTTCACCTTCCCCAAAGAGCGAAAAATCATATTATAAGAGCGAAAGTTAGTATTGAAAAGTCCCGTAATTTGCTGTAAAATATAAGGAGAAAGTGAGTGATGAACACAATGGCTGAGTACAAAGATTTAATTGGCGACGATTTTACAAGTGAAGAATTTGAAAAGCTAAGCAAATTTATGCACGAAACAGACGATGCTGCATACGGTTTTGCAAGAGCAAGGGCACTTGGATACGACATTGAAGGCTTATCAATCGCTCCCGGTGTTATCATTCACAGGCATCCCGAACAAGTCTTCGGCATAGGCGTAAGAATAAGCCTTTATACTTATATCAGCGGAAAGGTTATAATTGGCGACCACGTGCTGATAGGTCCTAACTGCTCACTTCCTGCAGGCAATCACAAATTCAATGCAGAAAAGGGCTGGTTCAGCGACAGAACAGAAGGCGACTACGACAACAGCATTGTAATCGGAGAAGGCAGCTGGCTGTGTGCAAATGTGGTAGTATCTGCAGGCGTAAAGGTTGGAAAATGCAATCTTATATGTGCAGGTGCCGTTGTCACAAAGGACACCGAAGATTATGCTATTATGGCAGGTGTTCCTGCAAAAAAGATAGGCAGAATTGACAAGGAAACGGGTGAGTACATTTATGGAGAATAAGTTCCCGACTGAAAGGCAGAGCTTTTCTCAGAATTTTCAGTTTCCGTCTGAGGGTGAAACAATTTTTGAAAATCCTCCCACCTTTATATGGATACCCGTTGATGATGCAAAAAAATATATTCTGACGGTTTATGACGGTGACGAAGTATTCGAAAGGATTGAAACGGAACATTCCTATGCAAATCTCTCAAAGCTTCTTTCTGACAAAGAATACTTTTGGACAGTAGAAAGCGACACGGGACTTTTGCGTGAAAAAATGAGCTTTACCGTATCTAAGGACGCGCTTCATTTTGAAAGACCGACGGCTGACGAGGTGTTTGATGCGTATCCTGCGGAAAGACCGTCATACATCTTTTCCAAAAATGACATTCCCGTGCTTTTGTCACAAAGAAAAAATGAGCTTGAAGCAATAAAGCGAAATGTGGAAATTGCACTTTCACGCCCTCTTCCCGAAATGCCCACATATCATCACAGACCTTATTCCTACGAGTTCAAGCTCTATTTTTCGGAGCACAGGCTTTACTGCGACAGAGACCTTATTGCCTGTTCGCTTTTATATGCCCTTACAGGTGACGAAAAGGCAGGTCAAAAGGCAGTCGAGCTTCTTTTAAAAATATGCGACTTTAATCCATACGGTCCCTGCTCTGTTGACGGGTGGTGGGACGATGAAACGGGCATAAGCAACATAAGATGTCTGCCGCCTGCTTTCGATATGCTCTATCCCCTGCTTTCGGAAAGACTCAGAACATATGTTGCAACTGTAATTTCCGTTTATGCAAGTCAATGTGAAAACAAGCTTGAAAATATAAATTACGAGCAGAATCCCTCAAACTCCCACGCCGGGCGTGTTCCCGCGTATCTCGGAGGTGCGGCACTTGTGCTGAAGGGTACGGGTGTTGCGTCGGATGAGGTTTTAAAACGGTGGCTGTCCTACGCCCTTGACATCTACTGCGGAATCTTCCCCTACTACGGCGGCAACGACGGCTCTTGGGCTGAAGGTGTCTTTTATGCCACAAGCTATACAAAATGGTTTCTTCCTTTCTTTTCCGCTGTTGAAAGATATTCGGGCAAAAGTCTCTTCAACAGACCGTTTTATCACAGATACACGAATTTTCTCTTGCATTTCTGCAATTACGATTACGAAAACTTTCCGTTCTGTGACGGATACTGGGAAAAGCCTCTGTCAAAGGAATGGCCCGGATTTTTCGCACAGAATCCGTTCAACGTATATGCCGACAAGTTCGGTCCCGAGCTTGCAAAAAAGAGATGCCGTGGGCTTTCGGAGCAAGAGATATATTATCTGCATTTACTCGATTTATTCCTGCCGACCTTTAAAGTGGGAGAAAAGAGTCTTGCAAAAGAGCCGAGTGACGTTGCTGTTTTCCCCGACGGCGGGTTTATTGCGATGCATACGGATATGAAGTCAGAAGACGATATTTGCGTTATGGCTCGTGCTTCACGATTTTCTCACAACAGCCACAGGCACAAGGATCAAGGGTCATTTGCCCTGTTCTCTGGAGGCGTTTCTCTTATTTCTCCTTCGGGGTATTACGGTATCGGATATGGAACGAGTCACCATATGAACTGGACAAAATCAAGTAAGGCTCACAACACAATTCTAATAGACGGTATGGGTCAGGAGAATGTGCCGATATTAGAGGCAGTCGGTAAGATTGTAAGTGTTGATGAGAAAAACAAAACGGCAGTCCTTGATATGAGCACTTGTTATCCCGACATTACTAAATGGCAGAGAACTCTGCATCTTAAAGACGGTTGTCTTACCGTCAAGGATGAAATTGAAGCAGATAAGGAAGTTGAAATCACCTACTGTCTGCACACGTTGTCACGGCCGTTTGCCGACGGAAACAAGGTAAAGGTGGAAAGAATAGGCGTAAAAATGGATATTATTCCGGATGAGAGGCTTTTACTTTCGGAAATTTCAGACAAGTTCGATGTTGATGTGAACGACGGTCAGCCCGAGGAATTTCACGTTGAAACACCTTTGCAGTATCACATATACTATAAAACCGAAAAGCTCAAAACACATAGATTTGAAGTCAAATATATCATAGAAAAATAAGAGGTGAAGAATATGATAACAATTGAATCCCCCTTCAATCCCCCGAGGATTACCCCACCGTCCGAGCATCCGAGAGTAGCTCTCAGAAAAGGCGATTTTGACAGAATAAAGGCAAAAATGAAAAATCCTGAATATGCAAAGGAATATGCTCTTTGGCAGGGACTTTGCAGTGAAGACTTAGCAAAGTATGATGAAATAATCGAAACGGGTGTATACAATTCTCATATCTGCATTGTGCTTGAAGCCAAGGCTCTGAAGGCGCTTCTCGAAAATGATGAAAAAGAAGCAAAGAAGCTTGTGGACATTGCTCTCAGACTTTGCGGAAAATTCAATCCCGAA
>CAZTNR010000050.1:0-16785 GCA_964614955.1 uncultured Oscillospiraceae bacterium | reverse complement strand
TGCATTTGTTGCAAGTGAAAAGTGTTCGTCTGTACTCACAAAAGGACAGCACGGCTCAACCTTCGGCGGAAATCCCGTTTCCTGTGCCGCCGGTCTTTACGTACTTGAAAAGGTATCTGACAAAGCCTTCCTCGACGAAGTTGGAGCAAAGGGCGAATACTTAAGAGAAAAGCTTCGCGGTCTTAACAAGGAAACAATCCTTGAGGTAAGAGGTATGGGACTTATGGTGGGAATAAAGACAAGTTTAGTTCCCGGCGAGATTTCCACAAAGGCGTTAGATGCAGGTCTCATTGTCCTCACCGCAGGAAAAGATGTTGTACGTCTTCTTCCTCCGCTTGTTATTTCCTATGAAGAAATTGACAAGGGCGTAGCAATTCTTTCGGAATTATTTTAACGACATGAATCGTAGGGGTCGATGCCCACATCGACCCGTAACATTTTATTAAGGAGCAACTACAATGAAAAAAGATTTTCTCAAGATGCAGGATTTAAACAAGGACGAGCTTTTTGAAATTCTCGACCTTGCTGCAGATTTAAAGGACAAGCAGCACAGAGGCATTCCCCACAAGATACTTGAAGGCAAAACTCTCGGTATGATTTTTGAAAAGTCATCAACACGTACAAGAGTATCCTTTGAAACAGGTATTTACCAGCTCGGCGGTACGGGTCTGTTCCTTTCCTCAAAGGAAACACAACTCGGCAGAGGAGAACCAATCAAGGACACAGCGAGAGTTCTTTCCCGTTATCTTGACGGTATTATGATAAGAACCTTCGGTCAGGAAATCGTTGAAGAGCTTGCGCAGTATTCTTCAATTCCCGTAATCAACGCTCTTACCGACTACGCTCATCCCTGTCAGATTCTCGCTGACCTTCTTACAATCAAGGAGCACAAGGGCGGCTTTGACGGCAGAAAGATGTGCTTCATCGGCGACGGTGCAAACAATATGGCAAACTCCCTTGTTGTAGGCGGACTTATGGCTGGTATGGATGTTGCGGTTGCAACTCCTAAAGGATATGAGCCCGACCCCACTGTTCTTAAGTACGCAGAGCAGTACGGCTCAAAGTTCACTCTTACAGAAAGTGTAATGGAAGCGGCACGTGACTGTGATGCACTCTTTACAGACGTATGGTCCAGTATGGGTATGGAGGCTGAAATTGAAGAAAGAAAGAGAATCTTCAAGGACTATCAGATAAATTCCGATGTTATGGCTGTTGCAAACAAGGATGCTATGGTTCAGCACTGCTTACCTGCACACAGGGGCGAAGAAATCACAGACGAAGTATTTGAAGCACACGCAGACGAAATCTTCGACGAGGCAGAAAACAGACTCCACGCTCAGAAGGCAGTTATGGTGAAATTAATGCGCGGGTAGCACCCGCTGGCAACTCACGGTACATCTCGGATAAAACCGAAATTATCGGTGTCGCTTAAAGAACACCGTTTGACCGCCATATATTCAAGCGGTCAAACTCAGTGCTACACCACTATATGACAGCAATAAACAACATTTAAATGCTCGATTGGTCATCCCTTGTGTCAAACAACGACACAAGGGATTTTTGTATAAACCGGCAGTTGATTGACACCATATTACACATACGATATAATGAAGCGAGAAGTGATATTTATGTGGAAGCTCATACTTGCCATTATTGCGGCTATTATCATATTGAAATACAGTGTTTTACTCATAAAGAGAGCTATACTTATTTCTTCCGTAAAAAAAGCTTGCAAGCATAACGGATTGGGATTCAGAAAGTGCAAAAATCTGTTCAAATCCGTATTTGTTTGTGACGGAAGTGCCGATTTTGAGGTTGGAAATGCCGTAGTACATATCTTTTCTCCGTTTTTTCGCCGTGTGCATTACAGTTTTACCGACGACAAACGGCTCGAAGTGATTGTTGCAAGAATGCAGTCACACGTAAATATAAGAAACGGAAAAGGCTATTCAAAAGCAGGATATGTCAGCAACATTTTCACGCTTCGCAACAACAAGCTGAAAAAGCTCGGAAATACAGACGACGGAAGAAAACACATTTTTATTGTTTACCCGATTCCGTTTGAAGTAACAAGGATTGAAGAAAACAGACTTACAGCGGCATACAACGGTGATGAAATCCGGGACAACTGTATTTTTTCAAACAAGAGCTATTTTCTTGAGAATATTGAGAAATTTGCGGAATAATTTAAGGACACAGCCGACGGCCGTGTCCTTTTCTTCAATGGTAAAGGTATGAGTCATTTTATCGTTTTGTCAAAACATATTCATATCTTTGTTCCAAACCAAAGGAATCTTCACTAAACACTAATTTCCCATTAGTGTCATATACATATTTTGTCCAGCGTCCGTCACTTCTTTCCTGTTTTATAAGATTTTGATTTGCGTCATATTCGTACGTTGTTATAACGCCATCATCATTTTCTTGTTTTATCTTATTTCCATTTTCATCATACTCAAACTTGAACCAAAAGCTGGAATAAGTATAAATTGTTTCGGTATAAATTAGGTTGCCGTCTTCGTCATAATCATTGCTTGTCACTTCATCGCCAACCTGTTTATATATTAAATTTCCCTTGTCATCGTATTCATAGATGTTTTGCTCATCTTTTGAATCAATCCAATGTATCAGTCTTCCCTGAATATCATAGGTGAATTCTTCCCAATAATGCTTTTTCTCTTTTCTTGTGATATTTCCATAACCATCATATGTGTATTTGACATTTTTGGAATCATTGTCACTGTATGATTCATAAGTAAGACGGCTCATATCGTCATATGTATATTCAGTTACATTTCCATTATTTGATTCTATTTTAATAAGGTTATTATTTTGGTCATAAATGTATTTTGCCCAAGAATTATATTTATCATCTCCATGATATCCTCGTTCTTCAAAAATCAAATTTCCGTTACTGTCATAGCTTTTATTATACCATTCAGCATTGCTGTCATATTTTGTTTCTCGTCCCAGATCATCGTACTCATATTTTCCCCAATAACCACTGTCATTTTCCCAATACACGAGATTGCCTGTCTCGTCATATTTATACTTTGTAATACCCACATTGCTCTCAAAAAGCACTTTATTGTTGTTTTCATCATATTCAAAGCGCTGCCATTCAAGTCCCTTTTCTTCTACGGTCGTATAGAGCAAATTGCCTTTTTCATCATATTCCTCATATAGTTCATCATTCCAAAAATGCTTCACCAAATAATAATCTTCAATCAAAACACTTGCAGTTCTTGTTTTGCCATTCCATTCCACTTCCAAATCAAATGCCTCTGCACAGGCTCTAAGCGGTATAAGTGTACGGTTGTTTACAATTGTAGCAGGAACATCGATTTTTCTTTTTTCTCCATCTACATACATAATGTCACTACCAATAGAAAGAGACACTATTCTTTCATCATTTTTTGCAGTAACGGTCTTCGTAACAGTATCATATTCAACCGTTGCTCCCAATCTTTCAAATAAAGCCCTAACAGGTAACATAGTCCTGCCTTGAATAATTGTCGCAGGAGTGTCGGTTTCAAGAATTTCTCCCCCAACTTTTACCATAATTGTTGATTCAGCAGCAAAAGTACCAACAGATAAAACAATTAAAAACATTAAAAATACCATTAAGATCTTTTTCATTTCCAAATCGCTCCTTAATTCTGAATTCAGCAAATTATAACACATTTGTGTTCATTTGTCAACATATGTATTCAACGATTACATGTATACCCCTTAGAATAAAAGCATAAAGTATGCAAAGGAGTACAAATTATGCTTGATTCTGTTTTGGTAGGAAAAGTAATACAGCAATACAGAGAAAGCAAGAAGCTGTCACAGGAGGTTGTCAGCGGTCTTGCAGACATTGGCAGAACGCATTTAAGTGCAATAGAAAGAGGCGTAAGAAAACCGACACTCGAAACTTTTTTCAAAATTTGCGATGCAATGGAGGTCAAACCGAGTATTCTGATAAAAACAATCGAGGATGAAATGGATAAATGTTAAAGGACACAGCCGACGGCTGTGTCCTTTTCTCTTAGTTTATTATTTTACAGACTAATCCAAAGCATAACCCTTTTCGAAAGCCTTGAGGTTAAGTTCAAGGAACTTTTCGGGAACGCTCATCTTGATAGCCTTGATGTATTCTTCCTTAGGAATGTCGGAGTGCTTTGCGAACATACCGATAAGTACTACGTTTGCAGCCTTTGATGTACCGCATTCTTCGGCAAGACTTAGGGCATCCGCACTCATAAGCTTTGTACCTGCCGCACGGATTTTATCCTCGATGTTTTCGGGATATTCTGCCGCACCGATAATAACGGGCATAGGCATAATCTCTTGTGTGCTTGTTACAACGATACCGTCCTTTTTAAGGTAAGGAAGCCAGCGCGCCGCCTCGCAAAGCTCAAAGGAAAGAAGAAAGTCAGCTTCACCCTTGCAGATAACGGGAGAATCTACTCTGTCGCCGTACTTTACGTATGTAACAACAGAGCCGCCTCTCTGGCTCATACCGTGAACCTCCGAAACCTTAACATCATAACCCTGAGATATGAAGGTGTTACCCAAAATTCGGCTGGCAAGAAGGCTTCCCTGTCCGCCAACACCGCAAATCATAATATTTGTTGTCTTACTCATCTCTTTCCCCTCCTTATCTCTTATTTTCTTCTATGGCACCGAAGGCACACATTCTTGTACAAAGGTCACAGCCGGTACAAAGTGTTGTATCAATAACGGCTTTTCCGTCCTTGAAGCTTATGGCAGGACAGCCGATCTTCATACAAGCCTTACAGCCGCGGCACTTATCGTTGTTTACAGTATAATATGTATCCTTTTTAACGGACTTAAGAAGTACGCAGGGTCTGCGTGTTATGATAACGGATACTTCATCCTTTGTAAGAGAATCCTTGATAGCGTTTTCAAGCTCCCTGATTTCGTTGGGGTCAACAATCTTGATATCCTTGACACCCAGTGCTTCCACAACGCCTTCAATGCACATCTTATGTGTAGGCTCATTCTGAAGCGTCATACCCGTTGCAGGATTCTGCTGGTGACCTGTCATACCGGTTATGCTGTTATCACAGATAATAACGGTTGAATGTGCCTTGTTGTAAACCATATTCATAATGCCTGTAAGACCGCTGTGGCAGAAGGTGGAGTCACCGATAACCGCAACAGACTTCTTGGGATCAATACCGCCGCACTTATTCATACCGTGAAGACCTGCAATAGATGCGCCCATACAGAGGGTTGTATCAACAGAGGAAAGAGGCGGTGCAGAACCTAGGGTATAACATCCGATATCACCGCTGACTGTTACGCCGAGCTTCTTAAGTACAAAGAAGAGACCTCTGTGAGGACAGCCGGGGCAAAGCACGGGAGGACGTCCGGGAATTTCGTCTTGGATTTTATTAAAGTCGTTTTCTTCGCCGAGTAAGCACTTCTTTACAACTTCCTGTGAGAATTCTCCTAAGATAGGAAGCTTGTTCTTGCCGTCGCACTCAATGCCCATAGCCTTTACCCGGGTTTCGATTACGGGGTCAAGCTCTTCAACAACGATTACCCTGTCAACCTTGGAAGCGAATTCCTTTATAAGCTTTTCGGGAAGAGGATTTACAAGACCAAGCTTTAAGTAGGAAGCGTTTTCGCCGAAAACCTCTCTTGAATAAACGTATGTGGAGCCTGCACAGATAATACCGATTTTTGTATCGTTGTATTCTGCTCTGTTGAAGGAGCAAGTATTTGCCCATTCAGCAATATCGGAAAGGCGCTGTTCTACAACAACGTGACGCTTTATTGCATTTGCAGGAGCCATTACGTGCTTTGCTATGTTCTTTTCGTAGGGCTTGATTGTGCTCTCACACCTTTCACCCAGTTCAACAATACTCTGGGAGTGAGCAACTCTTGTGCTCGTTCTGATAATAAAGGGTGTATCGAACTTTTCGGAGAGTGCAAAAGCTTCTCTTGTGAATACAAGACAGTCGGTAGAATCGGAGGGCTCAAGCATAGGAAGCTTTGCCGCCATAGCATAGTGGCGTGAGTCCTGCTCATTCTGGGAGGAATGCATTCCGGGGTCGTCGGCAACGGCAATCACCATACCTCCCTCGGCACCGACATATGCACCGATAAAGAGGGGGTCGCCCGCAACATTGAGACCTACGTGCTTCATTGCACAGAAGGAACGTGCGCCGGAAATGGATGCTCCGAGTGCACCCTCCATAGCAACCTTTTCATTGGGTGCCCATTCAGCATAGAGCTCGTCATATTCCGCAGCAAACTCGGTAATTTCTGTTGAAGGAGTACCGGGGTAGCTTGAAATAAACTTACAGTCTGCTTCATACAGACCTCTGGCAACAGCTTCGTTGCCGATCATCAGCTTTTTCATTCGTTTCATTCCTTTTTCATAGTTATTGTCATAATAATTACACAGATATAAAACCATCCTATTACATACTTTTGTATTATATCATACATTTTCCGTAAATGCACTACTTTTTTTGATTTTTTCCAACTAATTTTACTTTTTGTATGCATTTTTGGCATCATTCGCCAAGGTTGTAAAGAAAAAATAAACATTTTCAAGCACAATTGACAAACCCCCATCTTTATGATAGAATGTATGTGTATATCTGTGTAAAGGAGGAAGTGTACCCTTTCGGGGTTCACTTACAAACGATGAAGAAGAAATTACTAAGCATTATTTTATCGGTTTCACTCATTGCTTCGGCGCTTGCAACAGGTGCAATTGCAGCACCTGCAATTGCGGGAGCAACCGAATCAATCTCGGAATATGTTCCTGTTCCCGAAGCCGAAAAAAGACCGGTCTTATCCGAAGAAGGCTCTGCTCTTATGTCCGGAGGTCCCGCACTCGTTACGGTTGCAGACTCCTCTTTCGAGACAAATTCCAAGTACGGACAGCCTGAAATCTGGGAAGGAGCATCCCTTTTTGCCGATCTTGAGGGTGAAGGTACGGAAGAATCCCCATACCTTATCGGAAGTGTCGAAAACCTGATGCTTTTCGCCAACAATATAAACTCGGGTATCAGCACAAGCGCTCATTACAGACTTACGGATAACATAGATCTCGGCGGTGAGGAATGGACCCCTGTCGGTCACCTTGCTGCAACAAATGATTTCAGCAGGTCTTTCAGCGGTGTTTTTGACGGTAACGGTTATACCATATCCAATTTCAAAATCACAGATGTGGAAGAGGATGACGCATACATAGGATTTTTCGGTCATATGTGTGCAGGTACCATCAAGAACCTCAACATTGACAACGCCGTTATAGACTTTGAATCCTTAAGTACTCAAAAAATTTATGTCGGTATTATTGCAGGACGTGTTCTGACGGTAGCTTCCGGAACCACGGCAACCATTACCAACTGTAATGTAACGGGTTCTTCAATCAAGGCAAAAAGTGAAGGCACAATATACGCCGGTGCTATTGCAGGTACCGTAATCGCAGGTAAAATTGACGACTCTGATTCAAGCAACGAGCCTTCAAATGTTTTCCTTGCATTTATAGATACTGAATGCGACATCGACATTTCCTCCTCTGCAAAAACAAATTATTTCAATACACTTTTAAATAAATATGAAAAACACGTTGTTGTAGCCGGCGGTCTTTCGGGCTTCCTCAGTTCAGAAAACGGCTCAATACTTACTATTGTAAACAGCAGTGCAAGCGGAAACGTATCAGCAAGCTCTGAGTACTCCCAGACAACCCAGACTATGACAGGCGGCGCCTTCGGTCACGTAAAGACCTTCGTTGACGATAACAGTGACGGCGGACGACTCACAATCAACTCCTGTTCCTCACAGGGTACCGTAACTGCGATTTCAAATTTCCACCCCTACACCACAGGCGGTTTTGCAGGTCAGATTTACGCAACAGCAAATCTCTTTATCAACGACTGCTATTCCTCCTCAGACACAAGCGGTAACTTTCTCCAAGCAGGCGGAGGTGACGGCTTTGACCCCACGGCAGGCGGTTTTGCGGGTCAGATTTACTTCCCCAACTACGAGAAAGACTTCGGAAAAACAATCAAGAGATGCTTCGGCAACGGTGATGTAATCGACCTTTCCTACTGGGTACCCACAACCAACGCCTACGGAAATCCCGAGGACTTCTCTTATGTCGGCGGCTTCACAGGCTACTCACAGGCAGGTGTTTTTGAAAACTGCTTCAGATTTGAGTCTCAGGCGGTTGAAGGCTCTGACATTATAGAGTATCCCGAAATCATATGTCTCTCCGAATCCGATTCCAAGCTCCTTGACAAATACACAGGCTTTGATTTCTCGCTTATCTGGGAAATGAATCCCGAGGCAGAGTATTTCTATCCCTCTCTCATAAAGAAGATAGGCTATGTAAACTTTGTTTCTGACGGTGCCATATTTGCAACGGCTGCCTTCGGTACAGACGGCAGAGTTCCCGAGCCCGAAATGGAGCCCGCAAAGGAAAGCACGGTTGCAGAAAGCTTCAAGTTCAATTACTGGTCTCTTTCCGAAGACGGAAGCATCTTCAATTTCGGCGGTGACACGCTCAGCGAAAACACAACTCTTTATGCAGTATTCAAGAGCTCGCCCAGACAGTACAAGCTCACATTTATAAACGAGGGTATCACATACAGCACTTCTACTCTCAACTACGGCAGCAGGGCTTCGCTTCCCTTGACAGCTCCCGAAAAAGCCGATACAGAGCAGTTCTATTATGTATTCCTCCATTGGTCGGAAACAGTAAACGGTTCTGCATTCGACTTTAGTGAATATTCCGTAGAAGGCAACAAAACCTTCTATGCGGTATACAACGAAATTGATAAATCTGCCTGGACAGGCGGTGTCGCGGAGGAATTCTCCTCGGGCTTCGGCACGGAAGCACTTCCCTACCTTATCAAGACGAGTGATGAATTTGCACTTTTCGCAAAGGTTATCAACGAACAGCAGGAAGATTACAAGAATGCATATTTTGCACTTGATGCCAACATCAATCTCGGCGGTAACTACTGGTTGCCTATCGGTAACTCCTTCAACGCACCCTTCAGTGCACATTTCGACGGAAACGGCTTTACGGTCAGCAACTACATAGTTACCAACAATCAGTTTGCAGGTCTTTTCGGTTATGTTTACAATGGCACAATCAAAAATCTTGCACTTGCCGACTTTACAATTGACCTTAACATCACGCTTGACAAGAGCAAATATTCACCGGAAGTAAACTCCAACGGCGTTGAATACTATGCCGCATACATAGGTGCTCTTGCAGGACGTGCCGACTCAAGAGGCGGCATAAGTGAAATTTTAGGAATCCGTGTATCCAATGCCACCTTCAATATTAATGCAAATTTTGCAAAGAACTATATATATGCAGGTAATATTGTGGGTTACGGAGTTTCTTACGCCCAGGGTAAGCTTTATATTCACGATTGCTTTGCAACCACAGACATAACCTCCGTCAACACAACAGGCTACAGCTATGTCGGCGGTATTGCAGGACGTTTTAACATTGCTTCACTCGGCAACTCTCTTATGTCACGCTGCTATTACGTAGGTTCCCTTTCATCAGAATCCTACAATTCCTCATATGTAGGCGGTCTTGTCGGATATCTCTTCTCCTTCGGTAACTTCATCGAGGCTAAGTCCGATGATGAAAATGCAGAGCTTTCGGCAAGTGATGAAGATGTTATGATAGAAAACTCCTTCGCCGTTGCACGCATAAATGCAATTTCAACCGGATACCGCACACCTGTCGGTCCTGTCGTAGGCGAAAAGAACAACTTCTGCTCGGTTAAAAATGTTTACTATCCCGATGCACGAGTTTTTGTTGACCCCGAACCTACCGGAGAAATAGTCGGTACACAGATTTCTCTTTCCAGTATTTTAGACAAGGAAGAGCTCTCCAAGAAGTGCGGCTTTGACTTTGAAAACGTATGGACTTATATATCCGGCTATGAATACCCCGTTCTTCTCAGTATGGTTGCTGACAAGGAAATATTCAAGGTGACAAGCTCATCCCTCACAGATGGAACCTTAAATGCTTCTCTTCAGGTATTCTCAAAGACTGAGCAGTATACAATTGTTTTCAGCGTATACAACTCGAGGAACCAGATAATCGGAATTTACAGAGAAAACTTCACAGGAGCAGCCGAACCCAGAATCAGTATTGAAAATGTGGAAAGGGCAAGCTACTATTCCGTATCTATTATTGACAAGACCTCGCTCTCACCTTTATTCGAAAACATAAAGGTTGAGCTTTAAGAAGCATCAGCAGGCCGACGGAAAAAAAGCCGTCGGCTTTTTTCAAAATATATTGAAATTGGCGATTTGTTGTGTTAAACTTATGAAAAGCACATTACGGAGGTTATACTATGAAAAAGACAGGTTCCGATTACATAAAGCCCTTTGCCAAGGAGATATTCGGTGTTGAAAACGTAGGCTTTTATCCTTATCCCAGAGAAGAGCTTATCAAGCAGCCCATATTCCCCTATTTTGTCCTTGACGGCGGTGCATTCAATCTTATGAACGACAAGTTCGGCACAGCAAACGGCGACGATATTTTGGAGCTTACACTCTCGGGTGAGCTTTTTGAAATTTTCAAGCTCAAGGGTGAATTTAACTGGGAGAGCTCCTTTGCTTACGTTAAGGACACAGATTTCAGAAAGAAGTACGAATGGCAGATATGGCCTCAAAGACTTTACTTCACCATTCCCCTTGCCCACAAATTCCTTCAGACAGGCGACAGGAAATATGCAGATGCCTGGCTTACTATAGTTAAGGAATGGGACAAGGCACATCCCTATCAGGAATTTGACGAAAAAATCCCCTACTTCTTTACAGATATGACCTGGCGTGATATGCAGGTTGCCTGGCGTACAATGTCGCTTCTTCACGGTATGTTTATGCTCGAGGATGCCCCCTTTACAAAGGAGGAATGGAAGTATCTCTATGACTTTATGAAGCTTCATATGAATCATCTTTACGAGGAAGCAATCGACAGACTTAAGAGAAATCACGCACAGAACCACGTTCTTCAGATTGGTGTTGTGCTTCTTATCGCAGTTTCAATGTTTCCCGAATTTGAAAACATTGAAGAACTTACAAAAATCGGTCTTGACACAATCGAAATGAATCTGAGAAACGCAATCTACGACGACGGCGGCAGCGATGAGGACAGCCCCAGCTACAGCCACTTTATTGCAAGACTCTATCTTGAAGCGCTTCTTGTTATTGAAAAGAACGGTTATCCCGAAATCAAGGGACTCAGAGAAAGCGTAAAGAAGCAATACGAATGGCTTTATCAGTGTATGACACCGCAGGGCAAAACACTCCAGCTCTCAGACTCCTATGCTCTTGACGTTATGCAGGATATTGACTTTGCTTCCCGTCTTATTGACCTCGACTTTGAAAGAAAGCAAAAGGAGGTTTACTATAAAGACAGCCACATCGCAATCCTCCGCAAGGGTGATATGACATTCTATGCAGATGCGGCATCCTTCCCGGGTCCTCATCATCACGTCGGTGCACCCCAGATTCTCTGCTTCTACAAGGGTGACCCCATCCTGGTTGATACAGGTGTCTGCAACTACGACAGAAATGAAATGTATCTGACACTTCATATGCCCAAGTGTCACAACGTCGTATACTGCGACGATTTCATCGATATCTGGCAGCACAAGGTTACTCCAAAAATTGAAAGCGTTGACCTTGAAAACGGCAGGATTAAGATTAAGACCCTTGTAGAGTATGCCGACAGCAGAAACTTTGAATGGACAAGAAGCATTGAGGTTTCCGAAAACAAGATTATAATTGATGACGAAGCCGTGAGTGAAACAGAGCTTCCCTTCAAATCCCGTCTTTTCTTCAAGAAAAACGATGTGCTCTTCCCCGGAATGATAAAGGGATTTGCGGCGGAATTCAAGAAATTCAAGTATTCCGACAAGAATATAATGCAGCTTCTTACACAGAACTACATTATGACTCTCACAAGTGACAAGGACATCCGCCAAGAGCTCAGTCCCGTAATGAACGAAAATAACAAGCTGGACTATGCGGTTGTTGCAGAAAGCTCTGAAAACACAAAAGTATTCAAGAACAGATACGTGCTTGAATTCGAAGAAAGATAAATATGAAAAGCTTTAAGGTTGCACTTTTACAGATTCGCCCCTCTGATACTCAGGGGGGAAATTTGTCAAAAGCCATAGAGTATTGCAAAAAAGCAAAGAAAATGGATGCAGACATTGCACTTTTCCCCGAAATCTGGAACACAGGCTATGTAATAAGTGAGGATATGGACAAGCTTTTGTCAGATGCTATTGACGTTGACAGCGAATTTGTCAGGAGCTTCGGATTTCTCGCAAAAGAGCTTGAAATGGCTATAGGAATCACATTCCTTGAAAAGTCCGACTCACTTCCGAAAAATTCGCTTGTGATTTTCGACAGGCAAGGAAAAGAGATACTTCACTATTCCAAGGTACATACCTGCGATTTCGGCGATGAAGCACGTCTTTCCCAAGGTGATGACTTTTATGTATGCGAGCTCGATACGGGTAAAGATACAGTTAAAGTGGGCAGTATGATTTGCTACGACAGGGAATTTCCCGAAAGTGCAAGAATTCTTATGCTGAAGGGTGCGGAAATTATACTTGTCCCCAACGCCTGCCCTATGGAAATAAACAGGCTGTCACAATTACGTGCAAGAGCATATGAAAATATGCTGGGAATTGCCACCTGCAACTATCCCGAAGGAAAGCCCGACTGCAACGGTCATTCCTCAGCCTTTGACGGAATTGCCTACAGAGATGATGTAGAGGGCTCCTGTGACACCTGCCTTCTTGAGGCTGACGGAAAAGAAGGAATATATATTGCCGACTTTGATATGGAAGCCTTGCGTTACTACAGACAAAATGAGGTTCACGGCAACGCCTACAGACGCCCCTGGAAGTATTCTCTCATTACCTCGGAGCAAAAACAAGAGCCTTTTTTACGAGAAGACTTCAGAAAATAACAAAAAGAAGCCTGCGTTTTGATGTGACAACGCAGGCTCAATTAATATGCATACAACGCTTTACAGCAATGGGAAAATGTCGGAAATATTAACTTCATCGGTCACTTCCGTACGCGCAGAATTGTAAACAAAAGTCACATTTTGGCTATTATTTTTAAAAATTTGCACAGCAACAACGGCCGTGAAAAGCGCAAGCATTATCACCGTTGCGGCTATCATTATCTTTAATTCGGCAGAAAATTTCTTTTTCATTTAGAAATCATTCCTTTACAAAGTTAAAACATTTTTTCAAAAAAATAATCATTTTTTGTTTACATTTATGTTATAACATTTATAGAGCTATTTGTCAATAGCTTTTTTATAATTTCTTAACATTTTTAGTATTTCAGCAAATAAGAGGCATATATTTTGTAAACAATCGACAAAAAACATTGACATACACATTATGCGCGGCTATAATATTAAGGTATAAAATGGTTATTATGGCTTTTTGACTGAAAGCCGTGCAGAATCATATAATAAAATGCATACGGAGGTAAAAAAATGACAGCAAAAAAAGCTTTACCGAAATACACTCTCGGCGAAGAGCTTATGAACTCCATAAGCCACGGAATCGGCGCCTGCCTTTCTGTTGCAGCACTTGTGCTTTGCATAGTGAGAGCAGCAATAAACATTGAAAAAGTCGGCGCGGCGGGTGTTGTGGGTGCTTCAATCTACGGCTCTACCCTTGTAATCCTCTACTGTATGTCAACCCTTTACCACGCAATTACCAACAAAACAGCAAGAAGCGTTTTCCGTGTATTTGACCACACCTCGATTTATCTGCTTATTGCAGGAACCTATACCCCCATAACGCTGGTTGCACTCAAAGGCGCAACAGGGTGGGTTCTTTTCGGAATTGTATGGGGAATTGCTGTACTTGGTATTGTTCTCAATGCCATAAGCATTGAAAAATTCAAGGTATTCTCGATTATAAGTTATATTGTGATGGGCTGGGCGGTTGTTCTCGGCGGCAAAAGTGTTATTTCCGCACTTCCCAAAGGCGGACTTATCTTCCTTCTTATCGGTGGTATTTGCTACACCGTCGGCATTATCTTCTACACATTGAAGAAATTCAAGTATATGCACTCTGTATGGCACCTCTTTGTGCTTGCAGGCAGCATTACCCACTTCTTTGCGGTTTATCTCTATGTTTTAAAGTAATATCTATATAAAGGATGGTTCGCGTTATGAGCATCAAGGTTACAAAATTCGGCGGCAGCAGTCTTGCCAGTGCCGAACAGTTCAGAAAGGTTGCAGATATAGTTCTCGCTGACCGCGACAGAAAATACGTTGTCCCCTCTGCACCCGGAAAGCGCTTTAAAGAGGATACAAAGGTCACAGACCTTCTCTATCAGTGCTACGATGAATTTTCAAAGGGTAAGGAATCAGCTGCCTTTGAACAGATAAAAGAAAGATATAATCTCATTATTGAAGGTCTCGGTCTCGATCTTTCCCTCGAGCACGAATTCGAGCTTCTGCGCCTTTCTTTTATCGGCAGAGCAGGCCGTGACTATGCGGCAAGCCGCGGTGAATACCTCAACGGTATTATCCTTGCAAAATACCTCGGCTTCGAATTTATTGATGCAGCCGACGTTATCTTCTTCAAGAACGACGGCACATTTGATTCCGAAAAGACAAACGATGTAATGAGCGAAAGACTTGAGAAGTGCGACTATGCGGTAATCCCTGGCTTCTACGGCAAGATGCCCAATGACACCATCAAAACCTTCTCGAGAGGCGGCTCCGACATCACAGGCGCAATTGTTGCACGTGCTGCACACGCCGATGAATACGAAAACTGGACTGACGTATCCGGCTTTATGATTGCCGACCCCAGAATCGTTGACAATCCCAAGTATATTTCAGTCATCACATACAAGGAGCTCAGAGAGCTTTCCTATATGGGTGCAGGTGTTCTTCACGCAGACTCCATCTTTCCCGTTAAGGCGGCAGGTATTCCCATTCACATAAAGAATACAAACGCTCCCGAGGACAAGGGCACAATGATTGTTACCCACGCAGATCCTGCGGCAGACAAGACGGTTATCACAGGTATCGCAGGCAAAAAGGACTTTACGGTTCTCACCCTTGAAAAGGATATGATGAACGAAGAAAAGGGCTTTGGAAGAAGACTTCTTCAGGTACTTGAAAGACACGACCTTTCCTTTGAGCATCTTCCCTCAGGTATTGATACTATGAGTGTCGTTATCAACGACCACGAGCTTTCCGGCAAGGAAGACGACATTATAGCAGACCTTATTGAAAGCTGTGAGCCTGACACAATCGGTGTTGAAAAGAACATCGCTCTTATTGCCGTTGTCGGTCGCGGTATGAAGAATGCAAAGGGTACTGCGGCGGCACTCTTTAACTCCTTGGCTGCTGCTGACATCAACATCAAAATGATTGACCAGGGTTCAAGTGAGCTTAACATCATAGTAGGCGTTGACAACAAGGATTTCGAGAAGGCAATCACCACAACCTATGCTTATTTCGAAGCGAACAAGTTAATATAATTTCCTTATTTTGTTCACAAAATGTTGTAGAATTTAGTAATTTAGTGTGCTAAAATCTTTACAACAAATAAAGGCGATGACCGAAAACAAGTAGGTGTGCAAAGAAAGCAGACTACAGAGAGCTGCCGGTTGGTGAAAGGCAGTAGCTGCAGTGTGTACCGAATACATTTCGAGAGCCGTGCTCCGAAGGCAGAGATTGCTTGTAGGCAGTACCGTGTCCGCACGTTACAGCGGTGAGGTTATAGATTTGTAGCTGATAAAAGTTTACCGGCGTATAATTTTATAACCTTGTAAGGCATTTACCGTGAGATAAATGCAAACTGAGGTGGTACCACGACTTAGTTCGTCCTCTGTATCAAATTCTGATACGGAGGACTTTTTATTTGCCTCCGTAAAAAACAAGGAGGAAATTGCAATGACACAAATGCAACTTTTCACAATCATAGCCCTTTGCATATACGCAATCGCTATGGCACTTATCGGTGCATTCAGCTACGGTAAGTCAAAAACACTCGACGGCTTCCTTATCGGCGGCAGAAACATCGGCGCATGGGTAACAGCCTTTGCATACGGCACTACATACTTCTCAGCGGTTGTATTCGTAGGATATGCAGGTCAGCACGGCTGGAACATCGGTATCGGCGCTATCTGGATCGGTATAGGTAACGCAATCTTAGGATGTCTTCTCTCCTGGATTTTGTTCGCAAGACGCACAAGAATTATGACACACAATCTTCAAGCCAAGACTATGCCTGAGTTCTTTGACAAGAGATACAAATCCAAGGCTCTCAAGATATTTGCGGCAGTTGTCATCTTCGTGTTCCTTGTTCCCTACTCTGCAGCAGTTTACAAGGGTCTCGGCTCTCTCTTCAGCGCAGTATTCCCCGGTGTTGAAACCTGGGTATGGATGCTCATTATTGCCTGCCTTACAGCAGTTTACCTCGTAGCAGGCGGCTATGTTGCTACAGCATACACAGACCTTGTTCAGGGTATTATTATGATTGCAGGTGTTATCTGCCTTGTTTTCGCAGTACTCGGTCACGACAATGTTGGCGGCATTACGGGTCTTATGGAAAACCTTTCCAAGTACGTTCCCACAGCAGAGGGTGACGTTGTTGACGGCAAGCAGTTAACAAGCATATTCGGCGGTTCTTCCTTCAAGTTCCTCTGCGTAAACATTATGCTTACAAGCTTTGGTACATGGGGTCTTCCTCAGATGATCGGCAAGTTCTA
>CAZTNR010000049.1:0-16967 GCA_964614955.1 uncultured Oscillospiraceae bacterium | reverse complement strand
ACGTAATTGCAGGTGAAAGATATAAGATGGTTACAAAGGAATTCAAGGGTCTTGTACGCGGTGAATACGGTAAAACTCCCGAGCCTATTTCTGAAGAAATCAAGAAGAAGGTTATCGGTGATGAAAAGCAGATTACCTGCAGACCCGCTGATAACATCAAGCCTGAGCTTGAAAAGCTGAAGGCAGAATGTGCTCAGTATGTAATGCAGGATGAAGACGTGCTCAGCTATGCACTCTTCGATCAGGTTGCTGTTAAGTTCTTTGAAGAAAGAAAGCTTACAGCTAACGGTCTTGATAAGAATACCGACACCGAAAATAAGATTACTACTGTTTAACAAATAGTGACAATGGCTGTAATTGTGATTTTTATGCGCAATTACAGCCTTAGTTCTTAAAAAGGCGTGAAATAATGCCGCTTTTTTCTTCATTCTTTTGTGTAAAATCGGGAAGAATAAAATCTGCAATTATTAAATCGTCGCCTATTTTCTTTATGCACTCCCACGGAATTTCAATAGTGTTTCTCTTAAACGAAAAGCATTTTGTCGGTGCTTCTACTATTACCGAAAATATCTGCGCATCTTCAAGCTTTATGTTTATATTAACAATAAAACCAAGCCTTGTACAGTCCATACAGCTTATTACTTCTTTTTTTGAAAGCTCTTCAAATGAGCATATACGCAAAAAAATCACCTCTTTATTATTCTATGCCGGACTGTATTAAATTCTACTTTTCGGAGGTACAAATGCAGAATTTTAATGAAAATAATGAAAATAATGAAAATAATGAAAAGCTGTATAATACCGAAAGCAGGGAACATATAAATGTTCTTCTTGCTGCCATATATTCTGATAATGATTATTTACAAGTGTGCGAAGAGTCACTTAACGAGCTGCAGCTGCTTGCCGAAACTTCAATCGGTGATGATGCTGTCAATTCAAAGTTTTATAAAATGACTCAATGCCGCCCAAATCCCGATGTTGCTACCTATCTCGGCTACGGCAAAGTAATTGAAGCGGGTAACCTGTGTAAGGATAACAATATTTCGCTTGTAGTAATTGACGGTGAAATGTCGCCCTCGCAAATCAGAAACTTTGAAAAGGAAATTATAGGCTGTTTTGATAATAGAGAAAAGGCAAATATCAAGGTTATTGACAGAACTATGCTTATTCTTGATATTTTTGCCAAGCACGCCGTAACAGGCGAAGGCAAACTGCAGGTTGAAATTGCACAGCTTAAATATACTGCACCGAGACTTACCGGAAACGGTATTAATCTCTCAAGGCAGGGCGGCACAAGCGGCTCTATCGGCTCCAGAGGACCCGGTGAAACCAAGCTTGAAACTGACCGCCGACATATACAAAGGCGGATTATTGCCCTTAAAAACGCCCTCTCGGAGATGGAAAAGGACAGAAGCACAAAAAGAAGCAAAAGAATTAAGAGTAATGTGCCCCTTGCCGTAATTTCAGGTTATACGAATGCTGGTAAATCAACGCTCCTGAATTATCTTACCGACGCAAATATTCTTGCCGAAGATAAACTCTTTGCAACGCTTGATCCTACCGTCAGAAAGCTTACGCTTCCTTCGGGAAGAAATATTCTTCTCTCAGATACTGTCGGCTTTATTTCAAGACTTCCTCACGGACTTGTAGAGGCTTTTAAATCTACTCTTGACGAAGTAAGATATGCCGATATTGTGCTTATTGTTATAGACGCATCTGATGAAAATGCCTGTGATAAAACCAAGGTCACTGAGGATATTCTTTGTCAGCTTGATGCAGGCGATAAACCGACCGTTTATGTTTTCAATAAATGTGACAGACTCGAAATTGTTCCGTCGGTCGATGCTCTTAAGAATCACGATACCGTTTGTATTTCAGCAAAGACGGGTGCAGGTGTCGAAAATCTGCTTTTAATGATAGACGAAATCCTTGCAAAATCCAAAAAGCAGGTAAGATTTTTGTTTCCTTTTGATAAGCAGGGCGCTGTTAATAATCTTTATGAGAATGCAACGGTTGTGTCAACAGAGTATATTGACAGCGGTGTGCTCGTGGAAGCTATTGTCGACGAAAAATGCTACGGAATGTATGAAAACTACATTTTTGGAGAATAATTTATAAAAAATATATTTTTTTGATAAATAAAAAAAGTGTTTTTATATTTTTGTACGTATAATAGTTATGTAAGGAGTTGATAGTGTGTCGGAATTGCAGAATTGCTACGGTTATCTTGAACGACAGGATCTTTGCGAATTTGCCACTCTTAACGAGAATTCAAAGGGGCGTCAAAAGAGTGAAGAAGGAGATTTTTCCGATATCAGAACTCCCTTTATGCGTGACAGAGACAGAATTATTCATTCTAAATCCTTCAGACGTCTTATGCATAAAACCCAGTGTTTTCTTTCACCCGAGGGGGATCATTACAGAACTCGTCTTACTCATACGCTTGAGGTTTCGCAAATTGGCAGAACTATAGCAAGGGCATTAAGACTTAATGAGGACTTAACCGAGGCTATTGCTCTCGGACACGACCTTGGTCACACACCCTTCGGACACGCAGGCGAAAGAGAGCTTGATAAGCTTTGTCCTGACGGTTTTAAGCATAACGAGCAGAGTCTCAGGGTAGTTGATATTATCGAGAGAGACGGACTCGGTCTTAATCTCACATATGAAGTTCGCGACGGCATTCTTTGTCATACTGGCGATAAAGAAGCAGATACTCCCGAAGGAATGATTATTAAATTTGCCGACCGTATTGCGTATATCAATCACGATATTGATGATGCGGTTCGTGCAGGTATTTTGAGTGAAAAGGATATTCCCTTTGGTCTCAGAGCCGTTTTGGGTGAAACGCATTCGCAAAGAATTGATACAATGGTAAAAAGTGTCATAAGGGCAACGGGCAGGAACTTCAAGAACGGAAATCCCACTGTTTCTATGGAAATGAATATGTATGAGAGCACAATGACGCTCAGACAGTTTCTGTTTGATAACGTATATTTCAATCCCGTTGCAAAAAGCGAAGAAACAAAGGCTTGCGATATGATTAACAAGATGTACGAGTATTTTTGCAAGCACACAGATAAAATACCATTTGAATATAGAATGAACCTTGATGTCGGCGGTTCTGTTGAACGAACGGTTTGTGATTATATTGCTTGTATGACCGACCGTTATGCTGTTCAGACTTTCCGCAATCTTTTTATCCCTAAAAAATGGGCGGTTCTTTAATGCTTTGATTTCTTTTGAGGAGGTGAACGCATGGCATACCCACAGGGATTTGTTCAGGAGCTTAAAATGCGTTCTCCTATTCACGATATAATCGGAAGGTATGTCGAGCTCAAAAGGGCAGGACGCAATATGGTGGGAAGATGTCCTTTCCACAGTGAAAAGACACCGTCTTTTACAGTGTTTGAAGATAATTTTCATTGCTTTGGCTGCGGTGCAGGCGGCGATGTGATTACCTTTACAATGAGAATTGAAAATCTTGATTACAGAGATGCCGTAAATTTTCTTGCCGACAGGTGCGGTATGACTGTGCCTCAGGATGACAGGCGTTTTTCCAATGTCGATAAACCAAAACTGTCAAGAGAACGTGCTTTCTCGATGAATAAGGCTGCAGCCAGAATCTTTTATGAAAATCTTGCTTCTCCTGACGGTGAAGAGGCTCGTAAGTATCTTGCAGACAGACAGCTTTCAAAAGCTACCATTATTCGTTTTGGTCTCGGATATTCAAAGAATGAGTTTTATGATTTGTATAATAAGCTTACCGCCCTCGGTTATACGCAGGACGAAATTAAAGAGAATTTTCTTTGCGGCATATCGCAAAAAAGCGGCAAACCCTTTGATATGTTCCGTAACAGAATTATGTTTCCAATTATTGATACTTCAGGAAATGTTATTGCATTCGGCGGAAGAGTTATGGACGACTCAAAGCCGAAATATCTCAATTCATCCGATACCGTTGTCTTCAGAAAGGGAAAACAACTTTTTGCCTTGAATTATGCAAAGGATGTTCTTCTCGGAAATGTTCAGAGTGAGCTTGTAAGTCCGGGTGAAATAATTCTCTGTGAAGGCTATATGGATGTTATTGCAATGCATCAGGCAGGCTTTACAAATGCCGTTGCAACTCTTGGTACTGCGATTACGAGTGAACATTCGCGGGTTGTTTCAAGATATGCCAAAAAGGCTTTTCTTGCATATGACAGCGATGATGCAGGTAAAAAAGCCGCTGATAAAGCTATGACACTTTTAAATGAAGTGGGTGTAGATACAAAGATTATCAGTATGACAGATGCAAAGGATCCTGATGAATACATAAAGAAGTTCGGTGCTCTGAGCTTTTCAAAGCTGCTTAAGGGCTCTGTTGGACAAATAGATTTTAAGCTTAACGGCGTTCTGAAGAAGTATAATCTATCCGTTCCCGATGAAAAGCTGAGAGCGATTGATGAGTGCTGTAATATTATTGCTTCTATGTATTCAGAGGTAAAGCAGGATGTCTATATTCAACGTCTTTCTGAAATAACTGGTGTGAAGACTGAAAGCATACGAAGTAAGATTGACAGAGATAAAAAGCGAAACGCCGATAAAGCGAAAGCGGCATCAAAAGCAAATACCGAAAAGAAAACAATGCATTTTGACGATAAAGTCAATCTCGAGGCAATTGCGAATCCCGTTGCCGTTGAGATTGAAGAGAGAATTCTCGGAATTTTAATGTTGTTCCCCGAAGAGTTTTCAAAATGCGACTCTATAACAGAAAATGATTTTGTTACCAAATTCAGCGCACGTGTATTTCGTTGCGTTTCCGATTTGTATAAAGAAAATATCACTGACTTAGCAGAGCTTAATGAAGCATTTACGCCTGAGGAAATGGCGAGAATTTTTGATATGCGTTTTAAGAGAAGTGAGCTTAGCGCAAATGGAACGCAGGCTCTCAATGAGCAGATCGCTGCACTGAAGAGGGAAAAGTCAAAATTACTCGTAAAGAGTAACGGTGTATCTTCTGACGAGGATTTGATGGCATTTATATTAAATGTCAGAAAGGACAAGGGTTTGGAGGATCAAGACAATTAAAATTTATGTCGGTTACCCGACTGAAAGGAAGTAAGCATATGCCAAAGAAAAAGATTGACGCCGTTGTTGACGCAATTGTTGAAGCAGAAAATACGGTTGTTGGCGAAGCAGCAGAAGCGGTTACGGAAGAAAAGCCCAAGAGAAAGAGAGCAAGTAAGGCTTTAAAGGAGAGCAGTTCTGATGCTCCCGCAAAAAAGAAGAATGATATTCAGGAACTTATCGAAAAGGGGAAGGCAAAGGGTTCTTTAACCAATGAAGAGATCCTTGAGGTTCTTGACGAAGAAGAACTCGACGTTGAGAATATGGAAAAGCTGATGGAAACAATCGAAAACCTCGGTATCGAGGTTACAGGCTTCAACGAAGAATCCTTCAGCGATATCGAAGCGGGGCTTTCAAACGTTGACAATATGAGTGAGTACGGTGAAGAAGAGGAAAGCGACAACGTTCTTGCTCAGGACGGTCTTATTATTGATGACCCTGTTAAAATGTATCTTAAGGAAATAGGTAAGGTTGACCTTCTCAGCACAGAGCAGGAGCTTGAGCTTGCCGAAAAGATGGCAAACGGTGATGAAAGAGCAAAGCAGAAGCTCGTTGAAAGTAACTTAAGACTAGTTGTCAGCATTGCAAAGCGTTATGTCGGCAGAGGTATGTTCTTCCTTGACCTTATTCAGGAAGGTAATCTCGGTCTTATGAAGGCTGTTGAGAAGTTCGACTACACCAAGGGTTACAAGTTCTCTACCTATGCAACCTGGTGGATTCGTCAGGCTATTACACGTGCTATTGCTGACCAGGCAAGAACAATCAGAATTCCCGTTCATATGGTTGAGACCATCAATAAGGTTCTCAGGGTTTCCCGTCAGCTTCTCCAGGAGCTTGGCAGAGAAGCTACAACCGAAGAAATTGCAAACAAGATGAATATGAGTGTCGAAAAGGTAAGAGACATTATGAAGCTTGCTCAGGAGCCTGTCAGCCTTGAAACTCCTATTGGTGAAGAAGAAGACAGCCACCTCGGCGACTTTATTCCCGATGATGATGCACCTGCCCCTGCAGAAGCTGCTTCCTACACTCTTCTCAGAGAACAGCTTTGCGAGGTTCTTCACACTCTCACCCCAAGAGAAGAACACGTGCTTAAGCTCAGATTCGGTCTTGAAGACGGTAGATCCAGAACCCTTGAAGAGGTTGGTAAGGTGTTTAATATCACCCGTGAACGTATCCGTCAGATTGAGGCAAAGGCTCTCAGAAAGCTTCGCCATCCCAGTCGCTCTAAGAGACTCAGAGATTATCTCGATTAATAGGTGATTTTATGAAAATAGGTATTATTGCGGCGCTTGACTGCGAAATGACAGAATTCTGTAAAGATTTCGGTGCGGTGGAGTCAAAGCACTATGGGGTATATGAGGGTAAGTGCGCCTCGCACGAAGTTTACATTTGCCTTGTTGGCGTCGGTAAGGTAAATGCAGCGGCAAATACACAGAGACTTATAGACCTTTTTGACATTGATTATGTAATCAATTCCGGTGTTGCAGGCTGTATCAGTAAAAATCTCGGTGTTTGCGATATTGCAATTTCAGACGAGCTTACATATCACGATTTTCATCCTATAGATATTCTTGACCGTTACGCACCAAACGCTTCAAGGTTCAAAGCTGATGAAAAGCTTATTTCCCTTGCAAAAGATGCTTGTACTAAAATTTGCGATGATGGCTTTAGGTTTGATACAGGGCTTATTGTTACGGGAGATCAGTTTATTGAAGACAGCGCCGTTGTTGCGAGATTGCGAGTTGACTTTGATGCTCTTTGTACTGAAATGGAAGGCGCGGCTGTTGCACACGTCTGTTTGCTTAACAAGGTTCCTTTTGTGGTAATTAGAGCTATGTCGGACAACGCCGATGAGAGTGCCGATATATCATTCAACGAAATGGCTGAAATTGCCGCAAAGCGAGCAAGCTTTGTGTCGTCTTATATAATATCCAATTTATAAACTCAACGGAGAATTAAAATGTTAAAGAAGAAGGATAACCGAACTCTGAATAATAGCATAGACTTGTTACGAATTGTAATTATGTCTGTTGTTTTTGGTACGGTTATCCTTCTGTTCTTGTTTAAGCTTATTACTCTTCAAATTGTTGAGCACGAAGAATTTGCATCGGATGCAGTTGTAAAGACTTACAAAAGCAGTACGGTTGAAATGAGCCGAGGCCATATTTATGACAGAAACGGCGTTCTTCTTGCTTCAAATCAAAAGAAATATAGTGTTGCTGTTGAGTATTCTACTTTGGATTCTTCAGATTACAATACTACGCTTTTGTCCTTTATCGATTTTTGCGATAAGCATAATATCCTGCTTGAAAATTCACTTCCTGTTTCAAATGAATATCCTTTTGTGTTTGACACAGACTATATATTCGACACTTCCAAAGAAAAAAAGCTGACCGAGTTTATTAATCTCAACTTGCTTGCAAATGAGCCATTTTTCAATGAGGATGACGCTTTTTACAATTACTTGTGCCGTAGGTATGGTGTAGAGGATCTTGATGTTTCCTCCCCTCGGATTCGTATGCTTGTTGGTATCAGATACGATATGGAAACAAACAGCTTTGGATATTTTGACCACTTTATATTGTTGAAGGATGTTGACGAAAATACCCGAACTCTGATTTCCGAGCATCTTTATAATATGCACGGCATTACAATTATCAGCGAGGATTTAAGATATTACAATAAAAACAATCTTGCGGCTCATATACTCGGACGAATAGGTAAACTGGATGTGTCTGATGTTGAAGAATACGTGAATGAAAAGGGATATTCCTACGATGAACTTATTGGCAGGGAAGGTGCTGAAAAGGCATTTGAGGAGTATTTGCACGGATATAACGGTATAGAAAGATACGAAATTGATAAAGATAATAATGTTGTTTCAAGTACAATTGAAAAGGAAGGCAAAAACGGTTACTCGGTTAATCTGACTATAGATGCAAATATGCAGGAGGTTGCCGAAAACGCTCTACGAGAACAAATTGATACTGCAAGGCGTGTTGGTCTTTCGGATTTGATTCCCCGAAACGGTGAGGACTGTAATGCCGGCAGCGTTGTGGTTATGAATCCAAAAACAGGCGAAGTTCTTACCTGTGCAAGCCTTCCGAATTATAATCTTAATACGTTTTCCGAAGATATAGGAAAGCTTAATACCGATGAAGCGCGTCCGCTTGTAAACAGAGCAACACAGGGTATATATCCTCCCGGTTCTACATTTAAAATTGCAACGGCTGTTGCGGCTCTTGCGGAAGGCGTAGTAACTCCTCATACCATCATCAATGACACCGGTCGTTATACTGCGTATGATGACTATCAGCCTGCCTGTTGGTCGCTCACAAAACGAGGATACGGTCACGGCTGGGTTGACTTAAAGACTGCAATAGAGGAGTCCTGCAACTATTACTTTTATAAGGTTGCGGATGATATGGGAATAGATGCTTTAAAGAAGCACGCGTCGCTTCTCGGTTTAGGACAGAAGACTGGCATTGAGCTTCCCGAGCTTGACGGTGTTCTTGCAAGTCCCGAGTACAGGGACAGTAAGGGTCTGTTATGGAATCCAGGTGATACTTTGCAAGCGGCAATAGGTCAGTCTGATAACGCTTTTACACCTATTCAGCTTTGCTCTTATATGAGTACGATTGTCAACGGCGGAACACGTTATAAGGCAACACTTCTTGATTCAGTTTCGGATTTTTATACCGGCGAAACTGTGATTAAGAATTCCCCCGAAGTGCTTAGTACCGTTGAACTTGATTCACAGACAGTTGATATTCTGAAAAGTGCGATGAAGTCCGTTGTTGACGAAGGTACGGCAAGCTCGGTGTTCCTCAACTATGACTACGAGGTAGGTGGCAAGACGGGTACTGCCCAGGTGTCCAGCGGTAGTGACACGGTTCTTTTTGTGGGCTTTGCACCCTATGATGACCCCGAAATTGTAGTTTCCGTCGTTGTTGAACACGGTGATCAGAGTTCACGTGCCACTACAGTTGCAAAGGCTGTTTTTGATTATTATTTCAGTACGCAAGGTCAGGATACAGGAGAAAATAATGAATAGAATTAATGCAGATAGAAGCTGGCGCTTTTTCAGAATCAGTCTTGGAATGTTTGTCTTTTCCTTGATTGTGCTTATCATCTGCATTATTTTTTGCCCTTTTGCCGAATTCTACAGTAGAACAATGTCAAATTTTTTGAGAGTTTTTTTGTCATATTCATTTTCGATATTTCCGTTTTCGGTTGCAGAAATTATACTTTTGCTGTTACCTGTCCTTATAGCTGCACCAATTGTTCTTACAATTTGCAAAAGAAAATCTTTTAAGAGACTGCTTCGAAATTTAATTAGTGTTCTATTTGTTCTTTTCTTTTTGTTTGTCAACACATTCGGCGTATGCTATTTCAGAAATCCGCTTGAAGAAAATATTGGCTTTGAAATGTATGCACCTTCCTTTGATGAGCTTGTCGAATGCGCCGATTTTGTAAAGAACAAGCTTGAGAAATGCTCTGACAATATCAAATATTCGTCCGACTATTCTTCTGTAAATCCGCACGATTGGAATGAACTTTGCGAGCTTGTAGACAAAGGATATGACAAGCTTTCGGATGAATATTCCTTCATTCCTGAAATCAACGTAAGAGCAAAGAAAATTGCTTTGTCGCCAATGATGACCTATACTCATATTTCGGGTATATATATCCCCTTTACTTCAGAAGCCAATGTAAATACAAATTATCCTGCTTACGTTGTTGCATATTCACTCGCACACGAAAAGGCACATCAGAGAGGTGTTGCAAGCGAGGACGAGGCTAACTTTGCGGCTTTTCTTGCCTGCTTGTATTCTGAGAATGATTATCTTGAGTACTCGGCTCTTATGAGTATGTATGAATACTTTCTTGATGAAATTTATAAATTTGATTCCGATGCATATTTTGATATAATCGAAGCTACGGATAAGAAAATAGTCGGAGAAATGTATGCATATTCTGTTTTCTTTGACAAATACCGCAATTCAAATGCTTCTAAGGTTGCAGACACGGTTAATGACACCTATATTAAGACTATGGGCGATAACAGAGGAGTCGAAAGTTATTCGCGTGTTGTTGAGCTTTGTGTTTCATTTTTGAAGCAGTTTTCCTTGACATAATCAAAAAATCCTCCAACGGTATATACCGTTGGAGGATTAATTTATGCCTATTGCTTTTGTACCAAGCAGACTCTTTCAACCTCAAAAATGTCTCTTAAAAGACTTGAAGAAAACTTTTGAGAACGAAAAATCGCCGCAACCTCTTCTCCTATGTCATATCCAACCTCGACAGCACAGCAGCCGTCATCATTAAGAAACTTTTTTGCAAAATATTTTGCAATAAGCTTATAAAAATCAAGTCCGTCGTGACCGCCGTCGAGTGCAATTTCGGGTTCGTGCAGAACCTCGGCACTTAGAGTCTTCAGGTCTTCGGTTTTTATATAAGGGGGATTTGAAATAATAACATCAGGATAGAAGTCGGGTGTGTACTCATAAATATCGGCTTGAACAAACTTCAATCTGTCAGATGAAATATTATGGTATTCAGCATTTTTCTTCGCATATTCAAGTGCTTTATCGGATATATCAACAGCAACGGCGGTGACATCGGGTCTGTTATTGAGAACGGCTACGGAAATACATCCGCTGCCGGTACAAAGGTCGAGTAATTTGCCGTTTCTCGGAAGCTTTTTGATTGCTATTTCCGCCAGCATCTCTGTTTCTGGACGGGGGATAAGACAACCTTTTCCGCAGAACATTCTTAAGCCAAAGAACTCCCATTCGCCGAGTATATATTGCAGCGGTTCTCTGTTTATACGCCTTTCAATCGCTGATATAATGTTGGACTCTATTGCAGTATCAATCAGACAGTTTCTTGACAAAAGCAAATCTGATTTTTTTATGCCCGACAGAGCAAGAATTATAGCCTCAAGCTCGTACTGTGCGTTATCTGTTATTTCCTTGAATTTTGGTAAATAATGTGCTTTTAATTCGTTGTACGTCATAAATAGTTCAGTTTTCTTCGTCGTTAGTCTCGTTGTTGCATTCGTCTTGCGGATAAATGTCGGGAAGCGCAGCTTTCAGCGAAGCTATTGCAACTTCAATCTGCGACAAATCCGGTTCCTTTGTTGTAAGTCTCTGAATCCAAAGACCGGGTGCTGAAACGATTTTTACGAAGATGTTATCGTGTGTACCTGCAAATTTAATAAATTCAAAGCCAACGCCTACGACAATCGGAAGAAAAAGAATTTTTAAAGGTACTCTTGCAATAACAGGAAGATGAATTATCAATGCCGAGGTAATGACTCCCAAGAACATCATTACGAAGAGAAAGCTTGTGCCGCATCTCGGATGAAATCTTGACTGCGCTTTTACGTTTTCAGGAGTCAATTCAAGTCCCGCTTCGTGGCAGAAGATTGATTTGTGCTCTGCGCCATGATACTGGAAAACTCTTTTCATATCCGGGATAAGTGCACACAAATAGATATAAAGTACAAATATCGCAATTTTTATAAGACCTTCGGTAACACTCAGAATAAGTCTGTTGTCAGTCAAAAGCTTAATAAACTCTGCAATCTGAGCGGGAAGGTATATAAAAAGCACAACTGCGAGTAAAAGACCGAGAACCGTGCCAATTGCCGACGCAATAGCTGTTACACTCTTGCCGAATTTTTTTGTAAGCCATTTTTCAAACTTTGTTTCTTCTTCCTCGATTCCAAGCATATCTGCTGAACGGTTAAGGGTCTTGAATGACAGAATCATAGTTTCAATGAAATTAACAACTCCGCGGACAACGGGAATGTTCAGTGCCTTGTGTTTATTTCTGATTGATTTAAAATGCTTTACTTCGGTTGTGATATTTCCGTCAGTGCCTCTGACTGAAAGAGCGACGAGCTCCTTTGATTTCATCATCACGCCTTCAAGAACTGCCTGACCGCCAACTGTTCCCAGGCGACAGGAAATGTCATTGTTTTTATTGTTCATAATATATTTCCACCTAAATTGTTTTGATATTTAATTATACTCAAAAAAATACTCCCGTGTGGGGATAAACTGTTGACTTTAAGTAAACATCTAAGTAATAATTGTTTAATAAATTTTGCTATTAATATGTCCTCACGGTTAATGAGTATTTTTATATAAAAAACACAAATTTGTTCGTCAAATTTACGAAATTTCCGATTATATATTGAATTGGGGAAATATATATAGTACAATTAAAAAAAAGGGCAGGTGCAGATATGTCGAATTTTAAGACATTTAAGTATGAAACCAAGCGTAATAACCTTTTTCTCAGAGTTTGCAAAGGTCATTTTGCAACAAACGACAGGCACAGCAATTACTACATTGATGTTGTTGCTCAGAAGGCAAGGCTTTCCGAAGCGAAGGCTGTTGCCGAAGAATTAAGTTCTTATTATTATCATTCAACAATAGTAGACACAATTCTTTGTCTTGACGGTACGGAAGTAATAGGTGCGTGTCTTGCAGAATCGCTGACAAAGGCAAATTTTGTCAGTATGAATGCTCATAATTCAATTTATGTTGTGTCTCCTGAAATTACAAATTCCAGCCAGATTTTGTTCCGTGACAACATCGTCCCGATGATTCAGGGTAAGAGTGTAATGCTTCTCGCTGTTTCTTATTCGTCTGGAAGAAGTGTTGAAGCTGCGATTGGTGCAGTTAAGTATTACGGTGGAAATCCCATTGGTGTTTCTGCAATATTCTCAACCGCTGAAAAATCAAAAGACAACATTCCAATATATTCTTGCTTTAATCCTGATTTTCTCGGTGATTACCAGCATTTCAACCCCCAGGAGTGTCCAATGTGCAAGGCAGGGCAGAAGCTCGATGCGCTGATTAACGGATTCGGATATTCACTTCTCAAGTAGTTTGTTCTTCCCTCGGATTTTTCCGAGGGATTTCTTTTTTTGTATTGAATATAGTTTTTTGTTGTGATATAATTTGTATAAACGTAAAGGCTTTAAATGCGGGGTGATAATTTTGAAACGACTCGAAGACTGCTTGAAAAACAATTATGGAAGTTATATCTTGCCCTTTTTTTGGCAGCACGGCGATTCCCAAGAACTGCTTCTCGAAGAAATTATTGCAATTGAAAAGAGCGGTGCTAAAGAATTTTGCGTAGAGAGTCGTGTTCACAATGACTTTTGCGATGATAAATGGTGGGATGATTTCGGCTTCATTCTGAAGGAAGCGCAAGAACGTAAAATGAGAGTATGGCTTCTTGATGATAAGAGATTCCCGTCAGGCTATGCCAACGGCTCTATTGAAAAGCATCCGGAGTTCAAGAAAAAGCATATAAGACTCTCATTTGTCGATGTTGTTGGTTCAAAGCCGGGATCTGCTTTGATTTTACCTAAGATTGATGCTGAAAATGAAAAGCTTATAAATATTGTAGCTTACAGAAGAAATGATGATTGTGTAAGTATATGCGGCGAGCCTATAGGTCTTATGGATAAGCTTAAGGACGGTCTTGTATTTTTTGATATCCCCGAAGGGTTTTACAGAGTGTTCTTTATAATTGAAACAAGACTTGGTAATGCAAGATATAATTTGATAGATATGCTAAATCCCGATTCCTGCAAGCTTCAGCTTGAGGCTGTTTATGAACCTCATTACGAGCATTTTAAGGAGTATTTCGGCAAAACCTTTGCAGGCTTTTTCTCGGATGAGCCTTGCTTTGGTAACGAAGCGGGTTTTGTAGACTCGATTCTCGGCAAAGCAGATATGCTTGTGCCAATCAGCGATGAACTTATTGATATGCTTTCTGAAAGTATGGGCAAGAGCAAAGATTATACTCTCAATATTCTCCCGATTCTATGGCAGAAGCACGAAAGAATTATGCACACACTCAGATATAATTATATGGATGCCGCTACATATCTCTATAAGAGAAATTTCTCAGATTTACTCGGAGATTGGTGCAGAGCGCACGGTGTTATGTATATCGGTCACATTATCGAAGATAACAATCTTCATATGCGACTCGGTGCAGGTGTCGGTCACTTTTTCAGAGCACTTTCGGGGCAGGATATGTCAGGATGCGATATTGTTCTGAATCAGATGGTTCCCGGATTTAACGACCATACTCATATGGCACCCATAGCGGCTAAAATTGCAAATCCTGAATTCTTCAGATATGCTCTTGCAAAGTTGTGCTCCTCTGACTCGCATCTCGATCCCAAGAAAAAGGGGAGAGCTTTGTGTGAAATCTTCGGTGCTTTCGGCTGGGCCGAGGGAATTCCTATGATGAAGTGCCTTGCCGACCATTTTCTTGTGTCGGGAATAAATCACTTTGTACCTCACGCTTTTTCAAACAGATATCCAAACCCCGACTGTCCGCCTCATTTCTATATAGGCGGAAAAAATCCTCAGTTTGAAATGTTTTCAAAGCTCACAAAATATATGCAGAAAATGTGTCACCTGCTTTACGGCGGTAATCACGTCAGCAATGTTGCAGTGCTCTATAACTGCGAGGCTGAGTGGTGCGCAGGTGATTATGACTTATTCCAAAAGGTTTCAAAGCTTCTTTTGCAGAATCAGATTGATTTTGACTTTGTTCCTTCCGATTATCTTGACAATGTTGCATTTAAAGACAACAGCTTTGTGATAAACGGCGAATGCTTTAAAACAATAGTTGTTTCCCGTTCTTCTGTGCTTCCCGAAAAGCTGATTGAACAGCTCAGACTTCTTTCTGAAAATGGGGTTGAAGTTATATTCTGCGAGCAATTCCCCGAAAAGTATGCTGACTCAGAAAACAAAGTTGACTGCGGCGGTTTTACTTTGGTTAAGTACTCTGAGCTTGTAAATACCCTCGAGCAGTACAGAGATATCAGATTGTCAAATGAACGCAAGTATCTGAGATACTATCATATAAACAATGAGGGTAAAGATGTTTATATGTTCAGCAACGAAGACATCAATAACGAAATTGACACAGAAATTACACTCAGACATTCAGGTGAATATATCAAGTACAATGCTTGGGATAACAGCATAAGGCACGGTAAGCTTGATGAAAAAGTTTTAAAATTAAAGTTGCAGCCGTCGGAGTCTTGTGTTATAATATTTGAAGAGCACGGACGGAATGTAACCGATTCTTATAAGGTGTATGCACCCGTTGAGATAAAGCCTTTGTGGAGCATTACTGCCTTTGATGAGGGCGGTGTTGTACTTAACGATGCAGCGGAAAAGCTCTATAACCTTGCTGCAAAGCTTCCGACATTCTGCGGAAAGATAGTATATGAAGCTACCGTAAAACTCGATTCTATTCCTGAAAGAATTACCCTTGGCAGTGTGGGTGAAGTTGCAACGCTTTATGTGAACGGCGTAAAGTGCAGTGATGAGCTGTATTTTCCTTATGCCTTTGATGTTAAAGATAAATGCGTAATCGGCGAAAATAAAATAGTAGCAGAGGTAATAACGAACCTTGGCTACCGAGACAGAGATTACTGTTCTACCTTCCTTTCATTGCCTCCTATGGGAATGATTGGACCTGTAAAGCTTGAATATTAACTTGTTTGGAGGACTAAATGAACGAAGAAATACTGAAGAATTTGCAGTTTGAATCTGCAAAGGATAAATTTATAAAGGCGTATAATGAAGCTATCACAAGACAGGGTGCGAAGGAGCTACTTGACTGGATGATAAATAAGACTGATTTCTTTATTGCGCCTGCAAGCTCTAAGTTTCATAATGCCTTTGAGGGCGGACTTGTTGATCACTCGCTCAATGTTTATCAGGCTATGATTGACCGTTACAATGACGGAAAGCCTGATGAATCAATGGCAATTGCAGCACTTCTTCACGACCTGTGCAAGGCGGAGTTTTATAAAGTAAGTCAAAGAAATGTAAAGAACGAAGCAACAGGTCAGTGGGAAAAGGTTAACTACTACACCATTGAAGATAAATTCCCATTCGGTCACGGTGAAAAGAGTGTGTTCCTCATTGAAAGATTTATGCGTCTTAAGGTTGAGGAAGCAATTGCAATCCGCTGGCATATGGGCGGCTTTGACGATGCTGCAAGAGGCGGCAGCTTTGCCGTAAGCGGTGCTTTTGAAAAGTATCCGTTGGCAGTTAAGCTTCATATTGCCGATATTGAAGCAACATACCTTGTTGAAGGAAAGGAATAATTATGGCAAACATTCTCGATATTAACTCTAAAAAAGGCTTTATAAGCGATATGGACGGTGTTATCTATCATGGTAACAAAATCCTTGACGGCGTGCACGAATTTATCGACTGGCTAAAGGCTAACGATAAGCATTTCCTTTTCTTTACCAACAGCTCGGAGCGCTCACCGATTGAGCTTTCACAAAAGCTTCAAAGACTCGGTCTTGATGTTGACCCGTCGCATTTCTATACATCTGCTCTTGCAACGGCTGACTTTCTTGCAAGTCAGAAGCCCGGATGCTCCTGCTATGTTATTGGTGAGCCCGGCCTTATCAACGCTCTTTACTCAAAAGGCATTTCAATGAATGACGTTAATCCCGACTATGTTGTAATCGGTGAAACCAAAAACTATAACTATGACAGTATATTGAGAGCCGTAAAGCTTGTTAACGGCGGTGCAAAGCTTATAGGTACAAACCCCGATATGACAGCACCATCTGAGCAGGGCATCATTCCTGCAACAAAGGCACTTGTAGCACCTATTGAGCTTTCAACAGGCTGTGTTGCGTACTATGTAGGAAAACCAAATCCTCTTATGATGAAATCGGGTATAAAGCTCCTTGGTGTTGCACCCGAGGATGTAGTAATTATCAGCGACAGAATGGATACCGATCTTGTTGCGGGCATCGAATCAGAAATTGATCCCGTTCT
>CAZTNR010000048.1:1928-17058 GCA_964614955.1 uncultured Oscillospiraceae bacterium | reverse complement strand
ACAAATCGTAGGGGCGGATGCCCACATCCGCCCATTTACATTATTGTTTTTGCTTACTTCCCATTATATTATAAAAACGTATTTCGGGTCGATGTGGGCATCGACCCCTACGAATGTTGTGGTTTTGATAAATAATGTAGTTTATCGACAAACTGAAAACTCGGCTCCCGCCGAGTTTTTCATTTACCAGTATTTATATTTCTTCCTCTTAATCACAATAAAGAACACCGTCAGACAGGGACGTGAAAAACGCCGAGCCGAAAATGGCAAAGCCCGCAAAGAGAAATGAGAAGGAGTATATCATAAATCCTCTGAGTGTCATAGCCATAAGATTTGCATCGTATCCGACAAAAATATATGAGGGGGGATATGCACACACTTCACCGAAAATCGGCATCGCAACGGCGCACACACCTAATACCCAAAGACTCTATCTGAGAAGGCTTTTCAACTCACTGTAATTATCTGCGCCGTAGTGGTATCCGAATACCGGCGCAAGTCCTGTTGAAAACCCGATGAACACGGCAATAAAAATCATATTGACGTACATAAGTACACCGTATGCCGCAACGCCATCCTCGCCTGCATACTTCATAAGCCGGAAATTATAGAGCATTCCCACAAGTGAAAAGGAAAGGTTGCTCATAAGCTCGATTGAGCCGTTGGTAACGGCTTTAAACATCCATTTGCCCACATATTTTGTCTTGACAAGCCTCAGAAGACCTGTGTTGGGTCTTGAGAAGTAAATAAGCGGTACAACGCCCCGATGAACTGGCTTAATCCCGTAGCCACAGCCGCACCCACGACGCCCCACCCGAACACCGCCATAAACAGCGCATCAAGCACCATATTCATAATGCCCGAAACAATAGTCATATAAAGACCCGGCTTTGGCTTTTCCGTCGTAATAAAGAAGGTCTGCCTTGCTGTATTTATTTCTTCTCTACAGCAATGATTCTTGACGTATCCGACGTCTTTTCAAAGGTGATATCATACCGCACATCGGGAAGTGCAAAGGGAATGTTTTCACTCCATTCGGTGAAAATCACGCCATCCCTGTCAAAGTAATCGTAAAAACCGACAGAGTATAGAGAATCGTCGTCGAGAATTCTGTACATATCAAAGTGGAATATGGGCGTCTTACCTCTGTACTCGTTGACTATGGCATAGGTGGGGCTCTGTACCCTGGCACCGGGGCAAAGTACGGATGCAACACCCCTGACAAAGGCGGTCTTACCGCTTCCGAGGTTTCCGAAGAATGCTATGAAGTCGCCGCTTTTAAGAGTTTTTGCAAACTCGGCACCTATTTTTTCCGTGTCTTCCTCAGAATTTGAGGTGTATACCCATTTGTTTTCCATTTTGTTCTCTTTTTCGTTTTTGATAAAAAATCGTCGTAGGGGTCGATGCCCACATCGACCCGTTTTTGTTTCACGTCATTCTCACATACGATTATAGTCATAAAGTATATGTTGCGGGTCGATGTGGGCATCGACCCCTACAAAATCAAAACAATCCTACAATTGTTCCGTCGTCGTCAATATCAATCATTTCTGCTGCCGGCTTTTTGGGAAGACCGGGCATTGTCATAATTGTGCCTGTAAGAGCAACGATAAAGCCTGCACCCGAGCTGATACGGACTTCTCTTACATTAAGAGTAAAGCCTGTAGGTCTTCCGAGAGCCTTCATATCGTCGGAAAGCGAATACTGAGTCTTTGCCATACATACGGGATAACTTCCGAAGCCGAGCTCTTCTGCTTCCTTTATTGTCTTGAGTGCTGCCGCATCAAAGTTAACCGCCGCCGCACCGTAGATTTCCTTAGCCACCTTTTCAATCTTTTCTCTTATGGGCATATCAAAGCTGTAAAGAGGAGTGAAGTCTGCCTTACCGCTGTCTGCAAGTGCAACTACTTCTTCGGCAAGCTCTATTGCTCCCTCAGAGCCCTTTTCAAAGCCCTTACATACAATTGCTTTTACGCCCTTGCTTTCAGCAACCTCCTTGATAATTGCAATTTCCTCGTCTGTATCTGCATAGAAGTGGTTGATACATACAACAAGAGGTACGTTGTATTTCTTGAGGTTGTCAATGTGCGCTTCAAGGTTGCAAGCACCCTTTCGAAGCGCCTCGGCATTGGGTGTCTTCAAATCATCCTTTGCAACACCGCCGTTGTACTTGAGAGCACGGCAGGTAGCAACAAGAACTATTGCATCAGGAGAAAGACCTGCCATCCGGCACTTGATGTCAAGGAATTTTTCGGCACCGAGGTCTGCACCGAAGCCGGCTTCGGTAACAACATAATCAGCAAGTCCCAAAGCTGCCTTTGTCGCCATAACAGAGTTACAGCCGTGGGCAATATTGGCAAAAGGACCGCCGTGTACAAGACAGGGTGTGTGCTCAATTGTCTGAACAAGATTGGGCTTCATAGCATCCTTGAGAACAGTCGCCATAGCACCTACGCCGCCAAGCTCTCTTGCAAATACCGCCTTGCCTTCATATGTGTAGCCCACAAGAATATTGCCGAGTCTCTTTTTGAGGTCGTCCATATCCGAGCTGAGACAGAGAACCGCCATAATTTCGGAAGCCGCCGTAATGTTGAAGCCTTCTTCTCTCATTACACCGTCAGCCTTGCCGCCGCAGCCTACGACAACCTTTCTGAGGGCTCTGTCGTTCATATCAAGAACACGCTTGAAGGAAATTCTCTTGGGGTCAAGTCCGAGAGGATTGCCCTGATGAAGCGAATTGTCAATCATAGCCGAGAGAAGATTGTTCGCGGTTGTAATTGCGTGAAAGTCTCCCGTAAAGTGAAGGTTGATATCCTCCATAGGAAGCACCTGAGAGTATCCGCCTCCTGCAGCACCGCCCTTGATACCGAATACGGGACCGAGTGAAGGCTCACGAAGGGCAAGAATACCCTTCTTGCCTATCCTGGCAAGTGCCTGACCTATAGCAATAGACATAGTAGTCTTGCCTTCACCTGCAGGTGTGGGGTTAATAGCTGTGACAAGAATGAGTTTTCCCTTCTTGTCGCTCTTTTCAATTTCGGAAAGAAGCTCACCCGAAAGCTTTGCCTTGTATTTTCCGTAAAGGTCGAGCTTTTCGCCGTCAAGTCCTATGGATTCTGCCACCTTTGTGATAGGTAACATCTCTGCACTTTGTGCAATCTGAGCATCTGTAAGCATTTTAATTTCTCCTTTTTGCATATATCCGCTTTTGTTGTATATTATTCATACGTTTTGCATAAATATTCACAAACCAAGCAGGCGAGTTGATTTACATAATTTCTGTAATTTACAAAAAAGCTTTTTTGTGTCGAAATCGGGCGCATTTTGCCCGAAGCACCCCAAAATCAAGCAAATTAAGGTTTTTTGAGGATAGTTTTTCACAATTCCCACAGAGTTTTCCACAATTTCGGTGGAGGAAAAGTCGAGTTTTCCACAATTATTATGTAAATCAAATCATTTCGGGCTGTGCGAATAATTATAAATGTCAAGGGGTTTTGGCAAAATTTAATTGTTAATTTTTATATTTTATGCAAAACCCGAAAAAGCACGTATTTACGTAATTTTATCATCAAAATCGCCCTGTAAAATTTACGAGAAATTCATTTCTTTGAAAACCTCTTTTTTTGTACCGGCAACCGCAACTCCTAACTCCTAACTCCTAACTCCTAACTTTAATTGGCCCAGTATTTTCTGTCGAGGCTTCTGAGCTGTACCGCCTTTGCCACGTGATGCTTTTTTATGGTTTCGCTCGCATCAAGGTCGGCAATTGTTCGTGAAAGCTTTAAGATTCTGTCATAGCCTCTCGCCGAAAGCCCAAGTCTTTCAAAAGCGCCCTTCATAACAAGCTCTGCATCCTCATCAAGAACGCAGTACTCCCTTATCATCGCAGGGGTAAGATAGGCATTTGCAAAAACCCCCGTACCCACATAACGCTTCATCATTATTTCCCTTGCCGCAACAACCCTTTTTCTGATTTCATCGCTTCTTTCGCCGTCACTCTTTTTCCGTAGTTGTTCAAGAGTCAGCGAACCGACTTCAATCTGCACATCCATTCGGTCAAGCATAGGACCCGAAATTTTGGACAGATAGTTTTCACGGGAAACGGGTGTGCAGGTGCATTTCTTTGTGGGATGTCCGAAATATCCGCACTTGCAGGGATTCATAGCACAGACAAGCATAAACTTGCTGGGAAAATCGTATCTTCCGCTGGCACGCGTTATTGTAACCTTACCGTCTTCTATGGGCTGTCTGAGTCCATCGGTTGAGTCCTTGGTAAATTCGGGAAGCTCGTCGAGGAAGAGTACGCCGTTGTGGGCAAGGCTCATTTCTCCGGGTGCCGGTATTCTGCCGCCGCCTACAAGGCTTACGGCACTCATTGTATGGTGGGGTGAACGGAAGGGTCTTATTGTAACAAGAGATTCCTCTTGAGACAGTATTCCCGAAACAGAGTGAACTCTTGTGGTTTCAATCGCTTCCTCAAAGGACATAGGCGGAAGTATTCCGGGAATTCTTTTTGCCAGCATACTTTTGCCTGTACCGGGCGGGCCTATAAGCAGAACATTGTGCATTCCTGCCGCAGCCACCTCAAGGGCAAGCTTTGCATTCTCCTGTCCCTTGACCTCCGACATATCGTTTATAAGACTGTAAGAACGCTCAAACATTTCCTTTTTGTCTACCGTTACACGACACGGTCTTTCGCCGCCTGCAAGAAATGTTACTATTTCAGCCACACTCTTTACACCGTAAACATCAATCCCGTCAACAACTGCCGCTTCATTTGCGTTGGCATAAGGGACATAGATTTCGGAGAGCCCCGCGTTTTTTGCCGCTATCGTCATAGACAGCACTCCTCTTACCGGTCTTATTTCACCCGAAAGGGACACTTCACCGACAAAGCATTTACCGTCGGTATTTGCACTCACAAGCACATTGCATTTAAGAATCGACAGCAGAATCGCAAGGTCAAAACCCGTGCCCTGCTTAATTCTGTCGGCAGGCGCAAGGTTTACCGTTATAGATGCATACGGGAATTCAATTCCGCTGGATTTTATTGCCGCCTTAATTCTGGAATAGGATTCCTTTACCGCCGCATCGGGAAGTCCCACAAGGGTAAAGTCTCCGTGATTTCCCGAGGAAAAACACTCCACGTCAACCATAAAGCCGTCAATGCCGTACAGACACGCTGATTTAATACACGATGTCATAGTGCTTCCTCCTTGCAATATATCAATATAATTGTATCACCATATAGGTGATTTTTCAAGGGGTTTTGCAAAATAAGGCATTTTTATATAATACATTTAATGTAGAAATGTTCCTCTTGCTATTTACAAAAAGCCGAATTTGTGCTATTATGTAGTTTAGATTATTATGAAAACAGGTGAGAGGCTATGAACGAAAAGCAAAAAGCTTTAAAATACTTAAAAAAAGTGCTCAAGCCATCCCGTTATACAGGCGGGGAGCTTAACGAGGTCATAAAAGACAAAGAAAAGGTAGATGCACGCTTTGCCTTCTGTTTTCCCGACACATATGAAATCGGTATGTCAAACCTCGGCATCAAGATTCTCTATGATTGTCTGAACAGAGAAGAAAACATCTGGTGTGAACGCTCCTATGCACCCTGGCCCGATATGGGTGCTCTTATGCGTGAAAAGGATATTTCCCTCTATGCCTTGGAAAGCGGCGATGCTCTGAAGGAGTTTGACTTTGTAGGCTTCACGCTTCAGTATGAGCTTTCATATTCAAACGTGCTCTATATGCTTGACCTTGCAGGCATCCCTCTTTATTCCAAGGACAGAGATGACTCCTGCCCCATTATCATCGGCGGCGGTCCCTGCTCGTACAACCCCGAGCCTGTTGCCGATTTCTTTGACATCTTCAGCATAGGCGAAGGTGAGTTTTCACTAGTTGAAACGGTAAAATTATACATCGAATACAAAAAGACCCACGAAAAGTTTGACAGGGCAGAGTTTCTTCGTCTTGCCTCCCACATCAAGGGCAACTACGTTCCCTCACTTTATGATGTAGAGTACAACGGCAAGGACGGTGCTGTTTCAGCAGTTACTCCAAGGTATGATGATGTCCCTGCATTTGTCGAAAAGAACTGCATTACAGACTTTGGTTCCGCGCCCTTTCCTTCGAAGGTACCCGTACCCTTTACGGAAATTGTCCACGACAGAATAAGCCTAGAATGTGCAAGAGGCTGTATGCGCGGCTGCCGTTTCTGTCAGGCAGGCATTATTTACAGACCCTACCGTTCAAGAGACTACAAAACCCTCAACGAGCAGGCAAAAAGCCTGTATAAATCCTCAGGATATGAGGAAATGTCTCTTTCCTCCTTATCCATCAGCGACTACCCCTGTCTTATGGAGCTTGTGGATTCGCTAAAAGAATGGACAGACAAGGAAAAGGTATCAATTTCTCTGCCGTCTATGAGAATCGACTCCTTTGAAGCCGAGATTATGAAAAAGGTACAGGGTGTAAGAAAAACAGGTCTTACCTTTGCGCCCGAAGCAGGCACACAAAGACTTCGCGACGTTATAAACAAGAACCTTACCGAAGAAAACATCCTTGACGGCTGCAGAAACGCCTTTTCCACAGGCAGAACCAGCGTAAAGCTCTACTTTATGAACGGTCTTCCCACGGAAAGAGACGAGGATATCGTGGGCATTGCAGAGCTCGGTCAGAAGATAGTAGACCTCTATTATCAGAGCCCCGACAAACCAAAGGGCAGACCCGTTGAGGTTACAATATCCGTTTCCTGCCTTGTTCCAAAGGCGCACACGCCCTTCCAATGGCACGGTCAGGATTCCCTGGAGGAGCTTGTCAGAAAGCAGAAGCTGCTCGGCTCATCGATACGTTCGGGAAAAATACGTTACAACTGGCACGAAGCAAAGGTTTCAAGAATCGAAGCCGTCTTTGCAAGAGGCGACAGACGTCTTTCAAAGGCTCTGGAAATCGCGTATAAAAACGGTCAGTACTTCGACGGCTGGGATGAGTTCTTCAGCTATGACAGGTGGATTGGTTCTATAGAAGAAGCAGGACTTAATCCAGACTTTTATGCCAACCGCCATATAGGCTTTGACGAATTGCTTCCCTGGGCGCACATTGACTGCGGTGTAACGCAAAACTTCCTCATTAATGAGGCAAAGAAGGCAAGAGATGAGGTCACAACCCCCGACTGTCTCACAAAATGCTCGGGCTGCGGTGCGGCAAAATTCGGCGCAGAGCTCTGCCTTAAACGCAAGGTTTAAGGCAAATGAGGAATTAGGAATGAGGAATGAAAAATTCCTCAAACGCAATGAAAGGTAAAAAATATGTCTACACACAGAATTAAATTTGCAAAAAGAGGAAGTCTTATATTCGTTTCTCACCTTGATTTTGCCCATTCCTTTACAAGGGCACTCAAAAGAGCCGAGCTTCCGCTCAAATACTCCGAGGGCTTCAACCCTCACCCAAAGCAGGTGTTTGCTCTGCCTCTTTCGGTAGGAATGGTTGGTGAAAATGAGCTCTGCGACATAACTCTTACCGAGGAGTTTTCCCACGAAGAGGTAAAGGCAAGGCTTGAAAAAGCGTTGACGGACGACTTTGAAGTAAAGTCGGTAACAAGCCCCGATATCAAGATGGGCAGGGTTAAAAGTGCAAAATATGAGCTTGTTTTTGACCGTCTCGGAGCAGACGCAGAAAATCTCAGAACAGCACTTTCAAATCTTGCACCCGTCAAAAAAACGACAAAAAGCGGCAAGGAAAAGGAGCTCGATATTCAGAGTATGGTGTACTTCTCCGATGTCAAAGAAGCTGACGGCAAGACAATCCTTTATCTTACACTTGCAGCTTCGGGTGACAGTTACTTAAATCCCGACCTCGTTCTTGTGTCTCTCAGAAGCGCGGGGCTCAAAGTGCCGGATGAGTACGATATAACAAGAACAGACTTACTCTTTGAAACAAAATAAAGAAGGAACATTTATGGAATACATATCAGGAAAAATTGACGTTGCCGTAGTGGGTGCAGGTCACGCAGGTATAGAAGCGGCTTTGGCTGCCGCCCGTCTCGGCTGTCAGACCGTCCTTTTTACAATCAATCTTGATGCTGTCGGCAATATGCCCTGCAACCCGTCTATAGGCGGAAGCGGCAAGGGGCATCTTGTGTGCGAGCTTGATGCTCTCGGCGGTGAAATGGGAAGACAGGCGGACAAGGTCTGTATGCAGTCGCGTCTTCTTAACCGCGGCAAAGGTCCCGCAGTACATTCCCTCAGGATGCAGGCTGACAGAAACCGCTACAAAATCTTAATGAAGCAGGTTATCGAAAGCACCGAGAACTTAACACTCAGACAAGCCGAAATTGTCGATATCCGACGCGACGGCGACGAATGGCTTTGCGTAACAAAGTACGGTGCCGTATGGCAGACAAAGACGGTTATCCTCTCTACGGGAACATATCTTGAGGGCAGAATAATCGTTGGCGACGTCAGCTTTGAAGGTGGCCCCGACGGAATGTTTGCAGCTGTCGGTCTTACGGATTCTCTGAAAAAGCTCGGCGTTCCTATGATGCGGTTCAAGACAGGTACACCCGTAAGAATACACGCCGACTCCATAAACTATGACGTGCTTGAACGTCAGGACGGCGACGAGGTACCCGAGCATTTCTCGGCAGACACCGTCGGCTTTGAGGACAATTTGAAGTCACTTCCCTGTTATGTCTGCTACACCAACGAAAAAACCCACGAAATAATAAGAAACAATATCCACCGTTCGCCTCTGTATTCGGGTAAAATTCACGGCGTAGGTCCGAGATACTGTCCGAGTATTGAAGACAAGGTAATGCGATTTGCCGACAAAAACCGTCACCAGCTCTTTGTTGAGCCTCTCGGTTACGATACAAAGGAGGTGTATCTGCAAGGCTTTTCATCGTCCCTTCCCGAGGATGTGCAGCTTGAAATGCTGCACTCGATAGAGGGTATGGAAAACGCTGTGGTTATGCGAATAGGCTACGCTATAGAATACGACTGCTGTGACCCTCTCAGTCTCAAAGCAAGCCTTGAATTCAAGGAATTTCCCGGGCTTTTCGGCGCAGGTCAGTTCAACGGCACAAGCGGCTACGAGGAAGCGGCTGTGCAGGGACTTATTGCAGGTATCAATGCGGCACACAAAATCCACGGCAAGGATGAATTTACCCTTTCACGTGATTCCTCCTACATCGGCACTCTTATCGACGACCTTGTGACAAAGGGCACAAACGAGCCTTACAGAATAATGACTTCGAGAAGCGAATACAGGCTTCTTCTGAGGCAGGACAATGCCGACAGACGCCTCACTCCCTTCGGCTACGAAATCGGTCTTATAAGTGAGGAAAGATACAAAAAGTTCCTCGAAAAGAAGGCGCTTATTGAATCCGAGGTCGAGAGAATAAACTCTGTTCACGTAGGCCCCACTCCCGAGGTTCTGAAAATCCTGGAGGAGCACAATTCCACACCCATTTCAAACGGAATATCCCTTTCGGAGCTTTTAAGACGTCCTGAGCTCAACTACAACTGTCTGTCTCCTGTTGACAAAACACGACCCGAAATTGCAGACAGAAAAGTAAAGGAAGCCGTTGAAATCGAGATAAAATACGAAGGCTACATCGCAAGACAGATAAGAGAGGCAGAACGCTTCAGAAAGCTTGAGTCGAAGAGAATTCCCGATGATGTTGACTACTTTGCAATCACGGGCATCCGTGCCGAAACAAAGCAGAAGCTTTCGCAGATAAAGCCAAAGAATATAGGTCAGGCATCGAGAATATCGGGCGTAAGTCCTTCGGATATTCAAGTGCTGATGATTTACTTCAATATAATATAAAGTAAAAGGAGGACAAAAATGATTTATAAAACTCTTTCACAGCTGAAAGAACGCCACAACGAAATTATGTCCTCCTATAATAATACCCTGCCCCTATACAAAAGAGGTATATTCTTCTGCTTTTTACGCATAATTCTCTTTGTATTGTGGTGTTTTATATGGCTTGAATCGGGAAACAGATATCTTTCCCTTGATTATGTTTACTACGATATGGGCGACACACGGCTTCTTATCGTGCCGCTTCTTATATCGGTTCTGGGCTTTTTCATATTCAAGCCCTATAAAATATGGACAAGTCGAACATATTTCGGCAAAATCGAGAAAATTGAAAAGCAGAACGCCCTTCTCATAAAAAAGGACGACAAGGGAATGAAGGTCATCATCAAGCGTATGCATATGGTTATGTACGACGGCTTCAACACCCTGACAATCAGAAAGCCGGGCGGTCGCCTTGCAAAAAGAAAGGTGCCAAACCTTGCAAGCTTTGACAGGCTTTACGACCTTGACACCTCGGTAAGCGTAATTTGCGGCGTTGTTTTTCCGGTTCCTATGAACAAAGAAATTGTTCCCGAAAATATGTGCCTGTGCACAAAATGCGGCTCCTTTGAGTCAAAGGAAAGAACCCGCTGCAGTATGTGTTTTACCACGCTCTGGTACAAATAAAGGAAGATTTGAATGACGGATTTTTATGCTCAACTTGTAGAAAAATCGGGCTTCGACGAAGCTCTTGTCCGTCGTGCGCTTGAATTTGCAAAAAATATTGATATGGCAAATTTGTCACGCCTGTTTTTCGATACAGAGCCTTTTTCTGTCGAAAGGACGGGCGTTTTATATTTTGAAGAGGCATTTTACCCGTTTGAGTTTTACGCAGAGATACTGTCATACTGTGCAGAAAAGAATCTTTCTCCCAAGGAAATATTTTTGTATATTTATATCCTTCTTCTTGAGGATTCATATGAAGATTTTTCTTTGAGAACAGGCGCTCCCGAGCTTTTTTTCAACACCGTGAAGAAAATTGCGCAAGGCGTCGGCGAATATTACTCGCAACACGGAAAATTCGGTTTATATGAATACCGTTTCCTTGCAAATCACGTGAGGGGAAATATAATCCGCCTCGGAGAATTCGAGTACCAATACGGGCATTTTGAAGGAAAACGGTGCATAGTCTTACATCTCCCCGAAGGGGCAGATTTATCAAAAGACAAACGTCTCGAGTCATACCGTCTTGCAAGGCAGTATTTCGGAGCATACGACATTATTGCCGACAGCTGGCTGTTATATGAAGAGCATAAAAAAATGCTGTCCGAAGACAGCAGGATAGTGGATTTTATGAATGATTTTGATATAATTTCAACATACGAAACAACCGATTATACCGAGCTCTTTCATATTTTCGGAAGACTTTCGGATTTTTCGTATGAAAATCTTCCAAAAACAACCACACTTCAGAAGGCTTATGCAAAGAGGGTAAAAAACAAGCTTCCGATAGGTTCGGGGGTTGGAATTTTACGGTATTAATACAATATGATAGCGGCGACTTGTGAGTCGCCGCCTTTTTTGTAAAAGCTAAATGCCCAAAAATATAGTTCATCCGTCGAAAAAGCAATAGAATTGGTTGAAACCGCTTTTACAGATCATGACCGAACAGAGGATGCTGTAGCATCTGTGCTCGACGTTGTTCTTCGCTCTGACAAAGAGTGGTAATTTTTGAGAAAGCAAACTATATTTAACTAATAAGGAGGTGCTCTAAAATGGCTACAGTATATTGTTGCGATTGTACTCACTCTTATACAAAGGGCGGCGTTACATATTGCGGTTGCCCGGGTTGCCCTTACAAAGATAAATCTGTTTCGCCAACCAGCGGAAAGAGTTGTAACTATTATAAGAGTTGGAAACAAAGATAACAACAAAAATCGCAGATGTCGTTGTTTGACATCTGCGATTTGCTATATCCGAGAATACTACACTTGTTTTGCACCCGTAAAAGAATGGTGCTAAAATCTTTTCTTTTTTGCTTACTTTTTTCTTTTCAGCAAAGAAAAAAGTAAGTTATTCTTCTACAACAACTACGGATTCCATCTTCATATCAAATCTAGGTCTGTCCATTCCGTCGGTGCCTGTTGTTGCGATTTCATCGAGAACATCAAAGCCGTCAACAAGCTTACCGAATGCCGCATACTGACCGTCAAGGTGAGGAGCATCCTTATGCATAATAAAGAACTGGCTTCCTGCAGAGTTGGGGCTCATAGAACGAGCCATAGAAATAACTCCTCTTGTGTGCTTTAAGGTGTTCTTGACGCCGTTTGCCATAAATTCACCCTTGATTGTATGACCGGGACCGCCCATTCCCGTTCCTGTGGGGTCGCCGCCCTGAATCATAAAGCCTTCAATTACTCTGTGGAAAATAAGACCGTTGTAAAAGCCTTCGTTTACAAGCTTTACAAAATTATCAACTGTTATGGGTGCGATTTCGGGGTAAAGCTCAAGCGTCATTACGCCGCAGTTTTCCATTGTTATCTGTACTTTCATCACTTATTACCTCTTACTTATTACTTATTAAAACGGAGCCGAAGTTTATCTCGGCTCCGTTCTTTTGATTAGTCTTCGTTTTCTTCGTTGTTTTCGTTGTCAAGCGCCTTTTCGAGGGCAAGGAGAAGTTCATCTACATTTGTATCTGCTGCTTCTGCATCGCCTTTGTTAAAATCGTCTTCGTCAACGCCTTCTTCATCAGCATCCGCTGCAAAAGCAGAAGCGTCAGCCTTGAGAGCTTCAAGCTCTGTTCTGTAGTTCTGATACTTGTTTTCCTTTTCGGAAAGATCAACCTTGAGTTCATTACCCTCAGTATCGGTCACCTCAATGTTTCTGTACATAGGCATACCTGTACCTGCAGGGATAAGCTTACCGATGATAACATTTTCCTTAAGACCGATAAGATGGTCAACCTTACCGCGGATAGCAGCTTCTGTAAGAACCTTTGTTGTTTCCTGGAAGGAAGCCGCAGACATAAAGGACTCTGTTGAAAGGGATGCCTTTGTGATACCGAAGAGCACGGGAGAGGATGTTGCTTCTGCAATACCAACCTCACCTTCTTCAAGTCTTCTTCTGATATCGGCATTCTTTTCTTCGTATTCAACAACGTCAACAAGTGATCCGATAAGCATATCGGTTGAACCGGGATGCTCAATCTTAACCTTTCTTGTCATCTGACGTGCGATAACTTCAATATGCTTGTCGTTGATTTCAACACCCTGGAGACGGTATACGCGCTGTACTTCCATAATGATATAGGAGTAAACTGCGTTAAGACCGTTGATTCTGAGGATATCTGCAGGGCTGATATTACCTTCTGTGAGGCTCTGACCGCGTGTTACAGAGTCGCCTGTCTGCACAACCATTCTTGTGCCGTAAGGAATAAGGTAAACCTTTTCTTCACCGTCAACGCCTGTGAGCTTAACGTGTCTTGCCTTCTTATCCTCGTTGATGGAGATTTCACCGTCAAAGTCAGCAACAACGCTTGTCTTCTTGGGCTTTCTTGCTTCGAAGAGTTCTTCAACTCGGGGAAGACCCTGAGTGATATCGCCGCCGGCAACACCACCGGTATGGAAGGTTCTCATTGTAAGCTGTGTACCTGGTTCACCGATAGACTGAGCCGCGATAATACCAACAGCTTCACCGATGTTTACGGGATTACCGGAAGCAAGGTCTGCACCGTAGCAGTGTACGCAGCAGCCGTGCTTTGCGTGACAGTTGAGAGCCGAGCGAACATGTACTCTTTCAATACCCGCTGCCACAATATTTTCAACCTCGTGCTCTGTGAGCATTGTGTCATCCTTTGCGAGAACCTCGCCTGTCTTGGGATGTACGATGTCATCGATGATGTATCTGCCAAGGAGTCTGTCGGAAAGGGGTTCGATAATTTCATTGTTATCCTTGATTGTTTCAACCCAGAGACCAACCTTATCGTGACAGTTTTCTTCACGAACGATTACGTCCTGAGCAACGTCAACAAGACGTCTTGTAAGGTAACCGGAGTCAGCGGTTCTGAGCGCTGTATCGGCAAGACCCTTACGAGCACCACGGGCAGCAATGAAGTATTCGAGGATGTTAAGACCTTCACGGAAGTTCGCCTTGATGGGAAGTTCGATAGTCTTACCTGATGTGGATGCCATAAGACCTCGCATACCTGCAAGCTGTCTTATCTGCTTTATTGAACCTCTCGCACCTGAATCCGCCATCATCTTGATGGAGTTGAATTCGTCGAGGTTGTTCTGAAGTGCGTTTGTAACGTCCTTGGTTACGTCTTCCCAGACCTTGATAACACGTTCTCTTCTTTCTTCGTTTGACAGAAGTCCGCGCTTATACATCTTGGAAATAACGTCAACCTGCTTTTCACCCTCTGCGATAATAACCTTCTTCTGAGGAGGAACTGTCATATCGTATACAGAGATGGAAATAGAGCCTCTTGTTGAGTACTTATAGCCCATAGCCTTGATTTCGTCAAGGAGCTCTGCAGTTCTGGAAATACCGTGGTACTTGATGCAATTATCTACGAGCTGACCGAGCTCATCCTTGGTTACAACGAAGTTAATTTCAAGGTCAAGTTCGTTTTCTTCGGTTCTTTCAATAAAGTGAAGATCCTGAGGAATGGGCCGGTTGAATATAAGACGTCCGAGTGTACAATTGATAAGACCCTTCTTGACAGTGCCATCGGGTCTTGTTTTTTCCATCATAACCTTGATGGGAGAGTGAAGACCGAGTTCACCAACCGAGTAAGCCATCATTGCTTCGTCGAAGTTTCTGTATGTGTTATATACTTCAATTTCCTTTTCAACACCGTCAACTACAACCTTTTCGGTTCTCACGTCACCGGGCTCGCCGTGCTTGAGAAGAGTGAGGTAATAAGCACCGAGAACCATATCCTGAGAAGGAACTGTTACAGCCTTACCGTTAACAGGCTTTAAAAGGTTATTTGCAGAGAGCATAAGGAAGCGTGCTTCTGCCTGTGCTTCTGCACTAAGGGGTACGTGTACAGGCATCTGGTCACCGTCAAAGTCAGCGTTAAACGCAGTACATACGAGAGGATGAAGCTTGATGGCTCTGCCTTCTACAAGTACAGGCTCGAATGCCTGAATGGAAAGTCTGTGAAGAGTAGGCGCACGGTTGAGAAGCACGGGGTGATCCTTGATTACGTGCTCAAGTGCATCCCAGACTTCGGCGTTTACTCTTTCAACCTTCTTCTTTGCATCCTTGATGTTGGATGCCTTACCTGTTTCAACAAGTCTCTTCATTGTGA
>CAZTNR010000048.1:0-1918 GCA_964614955.1 uncultured Oscillospiraceae bacterium | reverse complement strand
GGAAGACCGCACTGGTAAATCTTAAGGTCAGGTCCTACTACGATAACGGAACGTCCGGAATAGTCAACTCGCTTACCGAGAAGATTCTGACGGAATCTACCCTGCTTACCGCGAAGCATTTCGGAAAGAGACTTCAAGGGTCTGTTGTTAGGACCTGTTACCGCTCTTCCGCGTCTGCCGTTGTCGATAAGGGCGTCAACGGCTTCCTGAAGCATTCTCTTTTCGTTTCTTATGATGATTTCAGGGGCGTGAAGCTCCATCATCTTCTTAAGTCTGTTATTTCTGTTGATAACACGTCTGTAGAGGTCATTGAGGTCAGATGTTGCAAATCTGCCGCCGTCAAGCTGAACCATAGGACGGATATCCGGAGGAATTACGGGAACTACATCGAGAACCATCCACTGGGGATTGTTGCCGGAAACACGGAATGCTTCAACAACCTCGAGTCTCTTAATAATTCTTACTCTCTTCTGACCAACAGCCGTTTCAAGCTCTGTCTTGAGTTCTTCTGCAAGCTTTTCGCAGTCAAGCTCGCCGAGAAGCTCCTTGATAGCTTCGGCACCCATACCTACACGGAAGTCGTTTCCGTAGTATTCATATGCCTTCTGGTATTCCTGCTCTGTGAGAAGCTGCATCTTTTCAAGACCTGTACCTTCGCCGGGATCAAGTACGATGTAGCTTGCGAAATAGAGTACCTTTTCAAGCATTCTGGGAGAAATATCAAGTAAAAGTCCCATTCTTGAGGGGATTGCTCTGAAGTACCAGATATGGGAAACAGGGCAAGCAAGCTCTATATGACCCATTCTTTCACGTCTTACCTTGTTTGTGGTAATTTCAACGTGGCACTTTTCGCACACCTTGCCCTTATAGCGGACTCTCTTATACTTACCGCAATGACATTCCCAGTCCTTTGTCGGACCAAAGATTTTTTCGCAGTAAAGACCGTCTCTTTCGGGCTTTAATGTTCTATAGTTGATTGTTTCGGGCTTCTTAACCTCACCGTGAGACCAGCCTCTTATCATATCGGGGGAAGCAAGACCGATTTTTATCGCTTCAAATTCGTTGCGTTCATTTTGTCCCATTATTTGTTCTTTCGCTCCTTTTCTTAGTATTTCCGAGCATTAGAGATTGTCGGGATCGTGTTCGTTATAGAATTCTGCGTCACTGTCGAAATCGTCATCAAAGGATTCGTCCTCTACAGCTTCGCCGTTTTCGTCTTCCAAATAGAAGCCGTCCATTCCCTGACCGTCATTTACGCTTTCACCGACATCTGCAGCAATTACGTTTCTCATATTTTCGATTTCTTCGGCACTGGAATCCTTAAGAACGATTTCGTTGCCGTCTTCATCGAGAACTCTTACGTCAAGAGCAAGAGACTGAAGCTCGCGGATAAGAACCTTGAAGGATTCGGGAATGCCGGGAGTAGGAATGTTCTGTCCCTTGATGATTGCTTCATATGCTTTAACTCTACCGATAACGTCGTCAGACTTAACGGTGAGGATTTCCTGAAGTGTATAAGCTGCACCGTACGCTTCGAGAGCCCAAACTTCCATTTCACCGAATCTCTGACCGCCGAACTGGGCTTTACCGCCGAGAGGCTGCTGAGTAACGAGTGAGTAAGGGCCTGTGGAACGTGCGTGAATCTTATCGTCAACAAGATGATGGAGCTTGAGGTAATACATAATACCTACAGTTACGGGGTTATCGAAGGGTTCGCCTGTACGTCCGTCGTAAAGTATGCTCTTACCGTCGGGACGCATACCTGCCTTCTCTAAGCATTCTGCGATATCCTGTTCGTTTGCACCGTCAAATACGGGCGTCATAATCTTCATACCCAGCTTCTTTGATGCAATACCGAGATGCACTTCAAGCACCTGACCGATATTCATTCGGGAAGGAACGCCCAGAGGATTGAGTA
>CAZTNR010000047.1:0-17259 GCA_964614955.1 uncultured Oscillospiraceae bacterium | reverse complement strand
GGAGACAACAAATGAAAAATATAAAACGTATAGTTCTCCTTGCCCTTGTCTTTCTGATGGTGCTTGGAGCAATGCCCGTAGGTGCAATTATTCCTTATTCTACATATACATATGATATCGACGGTAATTACGTTGAATCACCCCACGCATATGTTCCTTATGAAGTAATCACATCCGCAACACTCGGAATTAACGATAAGCCTATTACAGATCCTCAGGACTTCTGTACAGGCCGTATGTCTGCTCTTGATGAGCACGCCCAGAGATATTTCTACTGGGACGGAATGATTTATATTTCCGATACAAATTCCGCTGAAGAAGAACCAAGAGTTGTAATTGCAAAGTACAGCAAGGAAGAATCCGGCTTCAGATATGTAACCGAAATCAAGGAGTTTGTAAACGAATGGGGTATTCCCGATAAGATTACATCTCCCCGCGGTCTCTATGCAATAGATAACCGGCTTTATGTCTGTGATATCGACTCTGCAAGAATTCTCGTTTTCGCAACAGGCGATGTTGAGATTGACGGCGTACAGTATAAGATGGGTGACTTTATCAAAACAATTGCCGAGCCTGAAAGCGAAGTTATCAGTGATAACCACGTTTACAGACCTCTTGCAGTTGCAGTAAGCTCATCCGGCTATGTATACGTTGTCGGTGAATCTACCCACCAGGGTGTTATCTCCATCAACAGCGACGGTGAGTTCGCAGGCTTTATCGGTACACAGTCCCAGTCTCTCAGCTTCTTCGATATGCTCTGGAGAAAGCTTCAGACAGAAGAACAGAGAAATAAGTCTGTAAAGAACGTATCAACCTCCTTCAATAACCTCAATATCAATGAAAAGGGCTTTGTATACGCAACAACAGACTCCATCAATGATGACGACCTTCTTTCGGCTATTACTTCAAAGTCCATAACAAGTGACGTTTCTCCCGTTAAGATGCTCAACCCCAACGGTGAAGACGTTATGAAGAGAAGCGGTTTCTATCCTCCCGTAGGTGAAATCACATACTCCACACAGGTAACCCCCGAGTACGATATCACAGGCCCTTCGAAGGTTGTTGACGTCGGTCTCGGTCCGGAAGGCACCTGGTCCATTATAGACGCAAAGAGACAGAAGATATTCACATATGACGAAGACGGTAACCTCCTTTTCGCTTTCGGTGATAAGGGTTCCCAGCTCGGTAATATTTCTCTCGTAAAGGCTATTGACTATGCTTACGGCACAGAAGAGGGCAGTGAAGCGGAAGAAATGAACTATCTTATGGTTCTCGACGGTACAAACGATGCCATTACTGTTTATAAGAGAACAGAATACGGCGATGTACTCGTACAGGCTCTCAAGAATCAGAGAGACAGACAGTTCGATATGTCCGAACAGGGCTGGAGAGAAATCCTTCAGAGAAACTCCAACTTCGATATGTCCTATATCGGTATCGGTAAGAGCCTTTCCAGACAGGAAAAGTACGAAGAAGCTATGGATATGTTCAAGGCAGCATATGATACCGAAAACTATTCGGAAGCCTGGCAGCAGGTAAGAAAAGAATGGGTTGAAAAGTACGTAATCGTAGTGCCTGTAGTTGTAGTTGCATTCTTCATAATTGTTTCAAAGATATTCAAGTATGCTGCAAAGGTAAACGATGCAGGTCTTGCTCTCAGAAAGAAGAGAACATTAAAGGAAGAATTTATGTACGGCTTCCACGTAATGTTCCATCCCTTCGACGGTTACTGGGATATCAAGCACGAATACCGTGCTTCCGTAAAGGGCGCAACACTTATTCTTGCAATAACAATAGTTTCCTTTGTATACTATTCCATCGGTCAGGCATACATTATCAAGCCCACACCCGATGATACGGGCGTGCTTATGATGGCAGTAGGTATTCTTCTTCCTATCCTTCTCTGGGTGATTTCAAACTGGTGTCTCACAACACTGTTTGACGGTGAAGGAAGCATCAAGGATATTTATATTGCTACCTGTTATGCACTTTTCCCGCTTCCTCCGTTCCTTATTCTTACAACACTTCTCTCGAATATCGTAACGGTTGATGAAGCAAGCCTTCTCACCCTCGCACTCGGCGTAGCACTCTTCTGGTGCGGCTTCCTGCTCTTCTTCGGTATGCAGGTAATTCACGACTACACACTTTTCAAGAATGTTCTCACAACACTTGCATCTATTGTAGGTATGGCGTTCATTATGTTTATTGCTGTACTCTTCTCAAGCCTGATTGGTAAGATAGTTACGTTTATTGTAAACATTGTTGTAGAACTTTCGTACAGAGTATAAGAAAGGAGAAAGAAAAATGAAAACTATGAAAATTGCAAGCTATATTCTTTCTGTTCTTATGCTCGTTGCTGCTTTTAGTATGTTGGCAATGGCCGATGACGACTTCACTCTCTCAAAGGACTATATAACATCTACAGGCGACAGAGGCGTTCTTTATAACAGCCCCGAGGAAAAGCTCGCAACAATGGGCGTAAAGGACGAAGCAACAGGAGAAAACAAGCCTAACTTTGAAAACGATGAATACGAAATCTGGGCTCATAACGAGACAGGTGAAGTCGGTATCAGAGTAAAGGCTACAGGTCAGATTATTCTTACAAACCCCTATGACGCAAGCCAGTCAACTGCAAATGAAGCAGTTAAGCAGAAGCTTCTCTCCCAGATTGTTATCCAGTATAAGGATAGCTCGGGAGCAATCGTTGAATTCAACTCCTATAAGGATGCTGCACTCAACGGTAAGGTTGTAAGAAATCAGAACATCGGACAAATTCAGGTTAAGAATACAAGAACAGGTATCAGAGTTGAATATACTCTCGGTAAGGAACAGGCAAAGTATGTTGTTCCTAAGCAGATCGAGAAGGAAAGCTTTGAAAAGAACCTTATCGAAGAATGGGCTGATAAGTCAGCAAGAGACTTCGCTCAGTTCGTAGCTTACTACGACCTCAAGGACCCCTTTGATAAGACACTTGCTCCTTCGGTTCTTACATCTATGAAGGCACAGTTCCCTGCAACAGAGCAGTACGCAATCTACGTGCTTGACCCCGGTGTATCCAACAGAGAGCTTGAAATGCTTTCAGGCTATATCGCAAATAATACAAACTACGATGCTGAACAGATGGCAGCCGACTACGAAAAGATTGATTATATCGATACCTCCGCAGCTCCTGCTATCTTCAGATTTGCAATCGAGTACTCCCTCGATGAAAATGGCATTATGATTTCAATGCCTGCAAACAGTATCACATATGACTCTTCAAACTACACACTTGTAAACGTAAAGCTTCTTCCTTACCTCGGCGCAGGTAATAACAATAATACAGGCTTTACACTTCTTCCCGACGGTTCGGGTACAATTACAAGATTTGAAGATATAAAGGGTAAGCCCTTTACACTTACAGGTAAGCTTTACGGCAAGGATTATTCCTTCCATTCCATTGCAGGCTATAATCAGGAAACAATGAGACTTCCTGCCTTCGGCATTATTGAAAACAGACCCGAAACAGCTGCTCCTGTTGTTGAAGAAGCAGCAGAAGCAGTTGTTGAAGAAACAGCAGAGGAAGCTGTAGAGGGTGAAGAAAACCCTGATGCCGCAGAAGCCGAAACAGAAGCAGAGACTGAAGCTGAGGTTGAAGCCGATGCTGTGGTTGAAGCCGATGCTGTGGTTGAAGCCGATGCTGTGGTTGAAGAAGCGGCTCCCGAGACGGCAGATGAAGCAGTTGAGGAAGCAGCAGACAACCTTATCGGTCAGGGCTTCGTTGCTTACTTTGTGGACGGCGACTCCCTTACAGAGCTCAGCTCCGACCACGGCGGTACAGTTCATAACTATAGCTCTGTATATCCTATCTTCTATCCCAAGACAACAGATAAATACTCCCTTACAGGTATTTCCGCTGAAGGTGATGCAGTATGGGAAGTATACGGCGACAGAAAGTATGTCGGCGACTATGCGTTCAGACTTTTCCCTGTATACGGTAAGGATGTTGACTATACCGATATGGCGGGAATCATAAGAGATTACCTTGAAAAGACAGAGGTTCTCACACGCCTTACTCCCGAAAACGATAAGTCCGAAAACGTAGCACTCTACGTTGAAAACTTCGGTACAATCAAGACAAATGAAAAGGTTCTCGGCTTCCCCACAAAGCTCCAGACTCCTCTTACAACATTTGAACAGACTCAGGGCATTATCGATGACCTTAAGTCCAGAGGCGTTGAAAATATCAATGTAAGACTTACAGGCTGGTATAACGGCGGTATGGAACATACAGCACCTTCAACACTCAGCGTTCCCGGTAAGATTGGCGGTATGGGCGGTCTTAAGGATTTGGCAGCATATGCGGCTGAACAGAATGTCGGACTCTATCCCGACCTTGACTTTACATATGTAGAGTACTTCAAGACCTTTGACGGACTTTCCGTAAAGAATGATACAGTCAAGACTCTTGACGGCAGAGGTGCCGTTCATAGAATCTATAACGCACTCTATCAGGGCTTCGAGGAAGACGATAAGGCTGTTATCAGCCCCGGCTCACTCGCAGATCTTTACGATAAGATTGATAAGAAGTTCTCCAAGATCGGTGCAAGCGGTATCTCTCTTGCATCCGTAGGCTACGACCTCAACTCCGACCATAACGAGGATTATGTTCTTAACAGAGACGAATCTCAGGAGCTTGTTGAAGACTTCCTGAAGCTCGCAAAGGAACAGAACGGAAGCCTTATGGTTGACGGCGGTAATGCATATTCTTTGGCTTATGCAGACCACATCCTCAGCGTGCCCCTTGACAGTAGTATGAATATCAACACAAGTATGTCCGTTCCTTTTATGGGTATGGTGCTTCACGGTTATATTGAATTCGCAGGTACACCGATAAACCTTGACGGTGACTATGACTACAGCGTGCTCAAGGCTATTGAAAACGGTGCAAACCTCTACTTTGTAGTATCCAAGGATAATACAAGCGAGCTCAAGGCGTTCCCCGAATTCAGTAAGTACTATGCTATCAGCTATGATAACTGGGCAAACGATATTGAAACAACATATGCTTCCTTTAACGGAGCTATGAAGGGCGTTAAGTACTCGCTTATCGATGAACACGAATACCTCGGCACAAGACTTGTAAGAGTTAAGTACGATAACGGTACAGAGTTCATTCTCAACTACAATACACACGATGTAACAACAGAAGACGGAACAACTGTAGAAGCTATGAGCTTCGCAGTAAGATAAGAAAGGGGTGCAAGCTTTTATGACAAATACAGCAAATGCAAAAGTGGCAAAAAAGAAAAAGCCGGCATCGCTTGATGCAAAGAAGGCAAGAGCAGGCTGGTTCTTCGTACTGCCTTTCGTTATCGGTTTCGTAATTCTCTACATCCCGATGCTTGTAAGCTCAATCGAATTCTCCTTCAGTAAGATTCACGTACTCGGTAAAGCAGGTTATGCTCTTGAATTTATCGGTTTTGAAAACTACAGAGATGCGCTTTTCTCCGATGCAGAATTCGTAAGAACACTTACAGAAAGTATCCAGCAGCTCGTACTTGACGTACCCGCCATTGTAATCTTCTCGCTCTTTATGGCTATCGTCCTCAATCAGAAGATGATAGGCAGAGCAGTGTTCAGAGCAATCTTCTTCATCCCCGTTATTCTTGCAACAGGTCTTATCGACCAGATTGACCAGGGTAATGCGGCGATGAACTATATGAACAGCGGCGGTATCGATACAGGTGCCGGCGGTGCGGAATCCGAAGGTCTTATCAACTCGATGGATATCACAAGCTTACTCGGTAATATGGTTATCGGTACAGAGCTTGTTGAATACGTTGTAAATATCGTAAACAACATCTTCAATATCGTAAACCGTTCAGGTGTACAGATGCTTATCTTCCTTTCGGGTCTTCAGTCTATTTCTCCTGCCATCTACGAATCCTGTAAGATGGACGGTGCTACAGGCTGGGAAACATTCTGGAAGATTACATTCCCTATGATAAGCCCGATGATTCTTGTAAACACAATTTACACGGTAATCGACTCGTTCACATCCGAATCCAATGTCGTAATGAAATACATCAACAGAGTGTATAACACAGGTAATATCAGACCCCGTGAGCTCTCAAGTGCGATGAGCTGGATATACTTCTTACTTGTACTTGCACTTATCGGTCTTGTATCACTTCTCGTATCGGCATTCGTATTCTACCAGAGAAGAGACTAAGGAAAGGAGGATAACAGAATGAACAACAATACAACTGATGCTCAGCTCAGAAAGATTTCAAGAAAAGAAATGCAGATTGACTTCGAAGGCAAACTTTCCCTCAAGGAAAGACTTCGTCTCAAGTATTTCTCCTGGAAATTCGCGGGCGAAATGGTGTATAAGATTTTCAGATTTGTACTTCTTATCGGTATCTCTTACATCATTATTTATCCTTTCCTTACAAAGATCCTCAACTCCTTTATGAGTCATACGGATCTTGTAGACGTAACGGTAAAGCTTATCCCCAAAAACCCCACTCTTGACCAGTGGAAGTTTATCATCCTTGAAAACGATTATTTCCTCGCACTCTTTAATACAGCCTGGATTTCACTTATGTGTGCTGTTTTCCAGACGCTTATCTGTGCAATAATCGGTTACGGATTTGCAAAGTTTAAGTTCAAGGGAAGAAATATTCTCTTCCTCTGCGTAATTATTACAATGCTTATCCCTCACGATACACTTCTTCTTGCGATGTTTATGAAGTTCAGATACTTCGATATCTTCGGACTTTTCGGACTTTTAGGTCTTGGTGAGATAAACCTTATCAATACAACCTGGCCTCTCTTCCTTCTTTCGGTAACAGGTCTTGCGTTCAAGAACGGTCTTTATATCTTTATTTTCAGACAGTTCTACCGCGGTGTTCCCGATGAACTTGAAGAAGCGGCCTATATCGACGGTACAGGCGTGTTCAAGACATTCTTCCAGATTATTCTTCCTCTGTCAATTCCTATGATGACAACAGTATTCCTGTTCTCATTCTCCTGGCAGTGGACAGACACATTCTATACCGCATCTCCCTTCTTCACAACAAGTGATATCCACCTTCTTCCCAATATTGTTGAAATGCCCCAGAGCCTTAAGATGGACTTTGCCGCAACATCACTTTGGGAATCTATTGTAACAAATACCTGTGGTTTGCTTGTTATCCTGCCCCTCTTCATTATCTTCCTCTTTGCTCAGAGACAGTTCGTTGAAGGTATTGAACGTTCGGGTATCGTTGGTTAATTTCAACATCTTTAAAACCGTGTGCCTTGTGCACACGGTTTTTTTATATCTTAATTCGAAAAAACTTCTTGACATCGGAACATTTGTTTGATATAATTAAATTAACAAAAGGTAGAAAGGGCGAAGAACAATGAAAGACCTCAAGCCAAAAGAACAAAGAGTATTCGAATATATCAAAGGAAGAATCCGTGAAAAGGGCTATGCACCCTCTGTAAGAGAGGTGTGTGCTGACCTTAATATCAAGTCCACCTCTACTGTTCAGATGTATATTGACAGACTTGTAGTAAAGGGATATCTTGAGCGTGAAAACGGCAAGAGCAGAACCTTGAAGCTGGCAGCCGAGGCTGATACGGGTGCCGTACGTAATTACGCAGTTCCGCTTCTCGGTCAGGTTGCGGCTGGTATGCCCATACTTGCCACACAGAATTTTGACGGCTTTGTCAATTTCTCAACCGAAAAGAGATATGATGAAGACTCCCTTTTTGCACTCAATGTCAAAGGGGAAAGTATGAGAGAAATCGGCATTATGGACGGCGATATTGTTGTCGTTGAAAAGTGCGAATACGCCGATAACGGTAAGATTGTTGTAGCGCTTGTTGATGATGAAGCAACGGTTAAGCGCTTCTTCAAGGAAAACGGCAAGTACCGCCTTCAGCCCGAAAATAAGGAAATGCAGCCCATTATCGTCGATGAGGTTTCCGTTCTCGGTCAGGTAGTGGCGAATATCAGATATTATAAGTAATGAGGCTGTCAGATCTCATCTTTGACAGAAGATGCAGTATATGCGATAAACAAATACAAATCGGCGCCGTATGTGAAAAATGCGACGCTGAAATTCTGTCGTATGTAAAACCGTCCTGCCGAAGGCTTTACGTCGGCGGGAAAACGGTTGAGGCGAGGTATATTTTTGAATATGATATACCTGTAGTAAAGCGGTTGGTTTTCAGCCTGAAGCATAGGGCAAATAAGGATTTGTTCATCTATGCCTCAAAGCTGTATGAAATGGCTGTTGGTGATAAGTTTTGCGGTACCGTAACCAATTGCCCGAGAAGGGGCAGGGGAATAAGAAATTACGGCTATGACCAGGTCTCTGAGCCTTGCAGAATTGTTTGTAAAAACAGCGACGGGAGGCTTCGGTTTGAAAGGCTGCTAAAGCGTAAGCTGTTCTCAAAGGAACAGAAAACCTTGGATTACAGGGGACGAATTGAGAATACAAGGGGTAAATTCAAGGTAATAAAAAAGGATATTCCGAAGAATATCCTGATTGTGGATGATGTTGTCACGTCGTCAAGCACGGCAACTGCCTGTGCACAAGCAATACTCGAAAGGTGTGCAAGTGCGAATATTACTTTTGCCTTTCTTGTGTCAAGAAACGGTTTTGCCGGCAAAGGACAATTTGAATAAAAGCTCTAAAAGAAGCTCATAGCCGTCTGTGCGTGAGCTTTTTAATTTTTTGTCGTATTCAAGACAAAGCTCGGCGCAGGTGCTTGTAAAGGTATCCTTGCCGCGGAAATCCCTGCTTCTCTGTGTGAGTATGGCAGAGCTGTTCTTGACAATAAATTCGGGAATTTTGGTTTCTTTAGCTATGGAGGCAACCGACATACCCTGCTTTATATACATATCGGTCACGGAAAGGTCGTATATCGCTTTGGAAATTGTGCCGAGGATAAGTATTGGATGCTCTCTTTTATCCTTCAGTACATTAAGGGCACGTGCCGCCTTTACAAAGTTGCCTGAAAGTGCACCGCTTGAAATATCAAAAATCTGTGCTGTCGTGCTTTTGATGCAGATGAAGTCGATATCCTTTGTTTCAAGGGTGTCTCTGTTTTCGTAGCCGAGATAGTCAATCAGCTTTTCGATTTCGTTGTGTAAATCCGTCATACTGTTTCCCACAGTCTGGCAAAGATGTACGGCAACATATCTGTCAACATTGATTTTAGCCTTGGAAAAGTGGCGTAAAATCCAGGTTATGAGTGCACTGCTGCCAACCGCTTCACGCTTGAAATTAACCGTCAGGGCAAACTCGGAAATCTGCTTGTAAAGACTGTTCTTGAGAACAGTTTCATCTTCTCCTGTATAGAACCAGAAAATAACAATTGTCTTTTCGGGAAGCTTTGACAAAAAATCCGTAAAATATTCGCTGTCCTTTTTTGACATTGAGGAAAGGTCGGGATGATACAGCTTTATAACTCTGAGTGCGCCGTCGCCGTCGGTCTCTTCTTCGGCATCGAGAGAAAACATATCAAAGCTCTCTACCGCACTTGTTTCGCAGGCGGAAATAAATGCTTCAAGGGTGAAGTCTTCGCCGTAAAAGGAGGTGACGTTGAGATTGCTTCCTGCTTCCCTCAGAAGAAGATTTGTGTAGTGGTTTTTTGTGTATTCTTCATCGCCGTAGAAAATATATACGCCGCTTTTGTCCTGAGCCTTTGTCCTCTCCTTGAGAAGCACTAAGTTGTTTGCGTGAACATCCTGAGGCTTTTCGCGGTATTCCTTTTTTGCCATAATCTCACCCCTTTATTGTTATGTATTTTTCTCCGTTTGTATTTGTAATACCCTCTGCCGTTTCCTCTTTTTTCAGCCTTGTGAAAAAGATTTTGCTGTCGGGTAAGGTGTCTTTGGAAGTGTCAAATTGATTTTTTGTTTTTCTTGTAAAGAAAGCTGTTATATCATAGCCGCAAAGAATATCCCTTTTGTATTCATCGCCGAAAAGAACTGCGGTGCTTACCTTTCCGTCATCTGCCGTAAATACAAACCCGTCGTTATAAGAATAGCTCATATCTGTATTTCCTACGGAAAATTCTTCGGGAAGTAGCTGACAGTGAATTCCGTAAAGCGAAAGACTGTCTGCCAGGTCTGTTCCCTTTTCGGAACACGGGACAAATATACCGGCTATGCCGAAGCGATTGTCAAAAATTACAATGTCATTTGCCAGGGCAGACGGGTCTGCTTCCTTGTCGGGTACTATAAGAATATAGTTGTTGCCGTCATACTCGTCAAAAAGAAATGCATCTCTATCGGTGCACAGACTGCTGTCTGCATTGATAATAAGATATCCTTGTGTGCCTAATTTTACACTAAGCTGACGGTTGTTCTCGTTTTTGCGGTAGTAGGTGACCTTGTAAATCCTGTCGTCGGATATGCAAAAGATAAGTGACATAACCGAGAATACAATACCGAGCGCTAAAATCACCGCCGTGCATATGTTGCACATCCGCCTTTTGCCAAGACTGAGAAAAATGGCAAGAATGCACAGCAAAGCAATAAATAAAAGGGCGTAAATCAGAGAAAACCGTGATGTCACGCTTGCGTATCTGAAGCCTGAGAAGAAATCCGCAACACCGATGATCGCAAGGCTGAGTGTGTGGCATATAACACCTATAAACCTTATTACGGGAATAAGGAAGGTAAGGAATGACAGCACCGAAATAAGTATAAGAAGCAGAACGCCTGTCAGAACAATTTCAAATATAAATGAAACAGCAAGGGTGGAGATTGCCGACATTATGGAAATACCGCCGAAGTATGAAGCACTTGCAGGCAGGGTAAATACCACAGCACCCGTATTGGAAAGAAGCACGGATAACAGAGATATACCCATCTTCTTTATTGCAGAAAAGTCCTTTGTGTCGGGTATAAGCTCCGCAAAGCAGGCAATTCCGAGGGTTGCACAGAAGGAAAGCTGAAGGGAAATGTCAAGCACCGAATAGGGAGATACAAGACATATTGCAAGAAGCGAAAGGAAAAGCGAACGGTATACGTCTGTTTTTCTTCCCGACATTGTGCCGAGGTAGCTTACCGAGCACATAATGCAGGCTCTTACCGTTGATAAAGAAAAGCCCGTAAAGGCTGTATAAAAAATACACATAAGAATTACGGAAATGCACCGTGTTCTTTTGTGCAGTGAAAATGCAGACAGAATACTGTATAGGGCACCTGCAAGAATTGCAAGGTGCATACCCGAAACGCAAAGAATGTGCGTAAGTCCGCATCTTGAAAAGGAACGCTTCATTTCCTCGGGAAGTAGGTTTTTGTCACCGGCAAAAACTGCATAGCAGAATGCTGCCGTGTCGTAGTTCTGCCCGTGGGGAACAGAGCCGTAAATTATACTTTTTGTATAGCTTCTCATCTTGTAAAGCAGGCTTTCTTTTCCGCCGTCAGAAGAGGAAATGATTGCCGCCGACGGAAATTCCATAAACACCCTTTTGCTTCTGAGATAATCGCGTGTGTTGAAGCCGTCGTTTTCAAGCTGTGTAACAAATACGGGCTTTCCTTCAAACACAATTTCATCGCCCGAAACAAGACTTACACCCGAATATGTGCCGAGCCTTGCATTGATATCTGTATTGTCGAGTGTTACAAATGCGACGGCATATGAGCCGTAGGAATGAAATTCATAAACCCTTGCCGTGTGCTTTGTAATATCCGATTCAATAAGGGCTTTACAGTATTTTTCTGCTTTGATTTCGTTTGCTTTATATGTATATCCTGTTATAAATGTTGAAGCAAGCGACAGGATACACAAAACCGCAACTGTGGAAAAGTATCTTGTCTTTGCCGAAATAATCAAAAGCAATACCGAAAGAGCAGCATCAAAAAGCAAGACGAATAATATCGATGCCGGAAATTTCAGGATAAAGAAAATTTTGACAAATACAGCTGCCGACACAAGCACAATAGGTCTTTTAAGCATACTTATTCGTAAGTTCTTTCAAAGGAGGTGATTACCATAATGCTGTCGCTGGCAAAGGCTGTGCCGTCAAGCTCCACAACGGCATTTTTTGTGTGAGTACCTAACTCGGGAATAAAGCCGATAACCGTTCCGATAACAAGGTTTCTCGGATACACTTCACCGAGGCCGCTTGTCAGTATTTTGTCTCCCGCCTTTACTGTCGTTTCGTGGGAAAGACCGCGGATTACACATCTGTTCTGAGAAAAAGTATCAAAGGAGCCTGAGAGAATACCCGTTTCACCCGTAAGTTCGTCATATACGCCCACACTAACGTCATAGGAAAGCACCGATTTGCACCTCGTACTTGTCGCTTCAACCGAATAGGTGATACCGATAAGCGCACCCTCGTCGGATATTACGGGCATACCTGCCTTTATACCGTGAAACGAGCCCTTGTCAAGGGTGAAAATTGAGGTATAACCCGAGGCGGATTTTGAAACGATGTTTGCATTGGTGAAGGTGTAGTCGTTTCTTTCCTTCTTGAGGTCAAGAAATTTGTAAAGCGACTCATTTTCCTTCTTGAGCGACTGATAGTCTGAATTTTCCTCGGCAAGCTTCTTGTTTTCTTTGACAAGACGGGCGTTTTCCTCTTTGAGCTTGTTGATGTCGGAAAAATAATTGCCGACAGAGGAGGTTATGTTGTATACTCCCTTGGAAACCATCCTTAAAGGCGTAGTAATGACGGAAAGACCCTGTGAAAAGACGGTGCTTGTGCCCGACGAATGGGAGGCGAAGCATATAACACAGAGAAGTACCGAAACAAGGAACATCAAAGGCAGCTGCCTGTCCTTTTTTCTGTGAGGAATTTTCATATATTCACTTCCTTATGAGGACTTGTTGCTAAAATTTAAAAATAACAATTTACTTTTGTCTTTCTTTATATTATAATATAATAAATAAGCATTTGCAATACGGAAAATGTAAATATGGAGTATATATGACAAAACCGCTTATTCTTTCACCCGCAGGTTCATTTGAATCACTCGTAGCCGCTGCAGAAGCAGGGGCAGACGAAGTATACTTCGGACTACCCGAATTCAACGCAAGATATAACGCCAAGAACTTTACCGGTCCGGAACTCAGGGAAGCACTTAAAATGTGCAGAATTCTCGGCATAAAATCAAATATCACCGTAAATACCCTTATCACCGATAAGGAAATGCCAAAGGCTCTCGATATGGTATATAACGCCGCTTCTCTTGGTGCCGACGCCTTTATCGTGCAGGACTTAGGCTTTGCGAGTGAAATAAAGCGCCGTATGCCGACCGTCAGCCTTCACGCAAGTACCCAGTGTGCCTGCCATAACGCAGAGGGGGCAAAGCTGCTGTCCGAGCTCGGCTTTGACAGGGTTGTTCTTGCAAGAGAAATGCCGAAAGGTGAAATACAGAAGGTCGTAGACCTCGGAATTGAAACCGAAATATTTGTCCACGGTGCGCTGTGCGTATGCCAGTCGGGTATGTGCCTTATGAGCTCTGTTATAGGCGGCAGAAGCGGCAACCGCGGCCTTTGTGCCCAGCCCTGCCGACTGCCCTATACAACGGCTGAAAACAGGAACAAATATCCCCTGAGTCTTAAGGATTTGTCCCTTGGCACAAGAATAGAGGAGCTTTATCCTCTCGGCGTCACAAGCCTTAAAATCGAGGGCAGAATGAAGAGCCCCGAGTATGTATATGCCACAACAAAAATATGGCGTGACCTTATCGACGGTAAAAGAAATGCCGACAAGGCTCAGATGAAGGCGCTTGAGGATATCTTTTCCCGCGGCGGATTTACGAACAAGTATTTTACCGGCGAATACAGAAAAGATAATACAGATATGTACGGCATCCGTTCTGACGGTGACAAGCAGAACACCAGGGATGCCGAAAAGAAGCTTGATTTTTCAAAGGTGACACGAAAGAGAAATGTAAAAATCCGATGTGTTGTTGAACAGGGAGAGAATATAACTGCAAATATGTCCTGCGACGATGCTTCGGTAGAATTTGTGTCGGATTTTGTCTGCCCCGAAGCTACCGGAAGACCCGTGGATGAAGCCGAAATCAAAGCATCCCTTGTAAAGCTCGGCAACACGTATTTTACCGCTGAGGAAAAGGATGTAAGCGTAACCCTTTGCGGTAACGTATTCCTGAGCAAGTCAATGCTCAATTCCGTCAGACGCTGTCTTTGCGAAAAACTGGAAGAAAAGCTTTGCGGAAGTAATGAAATCCCCTGCAACTCCGAAATGACTCCCGGAACAAGACGTGAGAGGGTGGAAAAAACAGAAAAGCTTATATCCTGCAGAAGCTTGTCTGCGGCAAGAAGGGTTAAGAACGCAGAAATCTTAAGCATTCCGCTTTATGACATTGAAAAGCTTTGCAAGGATGAGCTTGACTGCGAGATTTTCGGCGTAACGCTTCCGAGAGTTGTGTATTCCTCGGAGATGGAAAATCTTAAAGCATTTCTTGAAACGGCAAAACAAAAAGGTGCCCGTTTTGCACTTGTTTCAAATATCGGTCAGGTACAGGCAGTGAGAGATTCGGGTCTTTCTCTGCATAGTGATATCGGAATGAATGTATTCAATTCCTCCACGATAAGTGTGCTTGAGGATATGGGATTTTCACTTATCACCGTTTCACCCGAGCTGAATGAAGCACAGATACGCGACCTTAAAAAGAAAAACGATACAAGGCTGTGTGCCTTTGTAAAGGGAAGACTTCCTCTGATGGTGCTTGAGAGCTGTATAATAAAAGCCGGAGGAGGCTGCAAAAACGAATGTGAAAAGCCCTGCACGGTTCTTCGCGACAGAAAGAATATGGATTTTCCCGTATACGGTGAAAGAAGATTTGCGGGCGACGGTAAGCCCTGCCGTAATATTATTTATAATTCCGTTGAGACGGACATACTTTCAAAGGACGAAAAAATGTCAAAGATAAATGTCGATACGGCGATGATTTATGTGTTGGAGTAACAATGAAAATAGGAAATGTTGAAATAAAGAACGGCGTGTTTTTAGCACCTATGGCAGGCGTTACGGACAGAGCCTTCAGACATATGTGCAAAAAGTACGGTGCCGGTGGTATGGTTACCGAAATGGTGTCGGCAAAGGCTATTTGCTACGAGGACAAAAAGACGGCAAAGCTTGCCTTTATCGCCGAGGAAGAAAGACCCTGCGGTCTTCAGCTTTTCGGCAGTGAGCCGGATATTTTAGCAAGGGCGGCGGTGAGCGTATATGATACGTTTCACCCGGAATTTATCGATGTGAATATGGGCTGTCCCGTACCAAAAATAGTAAATAACGGAGAAGGCTCAAGCCTTATGAAAAATCCTCACCTTTGCTTTGAAATTGTAAAGGCTATGAAGACGGCACTTGACGGAAGATGCCCCTTAACCGTTAAAATCCGAAGGGGATTTGACAAGGAGCACATAAATGCCGTTGAGGTGGCGAAAATGTGCGAAGAAGCGGGTGCCGATGCAATTTTTATCCACGCAAGAACAAGGGAGCAGATGTATATGCCGCCCGTGGAGTATTCCACAATTGCCGAGGTCAAAGGTGCAGTAGAAATCCCCGTTATAGGAAACGGGGACATAATGTGCGGACTTGACGCCGTAAATCTTATGAAAAGCACGGGCTGTGACGGCGTTATGATAGGAAGAGCCTCCCAGGGCAATCCGTTTGTTTTTGACGAGGTCAACCGCTTTCTTGAGGGAAAGGAATATACAGCACCGACAAAGGAGGAGAAAAAGGCGTGTGTCAAGGAGCACATAAGCCTTCTTATAGAGGACAAGGGCGAGTTTGTGGGTGTACGCGAGGCAAGAAAGCACGTTGCCTGGTACATCAAGGGAATGCCCGGCTCTGCGAGTATGAGAAACAGAGTAAATCTTGCCGAAAGCACGTCTGAAATGATGTCGCTTATTGACGAAGCCTTCAGCTATTGAAGAATTTTTTTACAGTATTCATCACCGATTTTTTCTACCGTTCTGTAGTCAGTATACAGGCGGTAGATTTTTTCTGTGTCCATATGGGCGCGCCCTGCCGTTTCAAGGCTTTCAAGGGCAAAGGTGAGCATATTTTCTGAAAGTCTCGAGTAGAATTTGCGAAGGGGCTTTAAACTGCAGAAGCTTTTTTCGTCCAAGAATCTTTTACAGTTGATTATTTTGCATTTTTTCAGTTCTCTGTCGCACCTTGCAACATATTCTTCATCATAGAGTGTAACCGAAACCTTGCTTTGAGGAAAATACAAGCCGTCAATTTCGTTTTTATTTTCGGGACTGTAGCTGACAAGAGCATCTGCACCCAAACCCTTTGCGTATTCATAGACGGCTCTGAGAAAATGCCACGAAAGTCTGCAGCCGTCAAAGGGGTCTTTCAGGAATACGCAAAAGTGTGCCATATCTTCAAAAGTCGAGAGTCTTACAAGCCCCTTTGACGATACGGCTCTTGTTATTCTTGTTGAAATTTTGCCCATTTGTTTTGGCTTTATGTCTTTAAAAATGCTTTTGCAAAACCTTTGTGCACTCTTATCCAGCTTATCGAAAAGAATATACGGAAAAACAAGGTTATACAAAAGATTATCCATTACGTGTTTACTGTGAAGAAATCTATAGCACTCTTTATAGCTCTCACTTTTAACAAGAAAAAGCTTTTCGATATTTTCCTTTTGAGAAAGAAGCCCGTCGGTATCCCAGGCTTTACCGAAATCTATTATTATTTCACGAACACCCGCCATTTTTGGCTCGACGGTATGAGGGCTTGTTCCGTCAATTACCGCAACCCTTTTTTCTTTGATTATGACACCGTCAAGGGAGTCCGGGTCGGAGGAGCAACAGAAGTATTCGCAGGAAAGTCCCGCTTCCTCTGACATCCTGCCGATTTTTTTCATAAATGTGCTTTTGCCTACACCCGGCCCACCTTTAATAATATACAGTCTATCCACATCCTCTTTACCGAAAATCTCATCAAAGTAGCTTACAAAGCCGTCCTTTGTATTTGATGCGGCAAAGTATCCCTCGTTTTTTTCTTTATATAAACTGCCCACGGCAAAAATCCCCTTTCATATCTGTTTACTTTATCCTATGCCGTTTCGTGCGCCCGTGTGCTTGACAAAATGCGTAAAAAAAGGTATAATATAAATCACGACTGGGGTGAACAATCGCGCTGGACAGAAATGTCGGTGAGGAAAGTCCGGGCTTCACAGAGCAGGATAACGGATAACGTCCGCCGGAGGCGACTCCCGGGATAGTGCAACAGAGATATACCGCCGTATTTTACGGTAAGGGTGGAAAGGCGAGGTAA
>CAZTNR010000046.1:0-17575 GCA_964614955.1 uncultured Oscillospiraceae bacterium | reverse complement strand
CCCGGCAGAAGAGAAATCGGTCACGGTGCATTGGCAGAGAGAGCATTGGTTCCTGTTATTCCGTCAGTTGAAGAATTCCCGTATACAATCAGACTTGTTTCAGGAGTTCTTTCATCAAACGGCTCAACATCACAGGCATCTATCTGCGGTTCAACACTTTCACTTATGGCTGCAGGTGTGCCCATTAAGGCTCCTGTTGCAGGTATCTCATGCGGTCTTGTTACAGAAGGCGATCGTTTCATGACAATGGTTGACATCCAGGGTCTTGAAGACTTCTTCGGCGACATGGACTTCAAGGTTGCAGGTACAAAGGCAGGTATCACAGCTATTCAGATGGACCTTAAGATTGACGGTCTTACACCCGAAATTATCAAGGCTGCTTTTGCACAGACACACACAGCAAGAGATTACATCCTTGACGAAGTTATGCTCAAGACAATTGACAAGCCCAGAGCCGATGTTTCCGACTATGCTCCCAAGATGATTACAATCAAGATCGATCCCGAAAAGATTGGCGATGTAATCGGTAAGGGCGGTAAGGTAATTCAGGCAATCACTGCTGAAACAGGTGCAAAGATTGATATCGAAGACGACGGTACAGTATTTATTGCAGCCGTTGACAAGAATGCAGGTCTTAAGGCAAAATCTATTGTTGAAGCAATTGCTTACGATCCCGAACCCGGTGCAGTATTTGTAGGCAAGGTTACAAGACTTATGAGCTTCGGTGCTTTTGTTGAAATTGCTCCCGGCAAGGAAGGTCTTGTACACATCTCAAAGCTTGCCAAGGAAAGAGTCGAAAAGGTTGAAGACGTTGTTAATGTTGGCGACGAAATCAAGGTTAAGGTTCTTGAAATCGACGACAAGGGCAGAATTAATCTTTCCCGCAAGGACGCTATTTGATTTATTTAGTTCGGTGAATTCACCTCCGTCGCGGGTAGCGCCCGCCGGCAGTTTTGCGGGTTATGTTGCAAGATATGAAACTATATTAATCGCGCAAAAAAACCAATCACCGCCGTCAAACGCCGACGGCGGTGGTTTTTATTAACGGAGTTTTTTTATAACATATGACTGTGAAGTTATATAAGGAGAAAATTATGGAAGAAATTAGAATTCAGAAATATATTTCCGACTGTGGACTTATGTCAAGACGTGCCGCAGAAAAGGAAATTGAAATAGGCAATTTTAAGGTAAACGGAATCAGAGCTACAATCGGGCAAAAAATTGACCCCGAAGCAGATCAGGTTGAATACAAGGGCAAACTTGTTAAGGGCGGCTCAAAGAAGGTCTATGTAATGCTCTACAAGCCAAGAGGATACGTTACTACGATGAGTGACGATGAAGGCAGAAAATGCATTCCTGAGCTTTTAAAGGACGTACCTGAGCGTGTCTACCCCTGCGGACGACTTGATATGGACTCTGAAGGGTTGCTTATTCTCACAAATGACGGAGAAGTCGCAAACAAGCTTATGCACCCAAAGCATCACGTTGAAAAAATCTATCACGTTAAGGTGAAGGGTGAAATTGAGCCCGAGGTTCTTGTTACATTGAACGGCCCTATGGTAATTGACGACTACAAAATCAAGCCGGTTCAGGTATCGATAATTGAAAGAAAAGAAGGCACTACTATTCTAAGATTTATTCTTTCCGAAGGTCGAAACAGACAAATCAGAAAAATGTGTGAGCAGGTGAATTTAAAAATCACCCGACTCAAGCGCGTTGCCGTTGGTGGCCTGACTATAGGTATGTTAAAGCCCGGTCAGTGGAAATATATGAATTATAACGAAATCAGTATTTTAAAGAGTATGTCCTAAAGAGGTAGAATAATGATAGCAATTAGACCTGTTTATACAAGCTATGAACGAGAAGAATATATGAAGCCTTTCGGTATTGTTCCGGAAGATGACTGCTATGTAATTGCCGCACATAACGACGGCAGGTTCGTTGGAGGTGCTTATGTTTCTTTTAACGGAGACGAAGGTACAGTTCATCTTATGAGCCTTGTTGACGGTTATGACGATTACATTGACAGATTCTTAATCGGCAAGGCTGCACTCAACTTTCTTGATCTCAAAGGCGCAAAGAACATTACTTATACAGGTAATGACGAGAAGCTTGCAAAGGCTCTCGGTTTTAAGATCGAAGACGGCAATATGACCTTAAATCTTACAGGATATTTTTCAGGCAATCACGAGGGCTGCAGCGGAAGCTGTGCGGAGGACAAATAATGGGAAATTACAGCTTAAGAGTAATAGAAAAGATAATAGTCCTTTTTATAGCGATGATTGCAGGATATATAGCAAAAAAAGGGAAGCTTTTGAATGCAGACAGCACAAAATCCCTGTCTTCCCTCCTCGTCTATATCACAAATCCCTGCCTTATAGTCTGCTCACTTCAGAGAGAATACGACAGTAAGCTGCTTGTAACTGCGGGATGTGTTTTTGCTTTATCTGTGGCTGTTCACCTGTTCCTTGCAATCTTTTCCCACTTTGTTTTCAAGCCTGTTAAGAGTAAAAAGGAACGAAGCGTTTATACCTACGCGCTGACTTACAGTAATTGCGGTTATATGGGATTTCCTCTGATGATGGCAATATTTAACGACGATCCGCAATTAGGTCTGTTTTACGGTGTTATCTTTGTAACGGCGTTCAATCTTTTTACCTGGACTCACGGCGTAATCGTAATGAGCAACCAGGGAAAAATACCGTGGAAGAAGCTGATTTATAATCCCGCTTTGATTGCTGTATTTGTAAGCATTATTCTGTTCCTCGGCAGAATAACCCTGCCGCAGACAATTAACGACGGTCTGACACTTGTTGGAGATATGACATTCCCCTTGTCAATGATAATAATCGGAAGCTTACTTGCCGATATGAAGCTTATGAAAATTTTTTCGGAAATCAGACTTTATATGTTCTCAATACTCGGACTTATTGTAATGCCTGCAATTATGCTTGTTGTAGCAAAAGTGTTTGGACTTCCCGAATATCTTTCAATTGTGGGAATTACTATGTGTGCAGCTCCCGTGGCGGCAAATACAGCTGTTACTGCCGAGGTATACGACAACGATTCGGCGCTTGCCGCAAAGCTTGTCGGCATTACTACGCTGTTTTGCCTTATCACAATGCCACTTATGCTTTGGATATCGCAAATAATTCTTTAAAACACAAGGCGGCTTTTGCCGCCTTCTTTAAATATTTACAAAAAATAGTCAAAAACTATTGCAAAGCTTCAAAATTTATGATATTATATTTAAGGTGATTTTGCCGGTGTGGTGGAATGGCAGACGCGACGGACTCAAAATCCGTTGGTAGCGATACCGTGTGGGTTCAAGTCCCACCACCGGCACCAATAGTTTCAATTAGAGATAATAGATAATAGTGTTTGGATAAAAGATACAGCATAACTATGCCGCTTTTGTACTATTATCTGTTAGCTCTTATTTTTTTATTTAAGAGGTGTTAATATGAAACGTATGGTTGGCATTTCAACCTTTACTCTGCAAAGCCTGTACGGTGATTTTAAAGCACTGGAAATTGCGAAGGAAATCGGTGCTGATGCTGTTGATTTTTCTCTTGACTCGCAAAGCAGTCTGAATCCTGATTCTATCTACTCAAAGACTGAGGAAGAAATTATTGAATACTATACTAAAGTTCGCAAAAAGGCAGATGAACTTGGCATCATTATATCACAGACACACGGCAGACTTCGTGTTTACTTTGCCGACGCCGTAAAGGATGAAGCAGTATTCCGCGATGCAAGAACAGACTGCGCTGTAACAAGAATACTTGGTGCTCCCTATACCGTTATGCACGCAATTGCAACCTCGGTCACGGGGCCCGAAGCTGAGAGCGATTTTATGCATAAGCTGTACTATAACACCTTTAGCAAAATCATTCACTATGCAAAGCAGTACGGCGTAAAGATTGCAGTTGAGACAATGGGCGATGCCCCTGTTTACGGCTGCTGCGACTTTTTCGGCGTTCTCAGCGAGTTCAAAAAAGCATTTGACAGAATCACAGAGGTCAGTGACAGCAAGGACTATTTTTGCTGCTGTATTGACACGGGTCACATCAATAAGGCTATGCGTTTTGGAAACCCTGCACCCCAGGAATTTATACGTGCAATGGGAAGCAGTGTTAAGTGCCTGCACCTTAATGACAACAACACTCTGACCGACCAGCACAAGCCGCCCTTAACCGGTGTTATAGACTGGAAAGAAGTGCTGAGTGCACTTGACGAAATAGGTTACGACGGCGTATACAACCTTGAGCTTAATCTTCAGCATTTCGGTAAGGGCTTTGAAATTGAAGCCGCAAGATTTTCAGTAAAGCTTATGAACCATATGCTTGGCAATTCCGGTGATTAGACTATGAAGTACGAAATTGAACCAATCGCAAGAATTCACAACGGTTATAAAGAAAAATTCGGAATACCGAGACAAAGTGGGTTGCTTGATAATTCAATATCAACCATTATCTTTGACGAAAAATACCGCGATGAAAACGCGCTGAGATGTCTTGATGGCTATTCGCACATATGGTTACTTTGGATTTTTGACAGGAATAACAGTGATAAAAGCTGGTCTCCGACAGTTCGTCCTCCAAGACTCGGAGGAAACAAAAGAGTGGGTGTCTTTTCAACGCGTTCCCCCTATCATCCCAACAACATAGGACTATCCTGTGTTAAAATTGTCTCAATTGAAAAAACAGCAGGCAACGGTACGGTAATAAATGTCAGCGGTGCCGACTTGCTTGACGGAACGCCGATTATAGATATAAAGCCTTATCTCACATTTTCCGATTCAGTACCGCAGGCAAAATGCGGCTTTGCCGATGAAGTCAAGGAATACGAAGCAACCGTTGTTTTCAGTAAAGATTTTTCACATATGGAAGCATCTTTCCTCGGGCGGATTAAAAGTATGCTTATGCAGGATCCAAGACCTTCGTATAAATACAACTCCTCTGCTTTATATTCAATGACATATAACAATTATGAGATAAAATTCTTTGCGGAAAAGAATTTTATCTCTGTGACTGACATAATCGAATTACCGAACGGAAGTGAAAAATGAAAAAGCTGACAATGGGAATAGTTGCCCACGTTGACTGCGGAAAAACTACCTTGTCCGAAGCATTACTTTATGAGTCAGGTGTAATCAGAAATTTAGGCAGAGTTGACCATAAAAACAGTTTTCTTGACAATTTTGAACTGGAACGAAAACGCGGTATAACTATATTTTCAAAGCAAGCTGAGTTTAATACGGAAAATTTTAAAATAACGCTTCTTGATACGCCGGGACACATCGATTTTTCGGCAGAGACCGAGAGAACACTTTCTGTTCTTGATGTTGCCGTAATTCTTGTCAGCGCCTCCTCAGGCGTTCAGAGTCATACCGAAACGCTGTGGGCGCTTCTGCGAAAGTATAATGTTCCAACATTTATTTTTGTGAATAAAATGGATTTATCAAACGCCGACACAGAAACGCTGATGTCCGGCATTCACAAGAGATTATCGCCCAATGCGATACCGATTTCACATTTTTCAAATTTCGAAGAAGTTGCACTATGCTCGGAAGATTTGATGAATAAATATCTTGAGACGTCAACATTATCCGACAACGATATAAAGCGGGCTGTGGCTGATTGCAGCCTGTTCCCTTGCCTGTTCGGTTCAGCCTTGAAGCTTAGCGGTGTACGTGAGCTGATTAATGCGATTGACAAATACTCTTCTAAGCCTGATTACAAAAAAGAATTCGGTGCAAAGGTTTTCAAAATTACACACGGCGAAAACGGCGAACGACTTACCCATATGAAAATAACAGGCGGAAACCTTTCTGTAAAAGATTATATTTCATACACAGATTTGGGTGGAAGTGAATACTCAGAAAAGGTAGAGCAGATACGCATTTATCAAGGCGAAAAGTACACTCAAACAGATAGAGCCGAAAAGGGAGATATTTGCACCGTTACAGGCATAACTTCACTTATCCCGGGTATGGGAATAGGCTTTGAGACTGAGGCGGACTCCCCTGTTCTGATGCCGATTCTCAGCTATAGAATGATTTTACCGAAGGACATCGACTCACATACGGCTTTGTCAAAGCTCAGAATTCTTGAAGCAGAGGATCCTATGCTTAAGGTCACATATAATGAAACAATCGGTGAAATTCATCTACTGTTAATGGGGGAAATACAGTTAGAGATTATTAAGCACCAAATCAAAGAAAGATTCGGATTTGATGCAGATTTCGGAGAAGGTGGAATTGTCTACAAAGAAACAATTGCCGATACCGTTGAGGGTGTCGGTCATTACGAGCCTTTAAGGCATTATTCGGAGGTACATTTACTTTTATCTCCTGCCGAACGAGGCACGGGTCTTAATTTCGACAGCGAATGCGATACAGATGAGCTTGAACGTAACTGGCAAAGACTCATTCTTACCCACCTTGAAGAAAAAACACATGTCGGCGTTCTGACAGGCTCCCCCATTACCGATATGAAAATAACAATAGTTTCGGGTAAAGCTCACAAAAAGCATACCGATGGCGGAGATTTTCGTCAAAGCACATACAGAGCTGTCAGAAACGGGCTTATGAAGGCTAAGAGCATTATACTCGAGCCGTGGTATAACTATGAAATATCAGTACCCACAGAAAACATCGGCAGAGTAATGACAGATATTCAGAGAATGTGCGGTACTTTAAATCCACCGGAAAATGACGGTGAATTCAGTGTAATAACAGGTACTGCCCCTGTATCGAAAATGCGTTCATATATTTCTGAGCTTACAGGCTTTTCACACGGTAAAGGACGGATTAGTCTTATCTTCAGAGGATATGAAGAATGTCATAACCCCGATGAAGTAATAAGTAAAGCAGGTTACATTGCCGAATCGGATGTAGAAAACAGCGCAGATTCCATCTTCTGCTCAGGCGGTGCTGCTGTATTTGTGAAATGGAACGAAGTGGAAAAACATATGCATCTACCGAGTTATTTCACTATTGACAAAGAAATTATCGAGCAAAAACGTGAGCTTAAGAGACGTGCCGCCGACTATTGTGCTGCCGCCGCAACCGACAAAGAGCTGATGGAAATTTTTGAAAGGACTTACGGCCCTATCAAAAAGAAGCAAAGCGCAAAGCCGAAGTATAATCCTTCAGCTGCAAAGCCTGTCCGCAAGGCTGCAAAGCAGAAGCCCAGCCATACGCCTAAGGGACCCGAATATTTACTTATAGACGGTTATAATATCATTTATGCCTGGGAAGAGCTTAAAATAGTTGCTGTACGCAGTCTTGAGGATGCACGAAATGAGCTTATTGAACGGTTATGTAATTATCAGGGGTTCTGTAAACAAGAAATAATTCTTGTCTTTGATGCTTATAAAGTTCACAAAAACCCCGGATCGGTTGAAGATTTCAGAAACATCAAGGTAGTATATACAAAAGAAGCCGAAACGGCAGACACCTATATTGAAAAAGCGGCGTATAAGCTAAGTAAAGAGCACGTTGTTCGGGTTGCAACCAGCGACGTTCCCGAACAGATGATAATTCTTGGCGGCGGTGCTCTGAGAGTTCCTGCACCCTCTTTTATAAAGGAAATTCTTGATGCAGAAAAAGCGATCCGCGATTATATTGACAGTATATAGAATAACACCTCCCGAAATTTTCGAGAGGTGTTTTTTTACAACCATAAGATAGAGCTATTTCCATCTTAAAGATCTGAGATACTCTTTTTCTTCATCGGAAATCCTATAGCTTTCAACCGCTTTTTGAATAGTTTTATTGTGAGTCCATTTATCGAGCAATTTGTTTTCGAGGAACGTGATAGTCTTATCATACTGCTTTGCAAGAGCTGTTGCAAAATACCAGGCGACCATCATTTTAACATAGTATTCATCGGATCTGATTGAGGCGATTATTTGATGAAACTTCTCATCAAAACCCTCGTCAAGGTAAAATTTCATAATGACCTGAATACCAAAGCGCCTTACATATGTTCTTTCGTCACTTATCCAGTCAAGTGCTATAGGCAAAAGTCTATCTTTGTTTCGAGCAAAGCATTTGGGTCTTAGACAGTCACAGGTTGCCCAGTTATCAATATAGGGTAAAAATGAATTCAGTGCATCAATGCAAAGTTCAAAATCGGCAATTGACGCAATTATATAAGCGTGAAGATTATTCTCTTCATAATATGTATGAGGTAAGTCTTTTAGAAACAAGCCAATGCCTGAATATTCCGAAACTTCCTTCGCATATTTCTTAATAGCAGGAGTTCTGACGCCTATTATCGTACTTTTGTCCAAAACAGGAACAAGCCTACTGTGAAAATCACGGTAGGCTAAATCCTGAAGCTTAAATAAATCTTCTCTGATTTTACTTATCATCGTCAGCATCGGTAAACTCTGCTTCGATACGGTCTGTACCGTTATCCTGTACCAAAAACGATACAACAAAATATATAAGCAGTCCAACACCGACGCTGCCGCAGGAAAGGAGTATTACAATAAGCCTTACAATTCCGGAATTCATACCGAAGTACTCGGCAATACCTCCGCAAAGCCCTGTTAAAACCTTATCTTGCTTTGAGCGGAATAAACGCTTTTTCATTCTTAAACTTCCTTAAAATTAATAATTCTCTGCGTGAACTTCAAAATAAGCCTTGGGATGAGCGCAGGTAGGACAAAGCTCGGGAGCCTTTGTGCCAACAACTATATGACCGCAGTTACGGCATTCCCATACCTTAACTTCGCTCTTTTCAAAAACAGCAGCTGTTTCTACGTTCTTGAGAAGTGCTCTGTATCTTTCTTCGTGCTGTTTTTCAATTGCAGCAACAAGTCTGAACTTAGCAGCAAGCTCGGGAAAACCTTCCTTTTCAGCCGTTTCAGCAAATCCTGCATACATATCAGTCCATTCATAGTTTTCACCGGCTGCGGCATCTGCAAGGTTGTGAGCTGTGTCGCCAATTCCCTCAAGCTCCTTGAACCACATTTTAGCGTGCTCCTTCTCATTATCGGCAGTCTTAAGGAAAAGAGCAGAAATCTGTTCATAGCCTTCTTTTTTTGCAACAGAAGCAAAATATGTATACTTATTTCTTGCCTGAGACTCACCTGCAAATGCAGCCTCTAAATTCTTCTCCGTCTGTGTTCCTGAATACTTACTCATACATTCATCCTCCTTAGATAAAAATATATTACAGTAACATTATAAATTCTTCTTACAATTATGTCAACACAGAGAAATTAAATTTTTTGTATAACTATTGAAAACAGCAAAAGTTTGTGATATAATTAACGCACTACAAAAGAAAGGCTGATTAATATGTCAAATATCTGGCACGACATTTCACCAAAAAGAATTAATACCGAGGATTTTATCTGTGTTATTGAAATTTCAAAGAACAGCAAAAAGAAATATGAGCTTGATAAGGAAACAGGCTACATTGTGTTAGACCGTATCCTTTATACTTCCACCCATTACCCTGCAAATTACGGCTTTATCCCCAGAACCTACGGTGATGACAACGACCCGCTTGATGTTCTTCTTCTCTGCGCCGAGCCGCTTGAACCTATGTCACTGGTCCGTGCATACCCTATAGGTGTGATTTCTATGATTGATAACGGAAGAAACGATGAAAAAATAATTGCTATCCCCTTCAATGATCCGAATTACAATATGTACACCGACATCGACCAGCTGCCCGCACACGTATTCGATGAAATGCGCCATTTCTTTACAGTATACAAGAACCTTGAGCACAAGGAAACTGCCGTTAATGAAGTAAGCGGTCGAAACGAGGCAATAAAGGTTATAAAGGAAGCTATTGACAATTATATTGAAAACTTCTGCAAATAAATGAAAATGACTGCCCTATCGGCAGTCATTTTTATGATTGTGAATAATACTTGTTTTGGCAGACAGCTTCTTATACATAAATATTTTGAAAATAAAGCCTATGCTCTGTACTAAGAAAATCATAGCAATAACGTGATTATGTCCTATAGCCTGGTCAACGGGCTCAATCAACGAGAATACACCTGAAATCATCTCAAAAGCACCTATGCCAAGGAACCGGTACCAACCGCCTATACCTTCATCATACAGTTCAAACGCCTCGACAAATTTCAAAACACCTAAAGTAAGCTCCCATATTCCGAAAAAGACAGGGATGACTTCAGGAAGCACTACATCGTGGATGATCGGGAATACTGACAACAAAGCAGTTATCAAGCCGTCAGCAAGCAACCAGCCTGAGCCGTGTATGTAAAACCTGTTTTTAAGGTAAACATAAATATTTATAAGCCCCGAAGCAAGCATACACAAACCAAGCTCCCAGGATATGGTGTACAGAACGCTGTCCGGCTTGTTGATTACAAAGAAGCCGGCAAATAAAAGTATTAGGCAGGCGACTATCCAAAGAACCTGTACCGTTTGCAGTCTCAGTTTATGATATAATTTCATATTTTCTCCTTGTTTCTTAACTGTTCTTTTGATATTGGCTGGGTGTTACACCCATAATATTCTTGAAATTACGGTTAAAGCTGCGCAGAGAATCAAATCCGCAATCGTATGCAGTCTGAAGAATTGTTCTGTCAGAGTTTTGCAGCAAATAGCAGGCTTCGCTAATTCTATGCCTGTTTACGTAGTCGGTAAAAGATGTACCTGTTGAGTTTTTGAAGTACTTTGACAGATATACATAGTGGTATGATGTATATTTTGACAACGCTTCAAGCGAACATTCGGAGGAATAGTTATCCTCAACAAATTTACAAATCCGTGACAGCAAGCCGTCATTCTTAATGTTCTTTTCGGTGTAATCGGTATTTTCATCAAAGCAGCCGCATATTGAATAGAGACATCCTTTAATTTTCATAATATTATCTGCTGTTCTGATTGATGCAAGTCTCTCTATTAAATCAAAATCGGGATGAAACATATTGGAAACAGGTACTTTAGATGTAAATTGCTTACTGTAAGCCTGAACCAATTGCGGCGAAAAGATACATAAAAAATGGCAACTGTGTTCGGGTGTTCTGAGCTCGTGAACCTGATTAGGAAAAACAAGCACGGCATCCTCTTGATTGAGAGTGTAAACAGTACCATCTACGGTAACCTCCAAAAGACCTTCTGTTACAACAATAAGCTCAAAGCTTGAATGCAAGTGCAGAGGAAAATTAAAGTCTATTCCGTTTTCAAGCTTAAGCCCCTCTGTCGCAAGACAGCTATGAGTTTGATAGAACATCTTCTCACCCCAAAACCAACACTAAATTTTGTCTATTAATTATACAACAAATGGCGGGAAATGTCAACTGCAGTAATATACAATTATTGTGTAAGAATAATTGTAAGGAATAATTTTAAGGAGTGTTATTATGGAATTTTACAAAGGTATAGGAAAAATCAGGTATGAAGGAAAAGAGAGCAACAACCCTCTTGCCTTTAAGTATTATAATCCTGACGAAATTATTGCAGGCAAAACTATGCGTGAGCAATTAAGATTTGCAGTAAGCTATTGGCATACAATGTGTGCAGAGGGTACTGATATGTTTGGTGCCGGCACTATCGACAAGAGCTACGGCGAAAGCGATGTGATGAAGAGTGCCATAGGCAAGGCACACGCCGCTTTTGAGCTTATGGATAAGCTTGATATTGATCTCTACTGCTTCCACGACAGAGATATTGCACCCGAGGCAGAAAGTCTCAAGGAAACAAATGAAAGACTCGATGTAATCACGGACGAGCTTGAAGGTCTTATGAAGCAGTACAACAAAAAGCTTCTTTGGGGCACAGCCAACTGCTTCGGCAACAAGAGATATATGCACGGTGCAGGCACAGCACCCAATGCAGACGTATTTGCCTTTGCGGCTGCTCAGATCAAGAAAGCTCTTGAAATTACCACAAGACTCGGCGGCGACGGTTACGTATTCTGGGGCGGCAGAGAGGGTTACGAAACACTTCTCAATACAAATATGTCTCTTGAGAAGGACAATATGGCCCGCCTTATGAGAATGGCTGTAGATTACGGTCGTTCAATCGGCTTTACAGGCGACTTCTATATTGAGCCCAAGCCCAAGGAACCCACAAAGCATCAGTACGATTTTGACGCTTCCACCGTTCTTGGATTCCTCAGAAAATATGGTCTTGACAAGGATTTCAAGCTCAATATCGAAGCTAACCACGCAACCCTTGCTGCTCACACCTTCCAGCACGAGGTAAGAGTTGCGACCGACAACAATGCCTTTGGTTCAATCGACGCAAACCAGGGCGACACACTTCTCGGTTGGGATACCGACCAGTTCCCCACTAATGTTTATGAAACAACAATGTGTATGTATGAAATTCTCAAGGTCGGCGGATTTACAAAGGGCGGTCTTAACTTTGACGCAAAAACAAGACGCGGCTCTAACACCTTTGAGGATATATTCCATTCATATATTGCAGGTATGGACGCCTTTGCTTTGGGTCTCAGAATGGCTGACAGAATTATAAAAGACGGCAGAATTGACAAATTTGTTGCTGACAGATATTCAAGCTACAATACAGGTATAGGCAAGAAAATTGTTGACGGTACTGCATCTATTTCCGAGCTTGAAGAATACGCACTTGGATTGGGAGATGTTACTACCAACATCAGCGGCAAGCAGGAATATCTTGAAAATGTTATCAACTCCATTATGTTTTCCTAAGGTGATGTAAATGAGTAAAAAGTATTTAGTCGGTATCGACGTAGGTACATCGGGAACTAAATGTGTACTGTTTGATTTAAGCGGCAACGCCGTTGCATCCTGTACCGAAGAGTATCCTATGTATCAGCCGCAAAACGGCTGGGCTGAACAGAACCCCGAGGATTGGTGGGAAGCTGCAAAGAAGGCACTGTCCGATATTTCATCTAAGGCTGTTGACGGCGAAATTGCAGGCATCGGTCTTTCGGGTCAGATGCATTCTCTTGTACTTCTTGACAAAGATAATAATGTAATTCGTCCTGCAATTCTTTGGTGCGACCAAAGAACAGCCATGGAATGCGAACAAATTGAAAGCATTATCGGTCACGACAGACTTATTGACATTACGGCAAACCCTGCCCTTCCCGGTTTTACAGCTTCAAAAATTATGTGGGTAAAAAACAACGAGCCCGAAAACTTTGAAAAGATTGAACATATTCTTCTTGCAAAGGACTACATCAGGTTTAAACTTACGGGCGAATATGCAACCGAGGTTTCAGACGCTTCGGGTATGCAGTTACTTGACGTAGTAAACAGATGCTGGTCAAATGAAGTTTGTGAAAAACTCGGTGTAAAAATGGACTGGCTCGCAAAAGTTTATGAATCCTGTGAACCTACAGGCAGAGTTACTTCGGAGACTGCAAATGTAACAGGTCTTCCGGAAGGCATACCCATTGCAGGCGGCGGCGGTGACAACGCCTGTGCGGCAATCGGTACAGGTGTTTGCAAAGACGGCAAGGCATTTACCACAATAGGCACAAGCGGTGTTGTATTTGCTCACACAAGCACACCCAAAATTGACCCTAAAGGCAGAATTCATACGTTCTGTGCGGCTGTTCCCGGTGAGTGGCACGTTATGGGCGTAACGCAGGCGGCAGGTCTTTCACTTAACTGGTTCAGAAATAATCTTACAAGCGACGTATCATACGCCGAAATTGACAAGGAATGTGAAAAGCTTCCAACAGGTTGTGAAAAGCTTATATATCTCCCCTATCTTATGGGTGAAAGAACACCAATACTTGACTCAGATGCGAGAGGTGTGTTCTTCGGTCTTTCCGCTATGCACACAAAGTATCATATGGCAAGAAGCGTGATTGAGGGCGTTACTTACTCTCTTTACAGCTGTCTTGAGGTACTCGACGAAGTCGGTGTAGAAACAAATGATATGGCACTCTGTGGTGGCGGAGGTAAAAGCAGATTCTGGCACGAAATGATTGCTGATGTTTACGGAAAGAGTGTAAAAACTATGCTTTCTAACGAAGGTGCATCCCTCGGTGCGGCAATCCTCGGCGGTGTTGCGGCCGGTTGTTACTCGTCTGTTGCTGACGGTTGTGAAATGGCGGTTAAGGAAAGCTCTTCAATTTCGGCTGATATGAATAAGCATTGTGAGTATATGAAGTACTATAAGGTTTATAAGAATATTTATCCCGGTGTTAAGGATTGTTTTAAGGAATTGAACGGTATATAAATAGTGAGAGCAGTGTATGGGCACTGCTCTTTTAATAAAGATACGGTTTATTTCTTGAACCGTTATAATATAAATAGTTAGTTGGCGGTAAAATCATTTCTCTTGCAAAAATCAATAATGCAACAAATGAGGGAGTCGGCTTGAAATTACTTAACAGGCTTCAGATCATCGTCTAATTCAATTTCAGTTTTATTTACCAAATTGTACTTTTCTAAGAGGCTTATTATTTCAACAGCTCTTTCTGAGCTAAATCCAAAATTCTTAATAAGCAAATTATCTGTAAATGCCTTATCGGCATTTCGTTTATTCAAGAACAACAACACATCGAACACTTCCTTATCGGACAAAAACTTAAAGAATGAAGTATAGTCAACATTTTCAAACAGTGCTCCAGTATTGCTCTCCATTTCGGGAATTACACAAAAGTATTTAAGTTTATTGGCAATTCCCATTAAGGTTATACCGTTATCGGTAAGATACCTTGAATACCGTTGTTCGTTCATAGGTATTGCATTTTCATAATCTTCGTACGTGCTTTCATCAGGGAGCCCACCAAATATTTTTCCAAATAATGCTCTTTCCACATCCCAACATAAACTGAAGGTAGCATTTATTCGTTCTTCTGTCGGGGTATCAGAAATTTTCATCGTAACAGCTTCACTCAAATCCCCGTATTCGGTTATACTTCTGCCAAACAAGGAATCAATGGAAACAGAGAAGAAATCAGCAATTTTAGGAAGTAGCTCTGTGTCGGGCACGCCGCCGTTTTCCCATTTTGACACGGCCTGCGTGCTGACGCCCACATACGATGCAAGTTGTTCTTGCTTAACACCTTTTGCTTTCCTGAGTTCTGCTATTCGTTTACCGATTGTATCAATGCTCAAAATTATCGCTCCTTTGAAATTTTGAAAGCCGCTTTCGTTGTCTTTATTTTATCACAAACAACGGTTGATTTCAATGGAGGCTATATTTAGAAAATCAACTGAGAGTTGAATTATAGAACAAATCTGCTTGAGGACAGCTGAGCAGTTCCTGTTTAGCACTTTCTGTCAAATCATAAATTTAAAGAGACGTACTAATATTGATAGTATCTTTTCGCAGTTATGGACTACAAAAAGACATTTTTAAGTTTTTTTGTTTGGGTTTTAACTATCACAAAAATCACGGCAAAGCCGTGTATATCATCAAGACGAAGTCTTGCATATAATCAATTCCGCAGGAATTGTATATCATCATTACGAAAGTGCAATACTGCATAAGGCTGATATGATACAACAACGTCAAAGCCGTTATTGATGAGATATACGCCTTTGGCGTGATGATATACCATCGCTTCGCAATGGATAAAAAATCGACAGGTAATAACCTGTCGATTTTTGGTGCGACTGTTCATAACGTGTCAAAATAGAAAGAGTGTACGTAACATACGTTACGAACACTCAAACTGGTGCAGGTAGCAGGACTTGAACCTGTACGAGTTGCCCCACTAGAACCTGAATCTAGCGCGTCTGCCAATTCCGCCATACCTGCTTATCAAATTGAAAGTTGAAAATGGAAAATAGAAAATTGAAAGTAATGAACCATTTACAACGTGACTATAATATCACAAATGGGCGGTTTTGTCAAGTCAAAACCGCCCACATTTTCATTTCTTTACAAGAAAAACAATGCTGTCATTCTTTATTTCAAAGCTATCCGACACAATTCCCGTTTCCCTGTCCTCCCACAGTCCCAAAAGCTTCAGAGTATACCCTTCGCCAGTAAGATTTGAAACAGCAAAATATGTTTCTTCATTTACAAACATAGACGCGTACACTCTTTCAGGAATATCAGAAACAACATCATCACATTTTCTTATTTCGCAGAAAGCAATACTGTTCTCTGTAGTCATTGGTGCATACAGCCTCATATAACAGCTCCACACATCAAACTCCGTCGGGTCATCGGGGATTGATGACCAAAGCGAATAGACATAAGGACCTTCGGGATGCTCCTTCATATAATCACCAACAGCCTTATAAAACTCCTGCTCATCCCTCCTTAATATGTGACGTTAGGAAGTTCGGTGTTCTCACCTTTTATGGGTCTTCCGGTCTTCAAAAGCGGAAACTGAAGAAAAGGTATAGTATATGCAAAATATGTTTTAGCCGACACTTCGGAGTAGAAATGTCTGTCAAGACAAGGAACAACATATCCTCTGTGCTCTTTTCCGTTACCGGGTGTAAGAGTCTTAAGACCCTCGCCTACCCAGATATAGTCATAAACCTTATTTCTACTTGGTACATTTCTGTTACCTGTATGTATTTTATAAATGCCGCCACGTTTTTTGATTTCAGAATAAATCTGTGCGTGCATATCCTCAAAGTCAGAATCATACTTTACTTCGACATCCTTAATACATCTGCCGTCCTCGGTGAGGTAATTAGTATCGTGTACGTCGTTGGTGTCGGGGTTATATTCGACTTCTTCGGTCTTAATAAAACATTCGCCCTTTTCGTAGTCATATACATAACTGTCATACCAGAAGTCGTTGAAAATGCCGTCAAAGCCGTAGTAATCAACTGCCTCAAACATCTTATTCATAACATATTCACGCCACGTGTCGCTTCCGTGATTACATCCTCTATATGAAAAATAGTTCATTTCCAAAACGCCGTCGGTTCTTGAAAAACCCTCACGGAAATCGGGGTCATATCTATGAAAGAAGCTTGACGACATATAAGCAATAACCTTAATACCGTTATCGTGGCAAAGTTTAACAAAATTTCGCGTACCCTCACGGTCAACTGCATTGAATTTATCCCCGCCGTAAGGCTGAAAAAAATACCACTACAGAGGGTGGTGAAAATCAGTATTCTATTCGTAAAGAATATGCTGATGAAATTGATGAATGGGTGAAAGATGGAAAACCAAATGGCGAAACATTCATTTTGGGAATGACAGGTGATGTTCTACAGGGACTTGGTGCAATTGAAAGTGACATATATATGTTGGGTGATAAAATCAACGAAATACTTTCAGAACATCCAGAAATGACCATTGAGGAAATCAAAAAGATTCCCCAAATTTTAGAGAATCCTGTGTTAATTTTGAAAAGTCAAAATGATGGTAGAGGAAATAAACAAAATACTCGCTTGGTGATTTTCGGGAATGTGAAAGCACAAGATGGCAGACCGATTCTTTCTGTTTTGGATTTAAGGCCCGTAGAAAACAATCTTGTCGTTGATGATATGCAGAAAGTGTCGAGTGCATATACAAAAGATGTATATCCGATTGACTTTGTAAGAAACAGCATAGTGGTATATGCAGATAAAAAAAGAACCACAAAGCTGCTTAAGTCAATAGGCTTCAAAATGCCTATCGAGTTGCAACAGAGTGGTTACATAGGTA
>CAZTNR010000045.1:15622-17659 GCA_964614955.1 uncultured Oscillospiraceae bacterium | reverse complement strand
TGAACGAATTCTGCAAGGGTATGCCGAGATACAAGAGACCTAAGCAGATTATCTTCGCAGACATTCCGAGAAATCCCACCGGCAAGATTGAAAAGCCGAAGCTCAGAAAGATGTACAGCGGCGACAGTGTTGTTGCGAAGCAGAATGAAATTAAACTCGGGTAGCCCCGAGAGGCAATTCACGGGCTACACTCGCGGTTAACCAACCATCGGTGTCGCACAAAAAGCATTTTTCGACCATCAAACGCCGATGGTCGAAAATGTGCAAAACCTGAACACAAAAAAACGGGAGTTTTTACAACCCCCGTTTATTTTTATTCAATTAACCAACAAGTGTGCTTTCAGCGCTTGCAAGAGCTTCGGCAATCTTGCTTACGTCCTTACCGCCTGCACTTGCAGAGTCGGGACGTCCGCCGCCGCCACCGCCGCAAATGGTTGCCGCAGCCTTTACAATCTTGCCTGCGTTTGCACCGTTCTTTACTGCTGCTTTACCGCATACTGCAAGTAAAAGTACCTTGCCGCCGGTTGACGATGCAAGAAGTGCAACTACGTTTTCGTCCTTGTCCTTGAGAACGTCGCCTGCTGCTCTCATTTCGTCTGCCGTCATACCGTCAAAGGAAGCGGTGATGAGATTAAATTCGCCAACCTTCTTTGCAGAGTCTGTAAGGCTTGAGGTCTTCATTGCCGCAACCTGTGCACCCATCTGTTCAAGCTTTGACTTGAGTTCCTTGATTTCAGCTTCTGTCTGAAGTGCTTTGGAAGCAAGCTCTGATACGTTGCCTGTCTTGAGAGCCTTTGCTGTGTCCTCCAAAATCTTCTTGTCGTTATAGATGTAGTCAATTACATTTGTACCGGTAACCGCTTCAATTCTTCTTACGCCTGCAGCTACCGAGCTTTCAGCCACAATCTTGAAAAGACCTGCCTTTGCAGTGTTAGAAAGATGTGTGCCGCCGCAGAGCTCTGCAGAAACGTCGCCCATCTTTACAAGTCTTACAACCGAGCCGTACTTTTCTCCGAAGAGTGCCATTGCACCCTCCTTCTTTGCAGTTTCCATATCTGTTTCAAGTGTCACAACATCGTGACCTGCAAGAATATAGCTGTTCACAAGGGCTTCTGCCTTTAAAATTTCCTCGGGAGTCATCGCCTGGAAATGTGAGAAGTCAAATCTTGCTCTGTGTTCGTCAACATAAGAGCCTGCCTGCTCAACGTGGTCGCCGAGAACCTTACGAAGAGCACCTTGGAGAAGGTGAACAGAGGAGTGATTTCTCTTTATTGCTTCACGTCTTTCAGCATCAACAGAGAGCTTTACCGTGTCGCCTACCTTGATGACTGCGTTGTCAGAAAGCTCACAAATGTGCTGATACTTGCCGTCAAGCTTCTTTGTGTCAACAACCGCCACCTTTGTGTCGCCAACAAACACATAACCTGTATCGCCGACCTGACCGCCGCCTTCGCCGTAGAAGGGAGTCTTATCACAAACAAGTGTAAATTCGCCCTCACTTACTTCGTCAACGCGAACATTGTCAACAACGATTGCAATTACCTTTGCTTCTGCTTCCACGTTGTCGTAGCCTACAAATGCAGTTTCTGCTACATCACCGAGTACATCGGAACTTGCCGCGAACCAGCCGCCGCCTGCCTTTCTGTTTTCTCTTGCTCTTACCTTCTGCTCTGTCATAAGGAGAGTGAAGGCTTCTTCGTCAACGGTAACGCCCTTTTCTTCGACGATTTCCTTGGTTAAATCTACAGGGAAGCCGAAGGTGTCGTAGAGCTTGAATGCATCTTCGCCCGAAAGCACTTTACCGCCTGTCTTCTCAAGGTTTTCAAGGAACCCTGCAAGAATTGAAAGACCTGTGTCGATTGTTGCATCAAAGCGTTCTTCCTCGATAGAGATAATCTTCTTTACGTAATCTGCCTTTTCGCGAAGCTCGGGGTAAGCAGATTCGTTTTCCTGAATTACGATTTCACAAAGCTTTGCAAGGAAAGCACCTTCAATACCTAAGAGTCTGCCGTGACGTGCAGCTCTTCTTAAAAGTCT
>CAZTNR010000045.1:0-15612 GCA_964614955.1 uncultured Oscillospiraceae bacterium | reverse complement strand
AGGGCATAACACCGTCGCAGATCATAAAGCTTGTGCTTCTGATGTGGTCTGTAATAATACGGATAGATACGTCGTTCTTGTAGTCCTCGCCGTACTTCTTGCCGCAATACTCGCAAACCGTATCGAGAATTCTTCTTACAGTATCAACCTCAAAGAGGTTGTCAACGCCCTGAAGAACGCAGGCAAGTCTTTCAAGACCCATACCTGTGTCGATGTTCTTCTGAGACAGCTCTGTATAGTTGCCCTTGCCGTCGTTGTCAAACTGTGAGAATACGTTGTTCCAGATTTCCATATATCTGTCACATTCACAGCCGGGCTTACAGTCGGGACTGCCGCAGCCGTACTTTTCACCTCTGTCAAAGTAGATTTCACTGCAGGGACCGCAGGGACCTGAGCCGTGCTCCCAGAAGTTGTCTGCCTTACCCATACGGATAATCTTTTCTTCGGGAACGCCTATTACATCACGCCAGAGTGCGTATGCTTCGTCGTCCTCCTCGTAAACACTCGGCCAGAGAAGCTCTGCGGGAATTTCAAGTGTTACGGTCAAAAATTCCCAAGCCCACGGAATAGCTTCCTTCTTGAAATAGTCGCCGAAGGAGAAGTTACCGAGCATTTCAAAGTAGGTGCCGTGTCTTGCAGTCTTGCCTACGTTTTCAAGGTCGGGTGTTCTGATACACTTCTGGCAGGTTGTGACTCTCTTTCTCGGAGGCTCCTTTGTACCCTGGAAGTAGGGCTTCATAGGTGCCATACCCGAGTTTATGAGAAGAAGTGAGTTGTCGTTTATGGGAATAAGGGGAAAGCTCTTAAGACGAAGGTGGTCTTTGCTTTCAAAGAATGAGAGATATTTCTCACGAAGTTCGTTAAGTCCTGTCCATTTCATAATGTTTCTTCCTTTCAAAGCCGCATTTCGGCTTCTACATATATATTCTATTATATGATATAGCAAAAGAAGTAATTTGTCAAGGTTTTGCACGTTTTTTTTACCCCTTTGAAGCATTCTTCTTTGACAGTTGTTTGGGCGACAACAAGGGCTTGTTTTGTTGCGATGATTTTACCCTGCTCGCAAGCAAGCCTGCTCACCGCATTCCTAACTCCTAACTCCTTACTCCTAACTCCTAACTTCTAACTTAAATACAGGCTTCTTGCACAGCAGACGATATCGCTGGAGAGTCTCGGATAAAATCTTGGGCTTTCTCTGTCAAAGGACCCTGTTCTGACACCGCCCAGGGTTGCCGAGGAATGTATGTATTCGCCGAGACCCGTATAGAGTACAACGTGACCGTTGTAATAAATGAGGTCGGCCGGTTTCAGGTCGGAGAAGTCTATTTTCTTTACGTATCTTCCATCGAATTCCGCATCCCTGTAGAGTGACAGCCCACAGAGGAAATACGCCATAAAGCAAAGTCCCGAGCAGTCGATGCCGAAGGGACTCTTGCCTCCCCATCTGTAGGGGGTGTTGATATAGGAAAAGGCGGCTCTTACAATCTGCCTCCTTTTGGAAGCATCGTCCTCGGGCATCGACAGCACCGACGCTTTTTTTATACTGCCTCTCGGCGCAAAATAAGCTTTTCCGCCAAAAGAAATACCGACAAATCTTTCATCAAAGCTGTCGGTTTCATCTGCTTCAATTGTGCTTCCCTTCGGCAGAGTCATCAGGGGTGAAAAGCGATATTCGGGAAGAGAATACAGGTCGCAGAAGCGTGAGGTGACGATAAATTTCGTGCCTCTTTCCTTTTTGAGTGCAAGATGCGATATGTCCACGTAACCGCCGTAGCCGTAGTCGGTGGTGCAGTAGACAAATCCGCCGTAGCTTTCGTCGGAAAAGCTAACGCTTGTACCGTAGAGCAGTTCGTCCGTCACTTCGCTCTTGGAGTCGGGGCAAAGGTGCATAAACGTCGATGGCTTTGATACATAATACTGCATAAAATCACTCGCTTTCCACTTGTTATTTTACGCAATACAGAGGAGTGATGACACAAAAAACGGGAGGATATTATCCTCCCATACAATCATATTCTTGCTGAGTTTGACCGCTTGCCTTTATGGCGGTCAAACGAGGTTGTTTAAGCGACACCCATAGTTTGGTTAATCGCGAGTGTTACCCGTGAATTGCCCGCGGGTGCTACCCGCCATCGTCACGTGAGGTACGCCCTCTTCAAGGTATTCATCCGACACGGTTTCAAAGCCGAGCTTTTTATAAAAGCCCTCGGCGTGCTTTTGCGAATGAAGAATGATTTTGTCGCAGCCGAAGTGATTCTTCACTGCCTCCAAGCCCTTTTCCATAAGAAGCCGTCCGAGACCTTTTCCGTGTTCACGTGTCAGCACTCTGCCGATTTTCACCCCATCATCAACCTTAAAGGCTCTGAAGTAGGCTTCCACCCTGCCGTTTTGTTCGTAAAATATGTGAAGAGAATCGTAGTCCACACCGTCAAGGTCAAGGCAGACGATGTGCTGTTCAAGAAGGAAAACCTCCATACGTGCCTTTAATATTTCATAAATTTCCCTTGCCGATAATTCGTCGAAGGTTTTTGCAAAAAATTCCATTGTTTTCCTCTGTTATTCCAAAATGTTTGTGGTGATAAAATCTACACCCATATCAGCAAGAGCCTCGCCGTCTGCCTTTTCGTTGACCGTCCAGCAGTTGACGAGAATGCCCTTTGAATGGAGCATATCAATAACTTCTTTGTTAAGTTTCTTATAGTAAATGTCAAGGTTGAGCTTGTGTTCAAGCAGTCTTTCCACCATTTCATCCGTCACCTCTTCGCCCGTCAGAAACTGAATATCGTTGTCGGGCACAAGGGGTCTGAGATTCTTGCAGTTATCAAAGGAGAAGGAAATGAAAATAACATTTTCGAGGTAATTCTCAGCCTTTATGATGTCAATTATCTCTTTTATATCGTCAACGGAAAATGCATTTTTGAGTTCAAGCACGCACTTCTTTTGGTACTTTTTACAGATTTTCACATACTCCGAAAGCAGCGGAATTTTTATATCCGTTCTTGTATAGCTTGCATCAATATCGGGAAGAACAAGGTCGGAAAAGTCGGCATAGTTGCTCTTTTCAACATTGATGCTTACCTTGCCGTCGGTTACCCTCTCGGTATTTTCATCGTGGATAACAACATATTTTCCGTCAAGGGTTTTATGAACGTCTGTCTCAATGCCGAAGTAGCTTCTGTTTCCTGCCGCAACAAAGGCGGGATTTGTGTTTTCACGCTCAAGTCCCGAAAGACCTCGGTGGGCTATCATTTTTACGTTCTTTTTTTCAAATTTAACCGTGTTCATATGTGCCTCCAAGCTTCGCCGTTTTTCTTCATAGGGGACGGCGTCACAGGCTCTCCCGCTTGTAACATCGAAAAGAATAGATTCGGGACGTCAGGGAGCCGTCCCCTACGAGAATTAATACCGTGTTTATTCCAATGTATACGCCTGCACTGTCAAATCAAGTGCCTTTTCTTCATCGCGTTTTGTGTAGGAAACAGTTCTTTCTTCATTCGGCAAAAGCGAGAAATAGTTGTCGTCTAAAATAAGATTTCCTTCGATTTCAACGGTGTGAATATATTTATCTGCCTTGAAGGTAATTGTCTTGTTATCCTCGTCAAGGGTATATTTTACATCGCACTTTACGATGTTCAATGCTCCGTCCTTATAAAAGGCTCTGTCATTTTCGGTTTCTGCAATAATTATGCTGTCGTCACTCTTTTCAAAGCTGAAAACCCTGACGGTAGTACCCACAAGTGCAAAGGCAACCCCCGAATATATTTCACGTCTTTCACCCGTCCTTGTATTGAGAGAAAAGACATTGATTTCCACCGCCTTATCCCCATTTCCGTCGTTGGCAACAAGAACGCTGTATTCGTCATCCTCTTTGTCTATCATACACACTACGGGCTTTGTGCATCTCTTGAAGCTGTAGTACGCCGCCTTTGGCATATTATAGTAGTCGATAAACGACCAGCCGGAATATGCGGGCCAGCAGTCGTTTAATTGCCAGAAAATGTCACCCGACTGGAACCAACGCTCACGGCGAAGCATTTCAAGGCTGTTTCTGACGTTTTCAAACTGTATATATTTAAGCTTGAAATCACGGTCGTATCCGTTTTCGAATTTGCCCAAGATTTTTTCCGTCAGAAGAAGTAAATATTCATATAAGCTCTTTGCAAGGTCGGGGTTTGACTTTGTATGATACTCACGAATACTTGCGTCGTCGCCGTAAACATCCTCCTTTGTCATAAACCTACGGCTTGAATATGTGCTGACGGCACCGAAGGTTGGCTCTTCTGCAACAAAACGCGCCGAGATTGTCTTATATGCATCCTTGTAGTCGGAAAGGTCGTCCTTTTCAAGATATGCGAAAATATCGCCGAGGTGATTTGTGTTATGGGTAGTGCCCGTGGTATTGGAGGCATAAAGCTGTCCGCCGTAGGGACTTGACGGAAGAAAATCTCGCATAGGGTCAAGGTCCATAAGCACGGGATGTATACCGTAAACGGCACTGCTTCTTCCCGTGTAGTCCTCCATTGTATCGCTGCCGCCGGTGGCGTTTTCGTTGTCGCCCGACCACCACATAAGACAAGCCTTGTTTCTGATAAGGGTTGCGGCATATTCGGCTTCCTTCCGGAGTTCATTTATGAACCACTCTTCCTTTTCGGGATAGTGACCGCACGCCATAAGAAAGTCCTGAGTCACCATAATACCGAGCTTCGAGCATTCGTCATAGAAGAATTCACTTTCAAAGCTGCCACCGCCCCACACTCTTATCATATTTACGCCCATTTCCTTGGAAAGTCTGAGGATTTCGGATATCTTTTCCTTGTTTCCGCCTTTGTCGTAAGGCTCACAGGGCACCCAGTTTGCGCCCATACAGAGAATTTTAACTCCGTTTACAACAAGGGTAAAGGAGGAAAATTCTTCGTTTCTGTCATAGACTTTATCAAAATTGCTCTTTTTGAGCTCAAGGCATCTGTTATAATTATAGCTTACCTCGGAGTCTGTTTCCTGAAGGATTTTTACGGTTCTTATGCCGAACCTTTCAGTGTGTACCGTCTTGTCGTCACAGGAAACAACCAACGTATAAAGGGGCTGTTCTCCGTACCCTGCAGGATACCACAAATCGGCATTTTCCACAGACAGATTAAAGTCATATCTCGGGTAAGAAATGTATTTTTTGTGTGTCTTTACAACATAACCATCCTTATCAACAACCTCAAAGGTGTAGACCTTTCCGAGGGCATCCGCGTTTATATTTGCCGAGACTCCTATATATGCGCCGTAGGAGTCGATGCTCTTGGTGTAGATATAGACAGAGTCAACTCTCGCTTCGTTCTGGTCATATGAACGGATACTTACATTTCCTATACCGCACGTTACAAATCTTCCAACCCAGTCCCAGCCGTAGGTGCACTGCATACGTCTTGTGTGCATTCTTTCCCTTGTAAAAGCACCAACCGCTGCGGGTCTGTCCTTTACTTCACGTATTGGTGAACGGAAATACACGTCTATCTTGTTTTTGCCCGACTTTATCTTATCCGTAACGTCGAAATTATAGGGAATATGACCGTTAAGGCAAGAGGCAAGTAGCGCACCGTTAAGGTAAACATCGCAGTATGTATCGAGCTTTTCAAAGCAAAGCTCTGTCTTGTGACCGACTGCTTCTATGTCGAATTTCCTCTCATAGTGCCAGTCCCAGTTTTCGTATTTTTCGAATTTCTCGCTGTTATCACGGTAGAAAATATCAAGCTTTTCGATATCGGCGTTTACTATGTCATTTAAAACACTTCCCGGAACAGAAGCGATAAGAGAAAGCGTTTCGCCTGTGTCGGGGTTTTTGCCCGAAAGTGTCCACGTGCCGTTTAAAGATAATGTGTTCATATTTAATTCCTTTCACAATTTTCGAGTAGCAAAATATGAATTGCCGTTTAATGCCTCCCTCCGGGAGGAGGTGGCATTTTCTAAGAAAATGACGGAAGGAGCCTGCGTATAATGCAGATTAACGATAACACCTATAAAACGCATTCTCCCTCAGTCACTTCGCGACAGCTCCCTCCCGGAGGGAGCCTTTATTCCTTACTGCGTCGTTTTTTCATAAAGATTAACTTTCTTCAAACTGTGATCTGTGATCCTTCCACAATCTCAACACCGTTTGGTGCTTTGGCCGTGCTGACAACCTTGCCGTCAACATTTCTATGCTCGATTTCAATCACACCAAAAGGTGTGGGATATGTACCTCTTACCCATTCAAGACCGCAGAGATTGGGTGAAATTTTAACCTTTTTACATCCCGCTTCAAGCACCTCAACACCGAGTATATGCCTCATAAGAAAAGGTGCAGGTCCACTGGCCCAGCCGTGGCAGAGTGAATGACGGAGCTTTATATAACAGTGCTTGCCGTAGGAGGTGTGAACATCAATTTTCCCTTCGGGTACGATTTCGTCAATTCCTGCTGCATTTTTTATCCAGTCAATATCAAGGTCTTCCCAGAAGGTTGTGGCACCAAGGTCGAGCATCGCACCCCAGTAGCTTTTCACAATTTCAAGTGCCGCCGAAGTTCTTCCCATTTTTGAAAGAGCAAGAAGAACATAGTAGCCGTAAAATGTTGAAAGACCCGAGAGTAAATCCGCCGTCAGGATTTCCTCTGCAGTTTTTTCGTCAATAAGCCCCGACAGGTAACACATAGCCGTCACCTGCTTGTTGCCCTTAAATTCAGGGACAATTTTCTTTAGATTTTCGGCTGTATCAAGGCACTTCTTTTTCATTTCCTCGTCGCCGAAGATTTCAAAAATATCGGCGGCAGAATTCATCGCCATCACCATACAGCCTCTGAAGCCTGCCTCCATTTCGGGGGTGTTTGCACTGCTCCAGTCGGCAAAGAGATAACCGCCCGAAAAATCCACAGTGCCGTCGGAATGGATTTTTTCGCAAAGGAGATTTGTGAGCTTATAGAGGTATTCTTTCTGCCCGAGAAGATAGTCCATATCGCCGTTTTTCATATAGTAATCCCTGTGAATTGTTATCCACCAGCCCGAATAACTTGGGTAAATCATCCACGGAACATCCTTTTCAAGGGAAAAGCCGTCACGGGATAAATCAAGGCTCCGTCTTATGCATTCATCATCCCCGAACACCGACATTATTGTCGAAACCTCGGGGTGCATATCCCCTATCCACACGAGTCTGTCACGCTTTATTCCGTCCCATATGTAGTCCTGCATATTGAGATGCACAGTATATGCGGCGGTATTGAAAATCTTGTTAATCCTCTCGTCGGAGCACTCAAAAGAGCCTTTATATTCTATGTCTTTATATTCAAAAGCCGCCTTGACGGACGTTAGGGTAAAATCACCGCTGACTGCCTCGATTTTAAGAAATCTGTAGCCTGTAGAGCCGAAAAGCTGTGTTGACAGATTACTCATATCCACAATCATATCACGAAAAGCGTGGTCGTTAAGTGCACCGTTTCCGTCGCCGAGACTCGATAATGCTTCGGAAACGCTTTCGCCGAAAACAAGTCTCAGCTTTCCGTAGCTGCAGCCGCTGCCGTAGGGGTTCTTTTCTTCTTTGAAAATTTTCCCCGTTGTTATGCTTACGCCGCCGCAAAGCTCGCTTCCGAAGTCAAGGACAACATATGCCCCCTCCTTGAGAAGACACCCTTCGTTTCTTCCGATTACCGCCTGACGGGGTGAGTCGAGAAGAAGATGCTCTGCATTTTCGGCACCCTTTTGTGTAACAACCCTTGTCGGAACAAGGTATTCTCTTTTAAGTGTGTTTTTCTCGATGCTGTATTTAAAACTATTAAGGCTCATTGTTTTAGTCCTCAACCTTTGTAAAATAGTCCGCAAATGTAAATTCAAAGCCTGCGCTCGACATAATCTCGCACGCCTTCAAGAGCTTCTCGCCGTGGTCGGGCTGATACGCAAAATAGTCGGGATAAAAATACTGCTCGTGTCCGCCAAAGGAAGCAAACTGACAAGGCAGAAGCTTTTTGTATTCCTCTTGCATATCTTCAAGCCTTGAAAGGTTTACGACAGTTCCGTGGGTAAGCAGCTGCTTGAAATAAACCTTTGTTTCTTCATCGTAAACAGCCCCGAAATTCAAATTTGTTTCATCAAGCTGCTTCTGTGTCAGATGATTATATGCACAAATCGACGTTGATATCGCCTTATCAAGGGTAATTCTCGTAAAAAGCTTTGTTTCGGGCTGTCTGTTATGAAGCACTCTGAAGGAATGTCCGTAAGGAAGCGATGACATATCTTCCTCAAGCTCTCTTGTATCGCCGCCCGTACTGTTGATAAGCACTATTCCGTTGTCGCTAAGCGCTCTGCAGCCCTCTTTGCTTATAGGTCTCCAATGGGAGCAGACTACATTCGAAAAGCTCTTATTTCCCGCAAAGCGGATAACCTCGTTTTTTATCGCCAGAAAATCCCGTGTCATATCCTCGTATGAAATATTGATAAGAGGATAGTCGGGAAACTCCTGCTTTGAGTGATAGCCAAAGCGAAGCCAGTCGGAATTCTCCTCGAATTCTGCCTTATATTTGTCGGTCATTTCCGAGAGAGTAAATTCGTCTGTACCGTAAAAATAGTCGGTGCGGTAGAATACGTTCATCTGCACCTTAAAACCGTATTTTTCGTGGGCTTGTTTGAAGACTTTAAGATAAAAATGGTCGAAAATTGAGTTGTAATCTCCACGTGTCAAGTCTCTGAAAAGCCAGATTACATCGTCAAAATAAAAAAATGTTTTTTTCATTGTGGTTGTCCTTTTTTTGCGGCGAGTCGCCGCCGTGAATTTGCTGTCGGGCTTTCCCGACGAGTTTGGTCGGTGGCGTTTATGCCGACCAAACGGAGTTCGTTAAGCGACACCGATAACCTGTTCTGTCGCGAGAATATACCGTGAATTTGCCGTCGGGCTTTCCCGACTTAACCTACAAACTCAAATCTCAAGGTATGTGTTCTTTCTTCACCGGGTTCAAGGAATTCCAAAATTCCCTTTTCTCTCATTACGTCTCTGCCGTCGGGGTTGCAGTTACCCGGTTCAAGTCCCATAACGTAGTCATATTCACCCATCATCTTCCACTGGGTAAAGCATTTTAATTCCTTTGTATCAAAGGTCATCTTAATTCCCTTGCTTATGGCAGGATTGAAAACGGAAACCTCGGCAACACCCGACAGCTTGTGATAGAAGCACATTTCTTCGTAGTCACTCTGCGGCTTTTCTGCCTTAAGGCAAGTGTCAAGCCCCGTTGCCGAATGTTCATTTCTCGGAACCACCTCACAAGCGGGAATCTTTATTTCCACGTCCTCGGAAATAAGAGGATAGCCCATATTACAATGGTACATTATTTCATAAGGACTTGTTTTTGAGCCCACATTTTTAACCCTATCCGTCATAACAATCTCATTTTTTGAAAGAGAAACGGTGTATTCCCTCTCAAGCACAAGCTTATGAGAAAAAATCCTTGCATCGCGCACAATCGCCTTTATATGAAGTGCATTATCTTCTTCCCAATATCCGAAGCTTTCGCAGGGTGTATTTGAAATTGTGCCGTGAAGAGGAAGAATTTCGCCGTCATCGGTACAAGGGTTTCCCACAGCCGTAAGTCCGCAGGTGGTACAAAAGCCTGCGGTAAAGGATTTTAAAAAGCCGACGCCGTCCTTATCATAGTATTCGGGCGCAACATATCCGCAAGCCGAAATAAAGCTGAAGTTATCGCCGTGAAGTGAAAGACGTGTAATGTCGGCGCATCTGTCAAGGCTTATCCAGAATTCGAGTCCCTTGCCGTTGCGTACATAAAGCATTCTTAAGCCGTCAGCCTTGCCGCCGCAAAGGCGCATTTCTTCAATTCCGTACGTCTGTATGGGGTGTCCTGTGTATTTGTTCATTGTGGTTACCTCTTTACATTGTTTCTTTAACAAAAGTATAGCATAAGTATAAAGAAATAACAACCCTGTTTTTTCATAAAGCACGAAAAAAGCGACAAGCCGAAGGGTGTTCCTCAAAAGGATGTTTCCGAAAAAATCCGATTGAGAGAGAAATAAGTACAGTTATTGAGAAATAGCTGTACTTTTTTTCTTTTGCTCAAAAGGCTTTAAGTTAATAAGTTATAAAGTCGTATCAAAATGATGCGGCTTTTTTTGACATAAAAAAGAAAAAATAATATGAAGTAAGATGTGCTTTGCAGGAATAAAACGGAAGAGATTTTAGGTGTTTAATTCTCTGAGGGCAATAACTTTTTTGCGGGAGCGAGATATTTGCAGAAACAAAATTTTGCAGTTAAAACTTATGTGAAAATGCACACTAATTTTAAGCGTAAAAAGTGTGAAATTTGCTCCGGAGGGGGTTGGGAAAAAAATCAGCCGCAAAATGCAGCCGATTTAAATTAATTGTTTTCAATTGTTCGTGTCAATTTATCTATTTCCAAAATGATGGATTTTGAGAGTTCAATTTTGGCGTTTTGAATCATAACACCTTGTACTGTGTCTTTAAACCTCATTATTAATGCTTCATGGCAAGCTGCGTGTGCGGTTTGATAATTAACTAAGCATCCAACTTCTTCCACCACATGCCTAAACACATTCAAAATATCATTATACTTATAATGATTGTCTGCGATATCTGCAACAATATTATTACACTTGCACAACATTTCTATATATCTATCAGACATTGATTTTGAATGCTTGATTCCCTCCAGTTGTTTGGGGACAGAATCAACCAATTGGTTAATCAACTCGACAGAAGGCAATATTCTCTTTTCTATTGCATCTAACAGCTCCAATATGTATTCAGAATAGAATGGGGATTCATCAAACATTTTCCTGAGTTTGTGAATATCTATAATTGCATCATCTATTAACCGTTCAGGCAAAACTGCATTTTTCTCGTTATCCAAAATTGTAGAATTTTCTTTTTTACATTTATCAATATAGTTCAGTAATTCTATATTTTCTTTTGTTTCATCCGGTTTGGCTTGTAATTGGTTGTATATTTTATCATACTCAAAAAAGACTTTACACGCCTGCTTTTTCAAATCTAATATATATTGCTTTTTTCTCAAATGAAGAGGTATAAAAAGTACAGAACTTACTACGATACCACTTATAGACAAACTCAAAAAGGTGTTTGTTAAAAATGTTTTGTGATATGATAGGTCAAAAACATCAAACTCCACCAATAACGCCATTGACAAAAACAATGCTGTTCCTAACAATATAAGTAATATATATTTTTGTTTTTCATAGTAGTAGGACTCTTTTTTTGTTTTTGTTATTTCCAACTGCCAGTTACACTTGTTCTCTCTTTTCAAATTTTTATTTTTCATCATATGATTGATTGAATCCCTTTCTAAACATATTCAATATTATCATTCTACACATCAACAAAAAATAATCAACAAGCATAACTTAATCGTAATTAAAAAGTCCCCATTCGTTCAATATAAAGAAATAAAGCCTTTCCGCTTTTATTTAAAATAGTGTTGAGATATCCGACAAAATGTGATATAATTTGAGTAAATTAACAGGTGGTGATTTTGTCTTGAACGATAAAGAGTTTATTGAAGCAATGGAAAATATAATAAGCGCTCTTAGAGAACGCGGGTATGACCCATATTTACAGATATACGGATATCTGCAAGAGAACGATCCTGCATATATTACTAGTCATAATGGTGCAAGAGAGTCGATACAAACGCTTGACAAAGAAGATGTAAGGAAGTTCATTGATTCTTATTTTGAAAAGCCATTGCAAAACAGAAAAGCTTAATCTCGTTTTTAATCTCGTTTTTCATATCTTTATCTAAAGTTACAAAATAACAATTTACTACGTATACCGTATATACAGAAAACCGTCCCTATCTACTTTTATAGATAGAGGCGGTTATTTATAGTTAGATGAAATACACCTTGCAAAAAAGACAAAGTTTTTTGCTTATCATTATATAATCGTAATTCGGTTCAAAATCTCACGCAAAAAAGCAAAAAACAAGCCCGCAGTTTTTCAGCCGCGGGCTCGTCGAGTTAATTTTGGAGTATTCAGTTGTGTTCTCGCGGTTTCTTCATTGTCTTCGTCCTGCTCCTCAATTACAACATTACCGTCATAGACATAATATGTTACTTCGCCGTTTGTTGTTCTTGAGAGCTTCTTGCCATCGGCAGTGTAAGTGTTTTCAATAATGTCGTCGCCCTGTTCAATCTTGATGAGTCTGTCAAAAGCATCAAAACCGTATGGCGTTAAGAGATCGTCAGTCGCTTCACTCTGAAGTCCGAGGTTTACGCCATCAGTCGATTCGGCAATATTGGCAATTCTTGTCCATTCGGAAATCTGATTGCCGTTGTTATCGTAGCAGTAGTAGGTTGTTGCATTACCAGTAATAGACTGTGTCAGGCGATTTTGTGCATCATATGTAAAGGAGGTTAAACTGTATCATCACCCTCCACAGTCTTTTTGGTAAGGCGATTGCCTGCATTATTATACAACGTCTATGTTCTCATTGTTAAGCAAAACTTATGTTTTACGCCACCTCAATTTCAACTGAAACATCAATAAATTCAAAAAGTTTTTCTAAAGTTTCATGATTAATATAAACATTTTCATCATAAATAAGACAAGGGCGTGCACGACTATCACCGGGCAAAACTTCGAATAATTCATGAACACAATTGTCATCTAAACATCTTAGTGTAGGATTATCAAACCCATATAATTCATATTTTTCACCTTGATGATTTAATAATATTTTTTCGTTTACCAAATCATAAGAGTAATTTACACCAATTTCATTCATCACCGAAGAAAGAGAAATATGCGCAACGTTTCCGGCAAAAATAACTGATTTTGTTTCGCCAATAAGTACATTATTTATTTTCAAATTTCCTTTTTTAATGCCATATTGTTGAAAATATGCTTGTTTATCAAAAATTTTGTGTTTATAAGTATTCTTTTCATCATAAGAAATATCTGTTGTAACATAAAACTCCCCAAGATTTGTTCTTACAACTGTCGTTAAAGGAACCTCGGCAAACCACTTTGATTCAATGTAAAAAGACGTATAATCATTTACAGTAACATCATAACCACTACTTTCAAACAATTCCAACAAGCCATTTGCACTTTCAAAGAAATTTATCAACTCAACAAATATCGGCAAATTATTTATTGCAATTCCCCACCCTTCATAACACTCCTCGGTATAAATCTCATTGTTGTTGAAAGTTGTAATTGAAACTTTATTTTCGCCATTAGAAGATTTGTTATAACACGAATACTCAACGTTGTTTTCTGAAATACATTCTACGGAATGATTATCTTCAAGCCTTGCAAAAGTACAATCATCTATTTTATAGACGAAGAATCCGTTATTTTTTACATTCAACTTTTCCTCTGTCATATCATTACAATTACACAAAACAATTAACAACAAAAACATTATAAACCACTTCCTCATATCATGCACCTCCAGGAATGTAAAGATACTCAAATTTCATTTGTTTTTTATCCCCAGGAATACCATTTACAAAATTGTTATATGTCTGAATATTTGACTGTCCCCATGGATTGTTTGTAGCAATAAGCATTGGAGCACCTGGTGCAGAAACCACACCCGTTACTATAACTACGTGTGCAGAAACTTTTTCAACATCATCTGTCTTGTCATTGTTTTTGTTCAAATAGGAATTAGAGTACCGAGCATATACTGGACCAGAAGAAAGATTGTTGTTTAATTGAGAAGCGTTAGCTATCTGCATCTTTCTAGTATTTCCTGTTTCAAGATCAATAGCATTCAATGGATAGTGACCAGCGTTCCACAGTGGATTACCATTTTCATCGTTTCCATAACCATGAACTGATTTGGCTATACTAATAGCACGAGTTTCTGCTTCTTCTTGAGTTCTTCGTTCGCTTGGATCTTTAAGGTACTCTTCGTACATCACTTGAACAAACGCCCAACACAAGCGATAACTTTCCTGATTATATAAAGGTACATCATAAACATTACCAACAACTTTTCCTTCTTTATCAAGAGCTCTTATTTCATTGGCTTTGGTATGAATTTTATCCATTTCTGCTTTTGCATTGTTCCTATCTTCATCAGTTTCTGCAGACAAATAAAACTCATGCATTCCTTCCCATTGATCGGTATAATACAATATGTAGACTTGTGCTTGCGGAGAAAGCTTTTCATCACCAGATTCCCAGTAACCAGTAAAATCAAAAAAGGTAACTGGACAATTCCCACAATATACATACAAAGCTGTCGTCTGCATTATTGAACGCACATTAGGAACATTTATCTCATATACGCCAACGACTCTATTGCCAAGGTTATAATATGGGTCAGCAGAGAGGAATCTTGCGATTTCGGGGTTATAGTAACGTGCGTTTAGATCATAGAGTTCAACTTTCTCTATGTACTCATAGCCGGCATATCTGTATGGGTTGTCAATAGAATCTGTTGATGCCCATATTGTTTCCGTTGCGCTATCTGCCGTTCCAGCAAGCGATGGAGCAAGAGTTGATACAGAGTTTACAACATCTTCTTCTGAAATAACATTTCCAAACTCATCATAATTGTATTCAACAAGAACGACACCGACTGTGTTTGCCTGATAAATAACATCGCCGTGTCCGTTAAAGCCATAGACGATTTTGTTTATGGCATTTTCTCTTGTTATAATATTTCTGCCGTAAACATTTCTTGCAGATTCTTCGTTGTCTTCGTTCTGCTCTTCAATAACTACGTTTCCATCATAAACATAGTATGTCAAATAGCCATCTATTGTTCTTGAAAACTTCTTGCCATCAGCAGTGTAAGCGTTTTCAATTACATCTGCACCTTGCTCAATCTTTATGAGTCTGTCAAAGGCGTCGTATTCATACAATGTCATTAAATCGTCTGTTTCTTCATTTGATTCAGATAATTTAACCCCGTGGCTTACAACAGGATTGTCAGCAATTCTTGTCCATTCGGAAATCTGATTGCCGTTGTTATCGTAGCCGTAGTATGTAGTCGAGTTGCCGATTACAGCTCTTGTTAAACGATTTTGTTCGTCGTAAGTGTAATTTGTTACAACAACTGTTTCGCCGGTTGTGGTTGTCTTTGTGAGTCTGTTTCCGGCATCATCATATGTGTATTCGTTTGTGCTTCCGTCAGGATTTGTTACCTTTGTAAGTCTTCCCTGAATGTCATATTCATATGAAGTAGTGCCCTTGTTTTCTCCTGCTACAATCTCAGTCTTGGAAATCTGATTCTTGTAGCCGATTGAATTGTCATCATAAACATATGTGAAGCTGTCAAGTACATCTTCTGCAGCATCAAGGGTCACAAGAGTCAGAAGATTGCCTTCGTCATCGTAGGTGTTTGTAGATACACTTCCGTTGGGCTTTGTGGTTGACTTGAGCCTTCCATCATCATAATAAGTATACCATGTAATATTAGTTCCGTCAATAACTTTTACGATTTTATCTTCGCTGTCGTACCACTTTTCAACAGTATCCCCGTCGGGTTCTGTCGTAATTTCTGCAACATAGCCGTAAGGGATATTATCGTAAATATCATAACCTTGTCGGTAAAAAGGAGTGATGTGAATTAAACTATGTGGTTTTTGTTTAAAAACC
>CAZTNR010000044.1:0-17802 GCA_964614955.1 uncultured Oscillospiraceae bacterium | reverse complement strand
ATTTTCGGGCGACCACGCAGGGTCGCCCCTACAAAAAAAGGCTTGTCGATAAACTGAAAGCACCCGAAAGGGTGATTTTGTTATGTCATCCTGAGCGAAGGCAACGCCGAAGTCGAAGGATCTGATATGTTTAGGTCGTGATTACATTATGTTGAAAGAATAACACGAGACAGGAATTATATTTTGATATTCTTTTGAAACCTTTACCTTTATAAATCGGATCCTTCGACTTCGCTCAGGATGACAATAAAAGTAGGGGCGACCCTATGTGGTCGCCCGCATGAAGTGATTTTTTGATAATGAGACAAGCACCCGAAAGGGTGCTTTTTTGCCGACAAAAATGCCTTCCCCAAAGAATGGGGAAGGTGTCACGAAGTGACGGATGAGGTTGAAAAACGAAAGGTTCTTTCTTTGCCTCCTCAGTCAGCATACGCTGACAGCTCCCTCTCGGAGGGAGCCTTTTTGTATTTAATTCAACATTGCATCAGCTTCTTAAAATCTTCTCTTTCTCTGATGATATCAAAGCACTTGGAGTTTTTAATGTGCTCAAAGAATTCGTCTAAAGATGTAGCATCCGAATCACTCGGAGGCCAGTCTTGTTCAAGCATATTAAACAGCGGTGCGGTAAATTTTATCACAGTTTGCCGTTCGACCTTAGTCATTTCTTCAGCGTGGTATCTTGCTTTTTTTAATTCCTCAAACGCATTGTCGTACTGCTGTGCTATGCAAAGGCGATGAGCTTTGGCGATGCAATTGTGTTTCAAGGTGTCGTGAAAATATTGAAAATTGCCGTCAGGAAACAGGATGTTTAGGATTTTTTCAATCGCTTCACATACTTCTATTGAATGGTTTTTGAAGTCAAGCTGAAACAGAAAACGGTCAAGCTTTCTGCATGACACACGCTGACAATGCTTTGTCAGTTCATCACCCTCGAGACACCAAATAAGCAGGTCGTCTCTCTTTTCTTCGTCTTGCTGTAACAGGGCGTATTTTTTTGCTTCTTCCATTCTTTTAAGGTTGCTTAAAGAAAGAACCATTCCGTGTAAAGCAGTGTTGTATAATATCTTGCCCTTTGAATTTTCCAAAACAGTCTTGTAATGTTTTACCGCACTTTCCAAAAGACGTGTGTATTCGGCATCATCTTCCTTTACTAAGCCGACATAAAATTCTGAACTTGCCAACCATTCCAAATATTCCATATTGTTGGGATATTCGGCTACTGCACGAATGGCGATTTGATAGTTCTTTTCTTTGTCTGTGCGTTGCCAATATTGATGAAATGCCTCGTCAAACTCAGCTTTTCTTGAATCCTTTTGATAGGTGTCCATTCCTAATAAATGGTCTGTTGTCACACCGAAAATGTTTGCCAAAGGCGGAAGCAAAGAAATATCAGGCATTGCCAAATCCGTTTCCCAGCGGCTTACAGCTTGCGGAGAAATGGACAAAAGCTCTGCAAGCTTTTCCTGTGTCATATTTGCTTTGTGGCGAAGTTTTTTTATCGTTTGCCCGAATTGTTTCATATAAATCATTCTCCCGTTGTAATACTTGACCGGTCTGTGATTGTATTATAACAAGTTTTCTGACCTTTGTCCACCTCTCGTAAATTGAGAGTATGTCAATTCAAAATTGTTTTTGAGCACAAAAAAGACATAGCCAAAACGGCTATGTCTGCATACAATTATAAAATCTCGTCAAGTTGTTTTTTTAATTCTACCAAATTTTCACAAATAATGTCCCAAATCAAAACAAGATTTACGCCCTCATAGTCGTGAACGATTCTGTTTCGGAGACCATAGAGGCTTTTCCGCTTGTATAGGCAAGTATTTTTTCGATGCAAGCGTGGATTTTTTCAATATACTTCTTATCCATAAATCACTACTCCATCTCTTGCAATTTCTGAAGAAATTCTTGAACTTGGCGTGATATGCGAAACATCAAAGACGTCAATTTCTTTGTCAACCGAGCATCGGATTTCTTCCATAAGACCTACAAAAGCAAGTCCGCGAAGACCGCTGTCAACAAGAAGGTCAATGTCGCTTGAAAGCTTTGCGTTTCCTTTTGCGTATGAGCCGAAGAGAACGGCTTTTTTAACTTTATACCTGTCAAAAACAGGGGATAAAACCGATTTAATTTCATCAATTGAGTAAATATCCTTGTTCATAAAACCGCTCCTTTCAAGTTCATTATAGCAAATTAAATTTTGATTGTCAATTACAACATCTCAATACTTCTCTCAAGTATCCCATTTATATGCGCAATCGTCGTTCCATAATTTGTAAACGGCACACCTTGATACTCCGCCTGCTTACGACGTCTTATAACCTCTCGTTCAGTCAGCATACAGCCGCCGCAGTGGATAACAACGTCAAAGCCCGATAAATCCTCGGGAAAATCCGTGCCTTGGGTAAATACAAATTCCACGTCTTTTCCGCAGTAGTTTTTAATCCAGCCGGGTAATTTCACCGTTCCTATGTCCTCGCACTGCCTGTGATGACTGCAGCCCTCTGAAATGAGAATCCTGCTCCCGTCACAAAGGTCGTCAAGCATCTTTGCACCCTTGACAGCTTCGTCTAAAAATCCCTTGTACCTTGCCATAAGAATGGAGAATGAAGTCAGCGGAATTTCACGGGGAACAATTTTCATTACCTTTCCGAAAACCTGACTGTCTGTTATAACAAGCTTGGGTATACGACCTAAGCTGTCAAGCGTATGCGCAAGATTTGTTTCCTTGACCACCATAATTTCAGCATTAGCATCCAGTCCGTCACGGATAACCTGCTGCTGGGGAAGAATAATTCTGCCCTTGGGTGCAGAGGAGTCTATGGGAACAACGAGTATTACAAGGTCGTTTTCACTCACCAAATCCGAAATTATCGGCTTTTCGGGAGAGGCGTTCTTTGATAATACCTTTGCTATGAGATTTTTAAGTTCTTCAATGCCTGTGTTCTCGGTGGCACTCGTGTAAACTGCATTTTCTTCAAGAGCGATTTCTTTGTCGGCTTCGTCTGCCTTGTTGTAGCAGATAACAAAAGGTATGCCGCGGTTTCTGAATAATTCAAGAAGCGCCGGGTCTGTGTCGGAAAGACCGTCCTTTGCCGAGGAAACAAGCACGGCAAGGTCGCACTTTGCGATAGTTTCCTTTGTCTTTTTCATTCTGAGTTCGCCCAAAATACTGCAGTCGTCAAAGCCGGGTGTGTCGATTATCACAACAGGCCCGAAGGGCAAAAGCTCCATTGCCTTCATAACAGGGTCTGTGGTTGTACCCGAAACAGGGGATACAAGGGATAACGGCTGATTTGTAACTGCGTTGACAAGGCTTGATTTACCCGCATTTGTCGAGCCGAAAAAGCCTATATGGGCTCTGTTTGCATTGGGAGTGGAGTTAATACTCATAAAAAAGCACCTCGCTTACGTTTCCTATTATAAACGGGGGTTGTGAAATAGGTGTGAATACAATAAAAAAAGGAAATATTACATAAAAAGCGAAAAGGTACATTTGACAATACCTGTCTGTTGTGCTAAAATCAATTGGAATAAAAACGGGGTGATAACTTGAAAACAAAGCTTACGAAGGAAGAAAAGGCGAGCCTTACGTTGTTCTTTGTGTGCTGGCTTGTTTATGCAATAATATGTATGACGAAAAATGCCTACAGTGCATCAATTGCATCAATAGTGGGAGAAGGGCTTTTTTCTAAATCCCGTGCGGGAATTATAAATTCGGGATACTATCTTTTCTACGGTGCGGCACAGCTTCTTCTTGTAAAGCTCGTTGATAGGATTTCACCCGTCAAGCTTATAAATATGGCACTTGTCGGTGCGCTTATATCAATGGTCGGCTTTTCACTTGCCGACAGCTATACGGTAATGCTTGTTCTGTGGAGCATAACGGGACTTTTGCAGTTTGCCATATGGCCTGCGGTAGTCAGAATACTGTCCCAGTATCTTTTGCCCTCGCACAGAGAAAAGGCAATGGTTTATATGGCATTTGCCTATTGCGTAGGTATGCTTCTGAACTATGCTGTCGCGTCTGTTGTCCTTAAAGTGTCGGGTTGGCGAACTATTTTTTACATATTCATCGGCGTAATAGTTCTGACAATGGCTTTCTGGATTGTTATGACAAAGAAAACCTTCGGTGTACTTGAAAATGCGGCAGAGACGAATGTGGAAAAACGTGGCAACGAAGAAGCCCCGAAAAAGCAGGGTACGTGGAAGATATTCCTGTCAAGCGGTATTGTCATAATGCTTGTTCCGTCGCTTATACGCACAATGATGGATATGGGCGTAAAGAGCTGGGTGCCTACTATGATTACCGAAAACTATGAGGTTTCGGCAAGCTTTGCAAGCGTGCTTACCACAATTCTTCTGCTTGTAAACCTTGGCGGCATATATATTGTAAACGCGGTTTATCCAAAATACATAAAGAGTGAAGCGGTGTGCTTCGGACTCTGCTTTGCTATTGCACTTCCCTTTACGCTCCTGTTGCTTCTTATAGGAAAAATACCCGTTGGAGTGATTGTCGTGCTTCTGACGCTTGTAACAACCTTTATGTACTCGGGACATCAGCTTATAAACGTAATTATCCCGTCAAAGTTTGCATCAATGAATATGTCGGGCGGTGTCGCCTCACTTCTCAATGCCGTTGCCTCCTTCGGTGCTGTAATATCAAACTTTGCCTACGGCTATATCGCAGAGAATTACGGCTGGACGGCAACAATCCTTGTATGGTGCATAATGGCATTTACGGCACTTGTTTTCTGCTTTCTTTCGGTAAAACGTTGGAACAGCTTCAGGGGTATAGGTAAATAATTATAAAACGGACGGTCTTGTTTGACCGCCCGTTTTTGTTTATATATCCTTTGTCTGTTTCCTGTAATCATTCGGAGTACACAAAAGGTGCTTTTTAAAAACATAGAAGAAATATTCCACCGAGCCGAATCCGCACTCCTTTGATATTTCCTTTGTGGAAAGATTTGATTTTGTCAGCATATTGCAGGCGTGTCTGAGGCGGACTCTGTTGACATAGTTGTTGTAGCTTGTGCCGAAGTTTTTGCTGAAGATGAGTCCCAGATGTCCCGCAGACAACCCGAAGTGCTTTGCAACGGTCGAGAGGGAAATGTCGCCCTTGTAGTTCTGACGGAGATGGTTTGTTACCGACTGTAAAAGCTTCGGGGTATTCTGTGCGGCGTTTCCTGCGTTTTTTGCGCAGTTGCGTATGACGGTTATGAGTATGTCCTCGACGGCACCGATTGCCGAGCATTTCCAGAGAGGACTCTTTTCCAGCATCTCGCTTCTTGCTTTTTCGCAAAGCCCGAGGATTTTCTCGGTAGTCTCATCGTCAAATTCGCAAAAAATTCCGCCTGTTACCGATGAGAGGGAATCAACAAGCTCTTTGTCTATATCCTCGCCGGTAAAGCTGATGTTTATGAGTATAGCATCGTCGGTGCAATGAAGCTGGTGATAGTCGAGATACGACATAATCCAGGCGCTTCCGCGTTTTGCAATTCTTTTTTCACCTGCCACCGTGTGCTCATAGAGCCCGTCAAGCACCATTTCAAACTCAAAGTAATCGTGCCAGTGGTTTGGACTTACGGGTCCCTTTTTATGGTATCTTGTTGAAATTTCTAAGTGGTTTTCAATCTGTTTTACGGTGACATAATAATCCTTGTGCATATAAAAACTCCCAAATATTGGATTTTCTTAATTATAACAGGATTTTTGCACTTTACATATTGAAAAATTGTATATATAATGTAAATGTATACTAATGTAATTATGAAAGGAAGTAAAATATGCCAAAGGTTTTTCCCGAGCTCAAATCCTGTCCTCTTGTAAAGAGATACGAAAACAACCCCATTCTTTCACGCCACGATATCCCCTATGAAGCAACCCTTATATATAATGCAGGTATTGCAAAGTATGAGGGTAAATACGTAATGGTTTTCAGAGACGACGTAAGAACTGCTTACGGAGAATTAAAGCTTAAGGGCATACACCTCGGTCTTGCAACCAGCGACGACGGTATTCACTGGGATGTAAGAAATAAGCCCTTCATTTCCCAGCAGGAAGCAGAAACGGATGAAATCGAAAGATTCTATGACCCCAGACTTACCGTTCTTGACGGCGAGCTTTATATGTGCTTTGCCATTGACACAAAGCACGGACTTCGCGGCGGTATGGCACGAATCCACGACCTTGAAAAGCTTGAGATTCTCTCAATGACCGTACCCGATAACAGAAATATGGTGCTTTTCCCTGAAAAGATTGGCGGATATTACGCAAGACTCGAGCGTCCTATGCCTATATATTCAAGAGGCAAGGACAGATTTGATATGTGGTTCTCGACATCACCCGACCTTGAATTCTGGGGCAGAAGCAAGCTTGTTATGGGCGTTGAAGACGTACCCTATGCCAACGACAAGATAGGTCCTGCCGCACCTCCCGTAAAAACAGAAAAGGGCTGGCTTACAACCTTCCACGCAGTAGATGTCGACTGTTCAAGAGGCAAAAACGGCTGGGAAGAAAAATGGCAGAAGAGATATTCGGCAGGTATTGCACTTCTTGACCTTGAAGACCCCTCAAAGGTTGTCGGTATGTATAAAGAACCTCTTCTTGCACCCGAAACAGATTACGAGGTTGACGAGGGTATAAGACAGAACGTTATTTTCCCCGGCGGTATGATCTTAGAGGACAGCGGAGAAGTCAAGATTTACTACGGTGCAGCGGATACAGTTGAATGTCTTGCAACAGCCGATGTAAATGACCTTATAAAGCTTTGCCTTGAAGGGAAGTAAATGAACAAGTGTTCATTTTGTTCAACAAAATGAACTGATACTGATACTGTAGAACAAGAAAACTCTCACACACTCACAAAGGAGAGAAATATGTCAAAGAATTATCTTAAAGCGTTTGAGGAATGGAAAACAAACTTGTTTTTCGACCAAGAAACAAGAAACGAGCTTTCTTCACTCACCGACGAAAAAGAAATAGAAGACCGCTTCTACTGCGACCTTGAATTCGGCACAGGAGGACTTCGAGGCGTAATGGGTGCCGGCACAAACAGAATGAATAAGTACACCGTCGGCAAAGCAACCTACGGACTCGGGCTTTATCTTCTCGACACCTTCGGAAAGGAAGCCTGTAAGACAAAGGGTGTTGCTATCGGCTGTGACACGAGAAACAATTCAAGATATTTTGCAAAGATTTCTGCCGACATTCTTTCGGGAATGGGAATAAAGGTATATCTCCATAGCGAAGCAAGACCTACGCCTATGCTCAGTTTTTCCGTAAAACACGTGGGCGCCTTGGCAGGCATTGTTCTCACGGCAAGCCACAACCCCAAGGAATACAACGGCTATAAGGTTTATGACGAACACGGCTGTCAGCTGACAACCGAGCCTGCAAAGAAGCTTCTTTCGGTTATCAACGGCATATCCGATATAAAAACGGTTCCCTTTGACGGCAACGACAGCCTTGTTGAAACTGTTGACCACACGGATGTGTTTGTAAATGAAGTTCTGAAGCAGTCAAGACTTTCCGACTGTGATGCAAAAAAGAACCTTCATATAGTTTATACACCCCTTCACGGTACAGGACGTGTTCCCGTACTCAGTGCTCTTGAAAAAGACGGCTTTACACATATTGATACGGTTGACGCTCAGTGTACCGAAGACGGAAACTTCCCCACAGTTGTTTCACCCAACCCCGAAGACAGACGGGCGCTTACTCTCGGTATTGAGCAGGCGGAAAAATCGGGCGCCGACCTTGTATTCGGCACAGACCCCGACTGCGACAGAGTGGGTATTGCTGTAAAAACCGACGACGGTTATCAGCTTATGACGGGTAATCAGGTGGGTGCACTTCTTGTTGATTATGTGCTATCCAATACCGATATGTCTGCAGTTAAAAAGGCGGCCGTTATCAAGACTGTCGTAACAAGCGAGCTTGGTGCAGAGATAGCAAGAAGCTACGGCGCAAATATTTTCACAACCCTTACAGGCTTTAAATTTATAGGCGAAAAGATTACACAGTTTGAAGAAGCAAAGACATGCGGCGATGAGCTTCGCGGCTGCACATATGTATTCGGCTACGAAGAATCCTACGGCTACCTTTGCGGAACACATTCGCAGGATAAGGATGCCGTTGTATCGTCAATGCTTATATGTGAGCTTGCGGCACTTTGCAAAGCCGAAGGCAAAACACTTGCCGATAAAATGAAGAAGCTTTATGAAGAATTCGGCTACTACAAGGATGCCCTTGACAGCTTTACTCTGAAGGGCAAGGACGGACTTGAGCAGATAAAGTCTATGATGGTAAAACTTCGACGTGAAGGCTCACCCTTCTCGGAAAGGGTTGAAATTCAGGACTTTTCGACAGGCGTCAAGGCAGAAGAGGGCTTCGGTACTCTTCCAAAATCCGATGTTCTCAAATATATCTTCTCTGACGGCTCGTGGGTGGCTATACGTCCTTCGGGTACAGAGCCTAAAATTAAGATTTACTACAGCATAAAGGAAGCAGACAGAGATAAGGCTGAAGAAAGACTTGAAAAGGTAAAGACAGAAATAAAAACAAAACTCGGACTTGAATGAAGGAGGAAAATAAAATGGCAGTTATGACACCCATTCTCAAGTCTTCACCCGTGATTAAACGATACGAAAACAACCCCATACTTTCAAAGGATAACATTCCCTATGATGCCACTCTGATTTTCAATGCGGGCATTGCAAAATACCGGGGAAAGTATGTTATGATTTTCCGCGATGATATGGGCTTTACCGATGAGCAGCCCCGTTTCGGCGGTACACACTTAGGTCTTGCCACAAGCGGCGACGGTATAAAGTGGGACGTTTCGCCCAAACCCTTCCTCAGCTTTGAAGAAATGAAAACGGATGAAATACTTCGATATTATGACCCGAGACTTACGGTTATTGACGGCGAGCTTTATATGTGCTTTGCAGTTGATACAAAACACGGAATTTTAGGCGGCATAGGCAGAATAAACGAACACCTTGACAGCCTGGAGGTTCTTTCCACATCTGCGCCCGATAACAGAAATATGGTGCTTTTCCCCGAAAAAATCGGCGGTCTTTACACAAGACTTGAAAGACCTATGCCGGTTTATTCAAGAGGCAAGGACAGATTCGACCTCTGGATAGGTCAGTCTCCCGACCTTAAGTTCTGGGGAAACAACAAGCTTGTTCTCGGCGTTGAAAATGTGCCCTATGCCAATGACAAGGTGGGCCCTGCAGCTCCTCCCATAAAGACGGAAAAGGGCTGGCTTACAACCTTCCACGCAGTTGACATTGACAACACAAGAGGTAAAAACGGCTATGAACCCAAGTGGACAAAGAGATACACGGCAGGACTTATGCTTCTTGACCTTGAAGACCCTTCAAAAATTGTCGGTATGAGTAAAGAGCCGCTGCTGGCTCCCGAGGCTCCTTATGAGACGGACGAGGGCTACAGAACAAACGTAATCTTCCCCGGCGGTATGCTCTTAGAGGATGACGGCGAGGTAAAGATTTACTACGGTGCTTCGGATGCTGTTGAATGTCTTGCGACGGCAAATGTTGATGATTTAATCAAGCTTTGTACAGAAAAGAAGTAAAGAATAAAACGAAAGAGACGGTTTTTCGTCTCTTTTTTGTATTTATAGGCAAAGGTCTGCAAATAATAAAAACGGTGATGTGATTGCTGAAAACAGTTTACCGTATATCGGTTATGTACTTTGTTTCCATAATTCTTATGCGCCTTGCAGGAAAAAGAGAGGTGGCACAGCTTGAGGTAAGCGAGCTTGTGACCTCCTTTATGGTGTCTGAGATTGCCTGTATGCCCATAACCGACCCGGATGTTCCTCTTTGGGATGCCATAGTGTTTTCGTTGACCGTAATAATTCTTGAGGTTGTTCTGACAAGCATAAGCATAAAGATACCCTTCTTTAAGCATATGGTTGTCGGCAAGCCCGACTTTCTTATAGTCGGCGGCAAGCTTGACAAAAAGGCTCTGAATAAATCAAAGGTCAGCCTTTCCGAGCTTGTAAGCGCTATGAGGTCGGCAGGCGTCACAAGCCTTGACAAAATCAACTATGCCGTACAGGAGCCTAACGGAGACATAAGCATAATTCCCTATAAGGAAATGCCCGAGGATGAGGTAAAGGAAAACAAATCGGGGCTTCAGCATATGCTTGTGTGCGACGGCAGACTCAACAAAACCGAGATGCAAAGGTTCGGCTACTGCGAGAGGGATGTGAAGAATCTTCTTGTGGGGAAGGGAATTGAGAGCATAGAGCAGGTGTTTTTTCTCGGCGTTGACGATGAGGGTGACGTGGTTGTGATTGAAAAGTGAACTGTTAACGCGGATCTCCAATATGCCAGCCCTGTGTTTTTGCCGAGTTTGGTCGGTCGGATTTATGCCGACCAAACGGTGTTGGTTGAGCGACATCGGGGGCTTGCTTGTTGCGAGGACTGCCCGTGAATTTGTTGTCGGGCTTTCCCGACAAAACAAAAGACACGGTTTTCACCGTGCCTTAAATGTTTTGTATGAACTTAATTCATAGCGTTGAGCTTAAGTGTAAACCGGCTCTTCTTTCTTGCTGCTGCGTTGATGTGCATAGCGTTCTTTGCAACTGCCTTGTCAAGCTTGCTTACTGCAACTGTGTAAGCTTCTGTTGCTGCTGCCTTGTCACCTGCTGCTACTGCTGCTTCAAACTTCTTTATGGATGTCTTAAGATTTGTCTTGAACATCTGGTTCTGAAGAGACTTAGCTGCTGTAACCTTAACACGCTTCTTAGCGGACTTAATGTTCGGCAAAGTGTTCACCTCCTGTTTGGGTACGCCGATTTTGGGCATACAGATACATCTATTCTTATTCTAAGGTATTTTATCACGTTATTTTGAAAAATACAAGAGTAAAGTAAGATTTTTAACAACTTTTTCAATTTTTACGGAAAAGGAGACGTTTTTTTATGGATTTTAGTACAAAATTCACAGTGAGAACCGACCTTGCAGACGAGGTTCTGGAGAATCTCGGCGGGAAAAAGGGCAAAATCGGCGACGGAATCCGCTTTGAAACAAAGAGCCTTGACGGTATTGAGGCAGAATATATAACCGTTGAAAACGACGAGGCTGGCAAAAAAATTGGAAAACCCAAAGGGATATATGCCACAATAAAAACGGGAGAAATATGGAAATCGACAAGGGATGTGTTTGAAAATACGGCACTTGCCGTGTCCCGTGTGCTGTCGGAAATGCTGCCGAAAGATGGGCTTTGCCTTGCGGTATGCCTCGGCAACGAAAGCATTATCGCAGATGCTCTGGGACCCCTTGCCGCAAAAAGCTTAATAGTATCAAGACACATAAAGCTGCAGGATGAGGGTCTTTACAATTCTCTCGGACTTTCCGAGTGTGCCTGCATTATCCCGGGAGTGATGGGGGATACGGGTGCGGAGGCCTTTGAGCTTGTAAAGGGAGCCGTTGATACTCTGAAGCCGTCCTCTGTTGTGGTGATTGATGCACTTGCTTCAAGAAATGTTTCGAGACTTGCAAGAACGGTGCAGATTTCCGACAGCGGTATTTCCCCCGGCTCGGGTGTGGGAAATGCAAGGCACGAGATAAGCAAAAGAACCCTCAGCGTGCCGACGCTTGCTGTTGGTGTGCCTACGGTGGTTGAGGCGCAGACTCTTTGCCTTGATATGCTGTCGGGTGTGCTGTCGGGCGAAAGGGCTGTATATAATTATGTAGAAAGAAAATTTCAGGGCAAGTCGGAAAGCTTTTATGTGTGTCCCAAGGAAACCGACAGAATAATCAGAAGTATGGCAAAGCTTGTGGGGTATTCGCTTAACTTTGCCCTTCATAAGGATATAACCATTTCGGAGATGGATGAATTTTTGGCGTAATTGCGGCATAAACTGTAAAAAAGACTGTAAGGGTGTGGAAATATGATATACGAAAAGAGAGAAAACGGCGCTTTGGCAAGAAGCATTGATATGCCTGAGGTTAAAATAGTCTGCAAAAAGCCTAAGACGTCTCAGAGCCGAAAGGAGCAAAACAGTTTTTTCTTTGAAAATACACACCCCTTTTCTCCGGAAAAAAAGATTCACTCGGGAAGAAGAGTGCCGCGATTTGTCCTTGCTATGTGTGTGGTGTTTTGCGTTTTTGCCCTTGATAAAACGGCTTTTGACGGCTTTCTGATGTCGTCGCTTCGGGATTGTGCCGTAATGGGTGCAAAATATGTTGTACAAAGTGCAGAGCAGGCGCCCGTGAACAACGTAACCCTGTATACACGCCTTGTGACAGATGCCGAAAAGGAGCCAACACTTCGGGAGAAGCCCGCCGAGGTTCCCGAGAACGATGTTCCCGATATTCGTGAGGAGACACAGGCGGTGAGCCAAGTGAGCGCCCCCGGCTTTGCCGACGGCGAAAAGTATCTGCCCATAACATATCTTGACCTGTCGGCAGACAGCCCTTTTGCCCTGTCAAACGAAACATCGTATTCGCCCGATGTGAAGACTCTTTCCGAGCAGACACCAAAAGCTCTTGTGAACATAAATCGGGACGACGGTCCGCTTGTGCTTATTGTTCACACCCACGGCGAGGAGTGTTATACCGAACACGTCGGTATGTACCCCGAAAATGAGGCGACAAGATGCAGCGATACGGAAAGGAATGTTGTCAGGGTGGGTGAAGAAATTGCAAATACTCTGGAGAATTTCGGTGTCGGGACAATACACTGTACAAAGATGCACGACGGCGAGTCGTTTATAAATGCATATTCATCGTCTGCCGCTTCGGTAAAGCAGTATCTTAAGGATAATCCGTCGATAAAGGTGGTTGTGGATGTTCACCGTGACGCCATAATACGCGATGACGGCGAAAGCGTTGCGGCAGTTACGGAAATTGCAGGGGAGGAGTATGCACAGCTTATGTTCGTGGTGGGAACTGATGAGCTGGGTCATAATCATCCCGACTGGCAGGATAATCTGAGCCTTGCCCTTAATTTGCAGAAAAGCCTTGATAATACATACCCGACCCTTTGCAGGAATATTAATTTAAGAAATGTTCCCTTTAATCAGCAGCTTTCAAGCGGATATCTTCTTCTTGAGGCGGGAACAAGCGCCAACACTCTTGAACAGGCACTCCGTTCGGCAAGGGCATTCGGCGAAAACCTCGCAAGGGCGGTTATGATGTCATAACAGAAAAAGAAGAGGAAAGAAAAATGTCTGCAAAACGAAATGTCGCGGATTTTATATGCGCCTTTGCTGTTTTTTCGGTGGTTCTTGTAAGTATAGCCGTGCTTGCGGGCGAAAGCTTTTTCGAGGGTGCGGTTGTGCTGACCGATAACGGTGCGGTCGTTTTCGGTACGGAATTTGTTGTCGATAAAGAGCTCTTGTCGTCTCTTGAGGGGCTGTTGTATTTCAATGATGCTCTTTTCGGCGACGGCTTTTCCCGAAATCTTATAAAGGCGGGCTCATTTTTTCTGACGTATGTAGGGGATTTTCTTTGCCTTGCCTACGGTGCTGCAAGATGGGCGGTGGGGCTGTCGTGAAAAGGTATGAGTATACCCTTGTGTTTTTGATCGGCGGAACAGGCTACGGTCTTTGCGAGCTTTTGTGGAGAGGCTACACACACCCGACAATGTTTTTGCTCGGCGGTGTGTGCTTTCTTTGCCTTTATGCGGGAAATAAAAGATACTTTTCTCTGCCCTTTGCAGTAAGGTGTATATGCGGCGGGGTGGTCATAACGAGTCTTGAGCTTGTAACGGGATATGTTGTCAACATACTTCTCGGAATGAATGTGTGGGACTATTCGGATATGCCGCTGAATCTTTACGGTCAGGTATGTCCTCGGTTTTTGCTGGCGTGGATGCTGCTGTGTGTTCCGGCTCTCTTTTTGTGCACAAGGCTTGCCCTGTTTTTCGGATATGCAGATATGAAAAAATCACCTTAAAACCCAAAAGTCGCCAATTTTGCGACTTTTAAAAAATATTTATTCAAATTGGTTGACATTCGAAAAAAAGAGTTGTATAATGAGTCTAAATTAATTTTTTAACAATCCACGTTGGAGGTATACAACAATGAGCAGAATTTATAACTTTTCAGCAGGTCCTTCTATGCTTCCCGTTGAAGTGCTCGAGCAGTGCGCAAGGGAGATGCTTGATTACAACGGCAGCGGTATGTCGGTAATGGAAATGAGCCACCGATCTCCCGTTTACGATGCGATCATCAAGGAAACCGAAGCTGATTTCAGAAAGCTTATGAACATACCTGACAACTACAAGGTTCTGTTCCTTCAGGGCGGTGCTTCGACACAGTTTGCCGCAGTTCCCTTAAACCTTATGAAGACCGGTAAAGCAGACTATGTAGTTTCCGGTCAGTTCTCAAAGAAGGCTTACAAGGAAGCACAGAAGTACGGCGACGTAAAGTGCATCGCATCCAGCGAAGACAGAACATATGCATATATTCCCGAAATCACACCCGATATGGTAAGAGAAGATGCAGACTATGTTCACGTTTGCTACAATAACACAATCTTCGGTACAAAGTATCCCGAAGTTCCCGATGTCGGCGACAAGGTGCTTGTTGCGGATATGTCCTCCTGCATCACAAGTGAGCCGGTAGACGTTACAAAGTTCGGCTGTATCTATGCAGGTGCACAGAAGAATATGGCTCCCGCAGGTCTTACTGTTGTTATCATCAGAGAAGATTTACTCGGAGCAGAAAAGGAATTTACACCCGTAATGCTTTCCTACAAGGAAATGGCAGAAGCGGATTCTATGTACAACACTCCTCCTTGCTACGCAATTTACGTTGCGGGTCTTGTATATAAGTGGGCGCTTAAGAACGGCGGACTTGAAGCTATGAAGAAGAGAAACGAAGAAAAGGCAGCCCTTCTCTACGATTATCTTGATTCTTCAAAGCTCTTCAAGGCAACAGCCGATAAGAAGTGCCGCAGTATGATGAATGTATGCTTCGTTACGGGCGATGCTGACCTTGACAAGAAGTTCTGTAAGGAAGCGGAAGCAAACGGTCTTTCCAACCTCAAGGGTCATAGAAGCGTAGGCGGTATGAGAGCCTCCATCTACAACGCAATGCCAAGAGAAGGCGTAGAAAAGCTTGTGGAATTTATGAAGGCCTTCGAAGAGGCAAACGCATAGGTTTGCACTAAAACCAATATTTGAAGTTTTTGCGGAGCTTTTTTCAAAAAGCGACCGATGGTTCTCAGGGCGAGAAGCCCTGAGTCGCCGACCGCAGTCGGCGAAACTCCTTGGCCCTGGAAGAACTCGGCAAGGGGTGAATTGCACAAAGTGCAAGAGGGGACGCCCTGCGACAGAGGGCGTCCCTTTAATAAATACAAAGTGAATTTCCCAAAGGAGAAAACAAAATGTATAACGTAAAATTACTCAATAAAATCGCAAAGTGCGGTACGGATATTTTTAATAAGGATACATATACCGTAGGCGAAGACGTACAGAACGCCCAGGCTATAATGGTAAGAAGTGCAGCTATGCACGAAATGGAATTTGACAAGGAGCTTTTGGCAATTGCAAGAGCAGGTGCCGGTGTCAACAATATTCCTCTTGATAAGTGCTCCGATGAAGGTATTGTAGTCTTCAATACTCCCGGTGCAAATGCAAACGCAGTTAAGGAGCTTGCAATCTGTGCACTTCTTCTCGGTTCCAGAAAAATCGTAGACGGCATCAACTGGGCATCTACACTTACAGAGGATGTTGCAAAGGCGGTTGAAAAGGGTAAGGGCGCATATGTGGGTCCCGAGCTTTACGGCAAGAAGCTTGGTGTAATCGGTCTCGGTGCTATCGGTGCACTCCTCGCAAATGCGGCGGTACATCTCGGTATGAAGGTTTACGGCTATGACCCCTTTATTACGGTAGATTCCGCCTGGAGACTTTCAAAGGAAATCAAGCACTCCACAGAGCTTTCCGAAATCTTCTCGGAATGTGACTATATCTCTGTTCACGTTCCTTCCACACCCGATACAAAGGGTATGATCAATAAGGATACTATTGCCACAATGAAGGACGGCGTAAGAATTATAAACCTTGCAAGAGCAGACCTTGTCAATAACACAGACATCAAAGCGGCGCTCGAATGCGGTAAGGTTGCTTCTTATGTGGTTGACTTCCCCACGGAAGAAACAGTAAATGTTCCCGGTATTGTTGCAATTCCTCACCTCGGCGCTTCTACTCCCGAATCCGAGGACAACTGTGCCGTTATGGCAGCAAACGAGCTTGTTGATTACCTTGAATGCGGTAATATCAAGAACAGCGTAAACTTCCCTGCAGCTTCTCTTCCTTGCGGCGGCGGTACAAGAGTGTGCGTGCTTCATAAGAATGTTCCCGCAATCATCGCTCAGATTTCAACTGTTCTCTCGGATGAAAAGATAAATATTGAAAATATGGTCAATGCCTCCAAGAAGGATAACGCATATACACTTCTTGAGGTATCCGGCGAGGTTACGGCGGCTGTGGTTGAAAAGCTCTCTGCTATTGAAAACGTAATCAGAGTGCGTGTAATATAGTATAATATATAATGAAGCTTTGAGGCAGTCGGAAGACTGCCTCGTTTTTTATCAACAATTTGTGTGTCAATCTGCACAAAACCCTATATATAGATTGGTAAAAATTGTCATAAAACCGCGGCGAAAATTTTTTGAAAAAATACTTGACAAATCCATAACAGGGTTGTATAATAAGCGTTGACTGAATGCTGAAAGTGTGTATTTATGCGCAAAAAACGGCGTTCGGAAAAAACTATTGAAAGGAGTTGCGGTATGCCAACATTTAACCAGTTAGTCAGAAAAGGACGTGAACAGGTTACTTACAAGTCTAAGTCTCCTGCACTTCAGAAGGGTCTCAACACTCTTACAAAGAAGGCAACAGACCAGAGCGCACCTCAGAAGAGAGGCGTTTGTACAAAGGTTTCGACAAAGACTCCTAAGAAGCCTAACTCTGCTCTTAGAAAAATTGCAAGAGTTCGTCTCACCAACGGTATCGAAGTTACATCCTATATCCCCGGTATAGGTCATAACCTTCAGGAACACTCTGTTGTTCTTATCCGTGGCGGTAGAGTTAAGGACCTGCCCGGTGTACGTTACCACATCATCCGTGGTACACTCGATACACAGGGTGTTGCTAAGAGAAATCAGTCCCGTTCCAAGTACGGCGCAAAGCGTGAAAAGAAGGCTGCAAAGTAAGCTTTTCGCAAAAAGAGCAGTATAGACTGCAAAAAAATTGGTTAGTATTACAGAGGTAACCGCATTTCTATATGTGACGGTACGACCTCTACGTTAGTGCTGACGGAATAGGTAATCTCATTTCGAGTACCTGTGAATTCATTTTATGTGAAGGAGGGAATTACAGTGCCTAGAAGAGGTAACGTACCCAAGAGAGACGTACTGCCCGATCCTATGTACAATTCAAAGCTCGTAACAAAGCTTATCAACAATATTATGTACGACGGTAAAAAGGGTGTCGCTCAGAAGATTGTATATGATGCATTTGCAATCATAAATGAAAAGGTTGGAGATCCTCTGGAAGCATTCCAGAAGGCTCTTGAAAACATCATGCCCGTTCTTGAAGTTAAGGCGAGAAGAGTTGGTGGTTCTACTTACCAGGTTCCGATCGAAGTAAGACCTGAAAGAAGACAGACTCTCGGTCTCAGATGGCTCACAACTTACTCAAGAGCAAGAGGCGAAAAGAAGATGGCTGAACGTCTTGCTGCTGAAATCATGGATGCATGCAACGGCGTAGGTTCTGCTGTTAAGAAGAGAGAAGATACTCATAAGATGGCAG
>CAZTNR010000043.1:0-17927 GCA_964614955.1 uncultured Oscillospiraceae bacterium | reverse complement strand
GCTTACAATCTCGGGTCTCGGCGACATTCACCTTGACGTTATCGTTTCAAAGCTCAAGTCAAGATACGGCGCCAATGTTGAACTCAAGGATGCAAAGATTGCATACCGCGAAACAATCAAGAAGCAGGTTCAGGTAGAAGGTAAGCACAAGAAGCAGTCAGGCGGTTCCGGTCAGTACGGTCACGTTAAGATTACCTTCAGCCACGGCTTTGAAGAAGGTCTTACATTTACACAGTCGGTTGTCGGCGGTGCTGTTCCCAAGGGCTTCTATCCCGCAGTTGAAAAGGGTCTTTTGGAGGCTATGAACACAGGTGTTCTCGCAGGTTACCCCGTAGTTAACCTCGCAGCTGACCTCTACGACGGTTCTTACCACGACGTTGACTCCAACGAAATTTCCTTCAAGCTTGCAGCTATTCTTGCATTCAAGGAAGGTCTTCCCAAGGCTTCTCCCGTAATTCTCGAGCCCGTAAACTCCCTTAAGGTTACGGTACCCGAATCCCTCGTTGGTGACGTTATGGGCGACCTCAATAAGAGAAGAGGCCGTGTTCTCGGTATGAATCCCATTGAGGACAGAAACGGCTACACGGTTATCGAAGCGGAAGCTCCCCTTTCAGAGCTTTCCAACTACGTAATCAGCCTCAGAGCTATGACCCAGGGCAGAGGCTCCTTCGATATGGAACTTGTAAGATACGAGGAAGTTCCCGGTCCCAACGCTCAGAAGATTATCGAAGACGCTAAGAAGAACGGTTTCACTGCATAACATAACTTAATATCAGTCCGAGGCGTTTTGCCTCGGACTTTTTTGCAATCAGGGCAAAATCAATCAGTCATTCCGGGCGAACAACCCCATCCCCATCCCTCATTCTTCATTCTTCATTCTTCATTCCTAATTCCTAATTCTTTCTTAACACTCTTGTCACATAAGAGGTTTATAATATAATAAATTTATTGTAGAGTGGGGTGAAGCCGATGAGAAACGCAAGTATTTTTGACGAGGATTTTTTCGACCAATTGGGTGACGACGTTGAATACGAATTATCGGCATCGGTTTCTGAGCCTTATTTTGAATACGACAACAAAAGAATTTCCTGTTCCTTTACAGGTCACAGAACTTTGACCGACGCAGAAAAGGCGGCTCTTATTCCCTCTCTCAAGAGTACGGTTTTATACCTAATTTCAAAAGGAGTCAAGGAATTCCACTGCGGAGGTGCGCTCGGCTTTGATACCCTTGCGGCAACGGTGGTTTTTGACATAGCAAGAGACAGAGAGGACATAAAGCTAATACTTGAGCTTCCATACGAAAACCAGGCGGAAAAGTGGAGGGATTCGGACAAGAGAATCTACGAATTTATTAAGTCCAAGGCTGACGAAATAAACATTCATTCTCCAAAGCCCCGTGACAAGGAGCAGGCAGTAAAGGCACTTCTTCTCAGAAACAGAATAATGATTGACAAGTCCCACTACTGTGTATGCTATCACAAGCACGACAAAGGCGGTACGGCTTACACGGTAAATTACGCAAAGCTTCACGATGTACAATTAATCAATTTAGCTGAATAGAGGTAACATTATGGACAGAAACAAATACGACGTTATAAGACTGAAAATGGAACGCACGGCAGAGGCTCTTCGCAGCAACAATATGTATTGCGAATGCGTAGACAGTGCCGAGGAAGCCCTTGAGGTTATTGAATCTCTTATGAGCGACGGCGACACGGTAACCGTCGGCGGTTCGATGACCTTAGATGAAATCGGCGTTCTCGATATGCTTCGTGACGGCAGATACAATTTCCTTGACAGATACGAGGAGGGTGCCGATATACAGAAAATCTACCGCGATGCATTTTCTGCCGACGTATTTCTTACAAGTTCAAATGCAATTACCGAAAACGGTGAGCTGTACAATGTTGACGGCAACGGAAACAGAGTGGCTGCCCTTGTCTTTGGTCCTGCAAGTGTAATCGTTGTGGCAGGCTACAACAAGATTGTTAAGGATATCGACGCGGCAAAGGTAAGGGTTCAGGAAATCGCAGCACCTGCCAACGCAACACGCTTGAAGTGCGAAACACCCTGCACCAAGACAGGTCACTGTATGAACTGTGCTTCTCCGAAAAGAATCTGTGCAACAACCGTAATAACCGGAAGACAGCGTGTACAGAACAGAATAAAGGTTATACTTATCGGAGAGGAATTAGGTTATTAAAATGGCAAGACTCAATGTTGTACTGTTGGAGCCCGAGATTCCGCAGAACACGGGGAACATATCACGCACCTGTGCCGCAACCGGCATCTCTTTACATATGATTGGGCCCTTCGGCTTTGAAATCACCGATGCAAAGCTAAAACGTGCAGGGCTTGATTACTGGCAGTATCTTGACGTACACTACTACAAAAACATAGAGGAATTCTACGAAAAGAACAAAGGCGGCAGCTTCTATTATCTTTCGACCAAAGCACCAAAGTGCTATACCGAGGTGGAATATCCCGAAAATACATATTTAATCTTCGGCAAGGAATCGGCGGGAATCCCCGAGGAAATATTAAAAGAAAATCTCGACAGATGCGTACGTATTCCTATGCTTGAAAATATAAGAAGTCTGAATCTTTCGAACTCGGTGGCAATTGCTGTTTACGAGGCATTAAGACAGCAAAGCTTCAGAGGACTTGAAGACGCAGGCTTTCTGAAACTATTCTGCGAATAGAGTCAGAAGTCAGAAGTCAGAAGTCAGAAGTCAGAAGTCAGGAGTTAGAAGTCAGGAGTTAGAAGTTAGGAGTTAAAAGTTAGGAGTTAAAAGTTAAATGTTACTTAATTTATTTAGAAGCGGTTTTTCGAGGGAATCGATAATTTCGTTATTATTATTTATTCCCGTAATATTGATATCTCTGACAGTACACGAATACTGCCACGGATATGCGGCGTACAAGTGCGGCGACAGTACTGCAAAATGGCACGACAGGCTGACGCTTAATCCGCTAAAGCATCTTGACCCTGTCGGTACAATTATGATGCTTGTATTCGGTTTCGGTTATGCAAGTCCCGTTCCCATAAATCCGAGAAATTTCAGAAACTACAGAAGAGATTTATGTATAGTTTCTCTGGCAGGACCGCTGTCCAATGTTTTTCTTGCTTTTATAGGTCTTGTGCTTCATTACACGGTATATCAGATTATTTTCCTTACGGGAGAAAACGCATTTTCTGTTTTAAGTTCAAATCTATTTATGATGTGGACAACCTTTATTATTTCATTTATTCACGCAAACGCAACCCTTGCAGTATTCAACCTTATTCCCATACCCCCTCTCGACGGCTCAAGAATATTATCTGTTATTCTGCCCGACAGAATATCGGCGTTTTTTGACAAATACGAGCGTTACATTATGCTTGTTGTTTTCATTCTTATATGGAGGGGAAGCCTTGACGGTATAATATCTACCCTCGGCAGCAAGCTTATTTCCATTCTTGATTGGGTTGTAACGCTTATTCCCTTTACATTCTTATAAACACGAGGTAACAACAATGTCTGAAACACTGCTTCCAAAAGGACAGGAGCAAATAGACGAAGCAGCTATTGAGCAATACGCCAAGGACGACGGTGCGCTTTCCTTCAAGCTTGAAATATTTGAAGGTCCCTTAGAGCTTCTTCTTTCGCTTATTACTAAAAACAAGGTAAACATTTACGATATTCCCATAGCCCTTATTCTCGAGCAGTATATGGACTATCTCCATACAATGGAAATGTTCAATATGGAAATAGCTTCCGAGTTTATCGTAATGGCAAGCCAGCTTATGGTTATAAAGTCAAGGCTTCTGCTTCCCAAGGTTGAGGATGAAGAAGACCCGAGACAGGAGCTTGTCGATATGCTTCTTGAATACCAGAGGGCAAAGCAGACGGCTGAAATTCTTCACGACAGAGAGCTTACTTACAGCGGCAGATACGAAAAGCCGCCGGAGGAGATAAAGAACATCAACAAGACCGAGTACAAGCTCACCCACGACATAAGAATTCTTCAGGAAGCGTATATGCGCATATATCAGCGAAGACTTGAGCTTATGGAGGCGCAGGCAAACACCGAAAAGCTTGACAACCTTTTAAAGACCACAAGGCACGTGCCTGTAAACGAACGAATTCTTCACGTAATGAAAATACTCGTAAAGCGAGGCAACTGTTCCTTTGCGGGGCTTTTTGAAAAGGCAGAATCGAGAAGTGAAATTGTTGCCACTTTCCTTGCGGTCTTAGAACTTATAAAGGGCAGGCGCATAATGGTTGAGGGTATTTCCGAGAATTATGAGGACTGTAAAATTACGCTTATAAGGGATAAGGAAAAAGAGGAGTTGCCTTTAATTGATAACGGGCAGCAGACTACATAAAACTAAAAAGGACGGTCTTAAGACCATCCTTTTTTTAGTTATCAATAAACACAGTTTTTGTCTGTCCGTCCCAGCCGACAGTACAGCCGAGAGCCTCGGCAACAAATCTTGCAGGAGTATATGTATAGTCATCAATTATGCAGGCAGGGCTTGCAAGCTCAACTTCATTTCCGTTAACCTTTGCCGTTTTTGAATCAATAACAAGTTCAATCACCGTGTCATCCTTCGTGATAACAACCTTTCTATCCTTTGCAATCCATTCAACAGAAGCCCCGAAACGCTCTGCAACAAATCTTGCAGGAGTCAAAGTCGAGCCGTCACGGATTACCGCAGGGCTCTGCGGCACAAGCTTTTCACCGTCGTGTATTGCAAGGGGAGCTTTTGTTGAAAGAAGCATAACGGATGTACCCTTATGGAACTTCAGATACTCGATTTCAATATCGTACATAGAATTGTCATCGGTGGTACTGTTGACACAAATATGAAATTCAACGATTTTCTCATCGGTTTGGGGAAGCTTCAGTATATACTGCTCTGCAGATGTGGTCTTCAGCGGAAGAGACTGCGGAAACTCCTTCCCGCTTTCGGTAATCACCTTGATTTCAAGGGTACTGTCCTCATCGGCGTGCTGACTCATAAGTCCGAAGGAAACAGCACCGTACTTTTCAAGTGAAAGATTCTCGAACCTGAAGGTTACGGGATGACCGAGAGTGCAGGTGGTTGAAAGCTTTCCGAGCCATATGGAGTTGTGAAAGCCGTTCTCTATTACGATATCCTTCGGCAGATTTGCAGGGTCCTCCGACATAAGGTTTGCGGGAAAATCAAAGGTTACCGTTTCATCGGCGGCATACACCGAAGCCGAAAGAACTGCAAGAAGTGCAAGAGTGATTAAAAGTATTTTTTTCATATTTATTCTCCTATATGTAAAATTTTGGATTCAGAGTTTGCAGGAGCATTACCTGCGTGCTCGAAGGATTTACAAGCTCAAAGCTTGTATCGTCCTTCATTTCAAAAACAAGTCGGTTAATACCCTGTGTTAACTTTATTTTCTGACCGTCGGCAAAATCAGCTATCCTTCCGGATATTACCGAAAGTTCTGTTTCCTTATCCTCCATAACAGGAATCTCAAGAGAAACAATCTCGCCTTTATTGCCGAAAAATCTGCCGTTCCGAGTATATACGGCTCCGTCAGAGACGGAAAAAGCGCTGTCATATGAATCACCGCACTTATACGCCATTTCTTCGAAAAGCTCAAGTTCATACACGGTTTTGCTGTCAAGCACCCTGTCGATTATTTCAAGCTCGGCAACATAATCTCCGCCGACAATTTTTCTACCAGACGGAACATCGAACACAAGCCTCTGCGTCGTTTTGCCTTCGGCGGGAAGCATAACGTCAAACTCACACATATCCACCTTTGCAGAGGACGAAATAAAGAGACTGCAGGACAGAGGCAAATCATATTCCGTTTGGCTTTTGAAAATGAGATTTACCGCTGTCTTTTTGCCGGGAACAATAAAAGTATTTCCTTCAAGCGACACCTTATAGGGCGATGTGCCGAGTATTCTTTTGAGCATTATCTGTCCCCTTTCTTTTTACATTTAAGATAACACAAACCGGGGGCTCAGTCAACACATATTTTGAAAATTAAATACCAATTTCAAAAAAATGTGGACTTCTTCAAAAGTATGGTATATAATATTGTTTAATGAAAAAACTATCAAAAAAGAAACCAACGGAGAAAACAAATGAAAATAGCTTTATTTGATGCAAAGCCCTACGACAGACCCGGGTTTGAGAAATACGCAGGTGACAACGGAATAAAGGTCAAGTTCTTTGAAACCAAGCTTTCCGCAGATACGGTGAACCTTGCAAACGGCTACGACGGTGTATGTGTTTTTGTAAACGACACAGTAGACAAGGAGGTAATAGACAGACTCTACGAGTATGGAGTAAAGTTTATTGCCCTGAGATGTGCAGGCTACAATAATGTTGACATACAGTACTGCCACGGAAAGGTACACGTTTTTCACGTACCTGCCTACTCCCCATATGCCGTTGCAGAACACGCAATTGCTATGCTTCTTACCTCCATAAGACGTATTCACAAGGCGTATATCAGAACAAGAGACTTCAACTTCAGCTTAAACAATCTTGACGGCTTTGACTTGCACGGAAAGACTGTAGGTGTTGTGGGTACGGGTAAAATCGGTCAGTGCTTTATAAATATCTGCCGCGGCTTTGGAATGAATGTACTTTGTTACGACAAGTTTCCAAATAAAGATTTGGGGCTCGATTATGTAGAGCTTTCCGAAATATTTGAAAAGTGCGACATTATATCCCTCCACTGCCCTCTTACGGATGAGACCAAATATATGATAAACAAAAACAGCATAGAAGAGATGAAAAAGGGCGTTGTAATCATCAACACCTCCCGAGGTGCTCTGATTGACACAGAGGCGCTTATCGAAGGCATCAAGGCAAGAAAGATTGGTGCTGCCTGCCTTGACGTATACGAAGAAGAATCGGACTTTTTCTTCCGCGACTTTTCGGGTCATATAGTCGAAGACGACACCCTTGCAAGACTCATTTCTATGCCCAACGTAATTGTAACAAGTCATCAGGCTTATCTTACCAAGGAAGCCCTCAACAACATTGCCGAAACGACAGTTGAAAATATAATTAAGTTTTCGGAATGCGGCTTTTGTCCAAATGAGCTGTGCTATCACTGCGGCAAGATTGACAACTGCAAAACAAGAGGCATTAAAAAGTGCTTCTGAAGCAAAAAGCAGACACGGCGTGTCTGCTTTTTATTATTCTTGCTTTTCCAATTCAAACCAGAATGTGCTTCCGACATTTTTAACCGACTCGACGCCGAATTTTGCCGAGTGACCTTTGAGGATTTCCTTGACAATTGAAAGTCCAATACCCGAGCCCACAACATTTCTTCTGTGGGATTTATCGGTTTTATAGTATCTGTCCCAGATATAAGGCAGCTCCTCCTGATTTATGCCTTCGCCGTTATCCGAAATTTCAATCCGCACAGTTTCATTTCGGACAATTTGTCTTATAACAACCTTTTTGGGAGTTCCTGCATAGTTTACAGCATTGTCAATAAGATTCTGCAGTGCCTGGGTGATTTTTGTAACATCGCAGTTAATATAAATGTTTTCGCCCTCTGCAATCTCAAGGTTAAACTCACAGTCGGGCACAAGCTTTTTATATCTTTCCGCTGTCTTTTCAAGGATATCCGTTATATCCGTTTTTGTTATATCAAAGCTTTCCATACCGTTTTGTAGCTTTGAAAGGTCAAGTACGCTGTTGACAAATTCGGTAAGGCGGTTGGCTTCATCGATTATTACCTGCACGTTTTCGGGGTTATTCTCACCCGGAATATCACGCATTACCTCGCTGTAACCCACAATCATAGTAAGGGGTGTTCTCATATCGTGAGAAACATTCGCCATAAGCTCACGCCTTAGTCCCTCAACCTTTCCGAGCTCGGAGGAGGCATAGTTCAGCGTATCACTCAGCTGTTCAATTTCCTGATAACCTTTACCGTCAAACCTTACGTCAAAATTTCCGCTTGCAAGAGACCTTGCGCTTTTATTGATTTTCTCAATCGGACCCGATATATGCTTTGCAACAATAAAGGATACGACCAGCGACAAAAGAATTGTTATTACAGAGCAGGAAACAAGCTGCTGCTGCAGTACCTTTACCGTCGAATCAAGGGGGGATATTCTTGTATCCGCAACCACCATCACCTCGACACCGTCCGAAAGGTTGGCTATCTTTGCATACAAAAGGTCATTATGTCTTCCGATATGATCGAAAAAACCGGGATCCGGCATAGGTCTGAAGCGCTCTCTGAAATGACGCATTTCTTCGTTATTCCTCGGAAGATTATCCGGAAAGCCTGTCGGGACATCTATATAACTGCCGTCATTTTCAGCTTCGGGCTGTTTGTTGTCAGAAGCTTCCGGCTCCGGCTTTTCGGTGTAGTAACGCACAAGCTCTCCGCCGCCCTCGACCACCTCTTCATACAGGTTGAACATACTGAATTCCTGCCAGCCGTAGGTTACGGAATTAAAAACATCTCCCGTGCTGTAAAGGGTGCCGAACTGTGAGGTTTCAATTACACGGATATTGATATCGCCCTCATTTGAGAGTATCAGAATTCTGTCATTGATGTCATCACTCTCAATATTGTTTATAACATTTTCGGTGGTACGTTTAAGCTCATTTGTTTTGATGCTGCTGTAAAAAACGCCCAAAAGCACCGTATTGAGCACCCACAGTATCACAAGTATTACAACCGTAGGAATAAGTATTGCTCCAAAAAGACTCCAGCGTATTTTAGCCGACTTTTTCTTATTCTGACTCAAAGCGGTATCCCACTCCTCTCAAAGTAACAATAAGTCCCGAATAAGAGCCGAGATTTTTACGCAAAAGCTTTATATGGGTGTCAAGGGTTCTGTCATCGCCGAAAAAGTCATAGCCCCACACATTACTTATAAGCTTTTCTCTTGTAAGTGCAATACCCTTATTCTTTATAAGATAGAACAGCAGGTCATATTCCTTTGGAGTAAGATCGGCTTTTTTTCCGTCCACATAAACTATTCTTCCCGCAAAATCAACCTTCAGACCCCCACATTCAAAGCAGTCGCCCGAAACGCTGCTTGTCCGCTTCAGTATTGCAGCAACCCTCATCATAAGCTCCTTCGGTGAAAAGGGCTTCACCACGTAATCATCGACACCCACCTCAAAGCCGTGAAGTCTGTCGTATTCTTCTCCCCTTGCAGAAAGCATTATTACCGGTGTTTTCTTGGTTTTTCTCAGTTCTCTGCAGACGCTGAAGCCGTCAATGTCGGGAAGCATTATATCCAATATTACCAAATCAAAATCACGGCTTCTCAGAAGTTCTGTTGCCGTCATTCCATCCTCGGCACACACAACCGCATAGCCCTCAAAAACAGCATATTTACTTATAAGCGTTCTTATTTTTTCTTCGTCGTCAACAATCAGAAGCTTATGCATAAAAGCACCTCCGAAAATTAATCTTTCCGATTTTAGTCTATTTGCTTTATGTGATATGACTGTGATATAAGTGTAAATTTTCCTGCCCACTGTATTAAATTATCCCCTGTGGCAAAAATTATGATTGATTTTTGAAGGTACATATGTTATACTGTATTAGGAATATTATAAAAAAGGAGCGGCAATTATGGCAAAGGACGCACTTTTCAGAAACAGTCTCGGCGGCTACAACAAAAATGACGTTAACCGTTACATAGAAGAGCTCGGCATTCAGTACACGGAAAGAGGAAATGAGCTTGAAAGTGAAATAAAGGAATTAAGACAGGAGCTTGAGGTTCTTCCCTCTCTCAGAGCAGAAAAGGAAAGAGCAGAAGATCTTGCAAAGGATGTTGAAGCACTCAAAAAGGAAAACACAGACCTTTCCGAAGCCATTAAGGCTCAGGGTGAAGAGCTTGAATCCAAAAAGGAAGCTTTATCGACTCTTACCGCAGAAAAGGATGCGCTTGACATAAGAATAAGGGAGCTTTCGGAAAGAGAAGAAAAATTGGCTGCAGAAAACGCAAAAATCAAGGCAGAGTTTGAGCTTAAGGTCAGAGAGCTTGAAGCTCTTAACGATGAAACAAGAAAACTCAAGGCACAGTTGGAAGACGAAAAGAGTGCGTTTGAAAAGCGTGCAGAGGAAATGCTTGTTCAGATTCAGGCTCAGGCAAAGTCGGCAATTGACAAGGCAAACGAAACTGCAGAGCTTATAATCTCCAATGCAAAGAAAAAGGCAGGAGAAATTGCAAGTAAAATTGGCGACGGTACATCCGAACCCGCTTCTCCCCAAAAGAAGGACGGTCTTTCGGATATTCTTGAGAGCCACAAGAGCAAGATGGATTCATTCTTTGCCGCAATTACTAAAACATTTATGGGAGACGGCAAATAATGAGTGTTTTTCACATAAACGTATGTGATCTGAAAAGGGTTATTCCCGAAATAAAGGTCGGGGATGAAGTATATCTTTCGGGAACCGTTTATACGGCAAGGGATGCGGCTCACAAGAAAATCCGTGAAGCTATGGAACAAAAACACCCGCTTCCCTTTGATCTCGACGGAGCCTGCATATATTATTCGGGTCCGACACCCGAGCACCCGGGAAAGCCAATCGGCTCCTGTGGGCCCACAACAAGCTCAAGAATGGATGTACACACACCGGCTCTTTTGGACAACGGTCTTCTTGCGATGATAGGAAAAGGTCCGAGAAGCAGTAAGGTCACCCAAGCAATAAAAAAGCACGGCGGAATATATTTCTGTGCCATAGGCGGTGCAGGTGCACTTTGTGCAAAGAGTGTACAAAAATATGAGGTTATCGCTTTTCCCGAGCTTGGATGTGAGTCGGTAAAAAGGCTTGAAATAAAAGATTTTCCCGTACTTTGCGGCATAGACTGCAGAGGAAACAGTATATTTGAGAAAGGAAACAGATAAAATGAAATTAAAGAACGGATTTGTGCTCAGAAAGGTTGCAGACTCTTATGTAGTAGTTGCAGTCGGCGCAGAAGCCAAAAAGCACAATGTTATGATTACCCTCAACGAAACAGGTGCGCTTCTTTGGGAAAAGCTCTCGGGGGGTGCTGAAAAGAATGACCTCGTACAGGCAATCCTTGAGGTTTATGACATTGACGAAGCAACGGCAGAGGCGGATGTGGAAAGGTTTATCGAAAAGGTAAATACAGAGGGACTTATAATTTAAGCTTTTATCGGCGCGGTGCTTTTGCACCGTGCTTTTTTTGTCTGCATCTTATGTACAAAGTGTAAATAAGGCAGATTTAGCCTTGAAAACAACCCGTTAAAATGATATAATAATATAGTTTATTGCAGTCGTTTCTGCAAAAATAAAAAAGAACGGAGAATATTATGGACAACCAGAACAACTTCAAGCCCTATATTCCCGCAGACAGGGTTACCCCGGAAATAACGGTCACTTCTATCGTTATGGGTATCATTCTTGCGGTAGTATTCGGTGCGGCAAACGCATATCTCGGTCTTCGAGTAGGTATGACGGTTTCCGCTTCAATCCCTGCAGCAGTAATTGCTATGGGTGTTATCAGAGTTATTATGAAAAAGAACTCTATCTTAGAGAGCAACATCGTACAGACCGTCGGCTCTGCCGGTGAATCTGTTGCGGCAGGTGCAATTTTTACACTTCCCGCACTTTTCCTCTGGGCATCCGAAGACCCCGAAAAGTTTTCAAAGCCCAGTATCATTGAAATTACACTTATCGCGCTTATCGGCGGTCTTTTGGGTGTATTCTTTATGATTCCCCTTCGTAACGCTCTTATCGTAAAGGAACACGGCACTCTTCCTTACCCTGAAGGAACTGCTTGTGCTGAGGTTCTTCTTGCAGGTGAAGAAGGCGGTGCAAATGCTTCTACCGTATTTGCAGGTATGGGCTTTGCCGCACTCTTCAAGTTCATTGTAGACGGCATCAAGGCTGTTCCCTCTGAAATCAACCTTGCTTTCAGCAAATTCTTCAAGGGCTACAACGGTGAAATCGGTACTCAGATTTATCCCGCACTTGTGAGCGTAGGCTTCATCTGCGGCCCCAGAATTTCCTCCTATATGTTCGCAGGCGGCGTTCTCAGCTGGATGGTGCTTATTCCTCTTATCTGCCTCTTCGGTGCAGAAGCAATCATTTATCCCGGCACAGCTACAATCGGCGAAATCTTCGCTGACGGCGGTGCTTCAAGCATCTGGGGCAGCTACATCAGATACATCGGTGCAGGTGCTCTTGCGGCAGGCGGTATCATCAGCCTTGTAAAGTCACTTCCCCTTATCATAAAGACTTTCGGCGATGCAATCAAGGGTATGGGTGCTGCAAGCTCTGCAGGCAACGAACGTACATCAAAGGACATCAGCTTTAAGGTAGTAATCGGTGCAATTGTTGCACTCACTCTCCTTATCTGGCTCGTTCCTGCTATTCCCGTATCCCCTCTCGGAGCTGTAATTATTGTTATTTTCGGCTTCTTCTTCGCTACCGTTTCGTCAAGAATGGTAGGTCTTGTCGGAAGCAGTAACAACCCCGTTTCGGGTATGGCTATTGCAACACTTCTCGTTTCCACTCTTATCCTCAAGGCTACAGGCGATGTGGGTGCACACGGTATGACAACGGCAATTGCAATCGGTTCAATTATCTGTATTGTTGCCGCAATTTCCGGCGACACATCTCAGGACTTAAAGACCGGTTATCTTCTCGGTGCTACTCCAAAGAAACAGCAGATTGGTGAAATAATCGGTGTTGTGGCTTCAGCTTTTGCTATCGGCGGCACACTTTATCTTCTCGATGCAGCCTGGGGCTTTGGCTCACCTGAGCTCGGTGCTCCTCAGGCAACACTTATGAAGATGATTATTGAGGGCGTTATGGACGGCAATCTTCCCTGGGCACTCGTATTCACAGGTGTATTTATTGCGGTTGTTGTTGAAGTAATCGGTATTCCCGTACTTCCCTTTGCTATCGGTATCTATCTTCCCGTACAACTCAATGCCTGCATTATGATAGGCGGTCTTGTACGTCTCTTCATCGAAAAGAAGAAGATGGCTGAAGAAAAGAGAACTCAGGCTGTTACAGACGGCACTCTCTTCTGCTCGGGTATGATTGCGGGTGAAGGTCTTGTTGGTATTTTACTTGCCGTATTTGCGGTATTCGGCATTGATAAGGCACTTGACCTTTCAGGAAAGCTTAATCTTCCTGCTGCAGTATCAAACATTCTCGGCGTTGTAGTTCTTGCTCTTATCGTACTTTGCGTTCTCAAGTTCTCACTTAAGAAGGACAGAAAGTAATGGCAAAGAAAAAACAAGACGGCGAAAACTATCTTGAAAAAATTCCCGTAAAAAAGGAGCAGTTCAGATGGTCAGCCGACGACAAAGGCATTGTGACAATCGAAATCGACAACAAGGGTTTCTTCAACAGGCTTCTGCAAAAGATTGCCAAGAAGCCGCCGGTTACATACATTCACCTTGATGAAAACGGAAGCTTTGTATGGCAGAGCATCGACGGAGAAAGAAACATTATAGAAATCGGCGAGCTTGTAAGCCGGCACTTCGGAGATGCGGCAAATCCCGTTTACGAAAGACTCGTGAAGTTCTTTGCAATGCTTGAAAGAGCAGGCTTTGTCGAATTCAAAAAGTAATAATTTGCGGAGCTGTTTAAAAGACAGCTCCGTTTTTCTTTGTACAGTATATGTACAAATCCGAAACAATTGTGAACAATGCTTGCATTTTTCAACAATCTATGCTACAATCACTATAACTTTATTATAGGAAAACAGGAGTTGATTTTTTAATGGACGGTGCCGGGTGGCAGATAATAGTACTTATAATTTTGGTAATGTTATCTGCGTTTTTCTCAGGAACTGAAACAGCTTTTACGAGTTTCAACAGAAACCGTATGAAAACACTTGCCCAGGACGGTAACAAAAGGGCAAAAGCCGTACTTGAAATTGATGAAAAGTACGAAAAGTTTATAACTACGATTCTCGTAGGAAACAACATTGTAAACATCACCGCAACAACCGTTTCGGGTATTATGTTTGCAAACCTGCTTAAAGGCAATGCAGAGCTTGCTCCGACAGTCTCTACCGTTGTAATGACTGTTGTAATTCTCATCTTCGGAGAGATTACTCCCAAGGCTCTTGCCAAGGATCTCGCGGAAAAGTATGCTTTGGCAACCTGCAAAATAGTGAAATTTGTGGTTGCAATTCTTACACCTATCACATTCATCTTCTCACTCTCAAAAAAGCTTGTTAATCTTATTTTCAAGGTTGAGACAGACGATACAGTAACAGAAGATGAAATCCTCACGATGGTTGAAGAAGCAGAAAACGACGGAGAAATCGACGAGCACGAAAGCGAGCTTATCAAGAGTGCTATCGAATTCAACGACCTTGAAGTCGATGCTATACTCACTCCGAGAGTTGATATCGTAGCTATTGCAAGCGACACACCTATAGACGAAATTCTTGATACATACCGTCAGAGCGGCTTTTCAAGACTTCCCGTTTATGAAGACACTATCGACAACATTGTAGGTGTTATCCACGAAAAGGACTTCAACAAAATGGTTCACGACGGCGGAAACGACATCAACGAAATTGTTCACGGTGTTATCTGCATTACGGGCGGTATGAAGATTTCAAAGCTTCTTCGTGAATTCCAGTCTGCCAAGACTCATATGGCAGTAGTCGTTGACGAATACGGCGGAACAGCAGGTCTTGTTACTATGGAAGATGTGCTTGAAGGCTTAGTCGGCGAAATCTGGGACGAGCACGACGAGGTAATCGAAACACTAAGACAGCTCGACGAAACAACATATATAATCAACGGCTCATCTGCACTCAACGACATCGCCGACATTTGCGTATTCTCTGACGAAGAGCTTGAAGCAAATGCGACAGTAAACGGCTTTGTTCTTGACAACATTCAGAAGGTACCCGAGGTCGGTGACATCTTCGACTACGAAAACTTTACCTTTGAGGTTATCAAGGTTGACGGAAGACGTGCTGAGGAAATAAAGCTTACCGTAAATCCCGTCGAGGATGAAGACGAAGACGAAAGTCCGAAAAAGAAATCCCGTGACGAAGATAACGATAAGCAAGACAAAGAATAATAAAGTTAAGATTAAAATATATATAATAAAGTTAGACGCCGAAGGCAAAGCCTTCGGCGTTGTTTTTTTGCTTGACTTTTGAAAAGATTGGTAGTAGAATAATCGCAGAAATAGTCATTGGCTATGAAAGCAAGGGAAATATTGTGTTGAGAAATGAAGCTTTTATCGACTAAAACGAGGTGTTATTATGAGAAAATATCTTTTATCACAAACAGGCACATTTTACAGGGCAAATCTTCACTGCCATACAACCTGCTCCGACGGAAAATACACGCCCGAGGAAACAAAAAAGTTCTACAAAGACGAGGGCTACTCAATAATTGCCTTTACTGATCACACAAATTTCATTCCTCACAACGACCTGACCGACGGCTCTTTCCTTGCCCTCAACGGCTACGAAGCCGACGTAAACGGTCACGACGACAGAGGCTGGCTATGCGCAAAGGTTTGTCACATCTGTGTAATTGCTCTTGACAAGAACGTGACACAAGCACCCGAATGGAAGAACAAGGAATACTCGGGTGAAAGCATTTCTGCGTTTATGAAGGACAACGTCGAAAAAGGCTTCTTTGTTACCTACAACCACCCAACGTGGAGTCTTGAAAGCTATCCCGAATATATGAGCTACAAGGGTGCATCGGCACTTGAAATCGTAAACTACGGCTGTGTTGTTGAGGGTTACGATGACAGAAATGCACACTGCTATGACGATATGCTAAGAGGCGGTGAAAGAATCTTTGCCGTTGGCGCTGACGACAATCACAACGAAGCACATCATTTCGGCGGTTACACAATGATTAAGGCAGAAGAGCTTACATACGAGGCTGTTGCAAAGTCGCTAAAAGAGGGCAACTTCTATGCCAGCGAAGGCGGGCCGAGGATTGAAGAATTATACATTGAAGACGGATATGTACACGTGAAGACCGACAAGGCAAGAGAAATATCCTTATCCACCGACAGAAGAATCTGCGGATATGCCAAGGGCAACGAGGCAATCTTTGCCCTTGGCGATTTTGACTATTTCAGAATTACGGCTGTGGGTCAAGACGGTAAGTGTTCTTGGACAAATGCGTATTTTGTTGACTCACTTTCTTAAGGAGAAAGTAAACAAAGACCTTTTCAAATCACCACCGACATCATTCTGTTTATAATCATATACTTTTGCACAGATAAAGCTATTCCCGACCGCCTAAAGGCAAGCGGTCGGGAATTTTTAAACTATTATCTTCTGATATCACATTGTTCATAACATTTGAATTGTTATTCGTGTTACATTATGTTATAATAAAATAAAAAGGTGATAAATATGAAACAGTATAAAACAGTTGCAGCACCTGCAACAATGTCAGTAAACCGCAAGAACAGCCATATAAAGGCAGTTGAAGCATACGCATCTATCATCAACAAAGAAGCTATGCAAGGGTGGGAGCTTGAGATGATTCAACAAATTCCTTTAATTGATGAACCCGGTTGTCTTGCGTCGCTGTTTGGAAAAACGGCCGAAATCACTTATACAAATATGCTTATTTTTTCTAAGAATGCAACAAAAATAAGCGATTTCGACAGCGATGAAAAAGACAACGAGCAAGTTGTTTCTGCTGAAGACACTGAAGATAATGCCGAAACATCTGACGCTATTAATGAAGAAAAAGTGTCTGAAAACGATGCAAATGTCGAGGAAGATTGGGGTCACGGTTTGGATTATAAAGCCAATCCCGCTTCCCCTGAGCTTATTGATGAATATAACAGATTGTATGAAGAACTCAATAATCCTATGACAAGCATTTTTAAGAAAAGCAAAATTCAAAAGCGTATTGATGAAATCCGCGATAAAATCTGGTCATAACACTAATATAATAAATCCCTCGTGCCGTTGTTTGGTACGAGGGATGGATAACCGTGAAATATTCAACTTTTCAGCACCGATGCTTCGTCGGTGTTGTTTTTAGTTTGACCGCTTGGATTTATGGCGGTCAAACGGGGTTAGTTGAGCGACACCTACGGCTTTTCTTTTGAAAAAGACTCCCCGTGAGTTTGGTGCGTAGCTTCTACGCCTGTGCAGCGTCGACGATGATACCGAAGTCTTCAGTCTTGAGGGAAGCTCCGCCGATAAGACCGCCGTCAACATTTTCGCACTTGAGAAGATCTGCACAGTTCTTTGCGTTCATAGAACCGCCGTACTGTACGATTGTTTCGTCAGCAACGCTCTTGCCATAAAGTTCAGCAACTACTGCTCTTACTACGCCGCAAGCTTCGTCAGCCTGTTCGTTAGTAGCAACCTTTCCTGTACCGATAGCCCATACAGGTTCGTATGCAATAATTACATTCTTCATCTGTTCAGCTGTTACATCAAGAAGGTCAACCTTTGTCTGCTTGCCGAGGATTTCAGCTGTGATGCCCTGTTCTCTTTCCTTTTCGAGCTCACCTACGCAGAGAATAACCTTGAGACCAGCTTCAAGTGCAGCCTTAACTCTTGCGTTTACCGTTTCGTCTGTTTCTGCAAAGTACTGACGTCTTTCAGAGTGACCGATGATTACATATTCAACACCGAGGTCTACGAGCATATCAGCGCTTGTTTCGCCGGTGTATGCACCGCTCTTTGCAAAGTGTACGTTCTGGGCACCAATCTTGATGTTGGAGCCCTTTGCTGTTTCAACTGCGATAGCAAGGTTTGTTGCAGGAACGCAGCAAACGATGTCGCAATTATCCTTGCCCGCTACTACAGGCTTAAGTTCTTCTAAGAATGCCTTTGTTTCGGAAGGAGTCTTGTTCATCTTCCAGTTACCGGCAATAACCTTTCTTCTCATTTCATTTACCTCTTTTATGTTAATTTGTTTTTAAGTGTAATAACTGCGGGTCGATGTGGGCATCGAC
>CAZTNR010000042.1:0-18219 GCA_964614955.1 uncultured Oscillospiraceae bacterium | reverse complement strand
TAAAGATTCCCTGCCTCCGCCACTGAAAAACAGTATGGCAGCGGAAATGCAAAGATGGGAAAAAGAGAAGAAGAATCACAAAATTTATGCTGCACCTAATTATCCAACAAGTTATTATGGCAGTATGGATGCTACCAACGATATGACAAGTGGAGAATATTCAAGAAACATTTTACTCAAACTTGGTGGAATATCTGAAAAAGATTTGTCAAACAGCGAAGATAAACATATTAACAACTGGAAAAATCTTGCAAAACTTACTTCTACGAAAGAAATGCAGCCTGTGACATTGGATATGATTGATCACTTTATAGAAGGAACAGGTACAGATTACAGTAATGCAATTTTGACAAAGACAGTGAAAGATCATTCTACAACAAAGAGATATATGAGTGATTTTTCAAAAGTATTTGATGCTCAACTCCAATCACACAACGGCGACGTGTCAGCCTTTGCAGACAATGATGATTTTCACGCAGCATTAAGAAAAAACGGTGTTTTGCTAAGCACATATGATTACTCGGGGATTAACGATCTTTTTGGCGGTCTTGAGTTTGCCGTACACGGGTGGACGGAAAGCCAAGTAGATGTCTTTTCCTTGAATGTGGAACCTGATGGATCGTATTCCGGCACATTGAGATTTACTTTCAAGGACAATTTCGGATTAAACGATCCCGATGTTGAAAAGTATGGCAAATACCACGACGGTTTCAAAAGTTGGTTTATTCTTCAACATTATGATGAATATTCTGAAAAATATAGGCCTTTCAAAACCGTCGTTGAAATCGACTATCCAATTTCAGGAAAAATAAAAGGATACAGGAAATGAACGAAAAACATACAATATCAAAAATCGCAAAAAGACTGAAATTTGTTGCTATAACGGTCGTCTCGCTTTGTGTTGTTTTGTTTGTTGCCGAAAAAATATTCTGGCACGTATACAGCTTACCAAAGCATAACGAAAAAGAAACCCAAAGCTTCTTGCAAATCAAAGATGATGCCGAAGCAGTAAATAAATATATAATCGAAAATTTCGGGCACAAGGCAAATTCAGAGGATAATACCATATTTGTAGCACAGGAAAACGGAAAAGTCGTAGGATTATCTGATGGGGAACATATTGAAATACCCGATTATTTGTGTGATGCTTTTAACAGCATAAAAAGCAAAATGAATCAGAGTGATACCGATTTTTTTGTTGATGTTGAAGCCGACAGAATTTCTTATGGCGGTTTGAGCCACAGTATGTACGTCTACTCCCGTAACGGAAAAGCACCAAGCTATTACTACCACCAAGGCGACGGTATGCACCCCGAGGTTTACGACCTTGGCGATAACTGGTATTTGCTCAAAGTCAATTTTCGTTAGATAAAGCTATAATGGCACGAACAAATAATGCCGAAATCATTGAAACACCCCATACACAAAAAACATCCCTCACGCCTTTTCCGTGAGGGATTTCGTCTTTAGTTATTCTTTTGATAAAAATCCGGAACTATTCAGCGCTGTCAAGAAGCTTATTGAGCTCATCTCTGAAGGTGGTAATATCCTTGAACTGTCTGTAAACCGAAGCAAAGCGCACATACGCAACCTCGTCCAGCTCCTTAAGCTTATTCATAACAAGCTCACCAACCTCTGTTGAGGGAATTTCGCTTCTCATAGTTGCAAGCAGCTGCTGTTCGATTTCACCCACTGCCGATTCAATCTGTTCCATAGTAACGGGTCTCTTTTCGCAGGCACGAACGATACCCTTTTTGACCTTACTTCTGTCAAAGAGCTCACGTGTCTTATCCTTCTTTACAACCATAAAGGACATAATTTCAATTGTCTCAAAGGTGGTAAATCTCTTCTGGCAGGCAAGGCATTCTCTTCTTCTTCTGATGCTTGCTCCTTCATTTGAGGGGCGTGAGTCGAGTACCTTACTTTCAAGGTGTCCGCAGATAGGGCATTTCATAAGCTTTATCTCCTCTACATTGTAGTCTTACCTCATTATACCACAACATTTTGTATTTTGCAACCCCCATTTGCGGGGAGCCCCCGCTGGCAATTCACGGTCGGGACAGCCCGACAGCAAAATCACGGTCGGGACAGCCCGACAGCAAAATCACGGTCGGGAAAGCCCGACGGCAAATTCACGGTCGGGAAAGCCCGACAGCAAAATCACGGTATATCCTCGCAATAGAACAGGCTGTCGGTGTCGCTTAACGAACCCCGTTTGGTCGGCATAAATCCAACCGCCCAAACTCAGTCGGAAGGTTCAAATCTGACGACGGAAAATCCCCCGATTCTGTCATCCTGAGCGAAGTCGAAGGATCTTATCGATGCAGGGGAAAAGTACATTATGTCAGCAAAAGAAAGCTGAAATTCCGGCCGCTTCATTCCGCACTCCGCATTCCGCATTTTCTTGCATTCCGCATTTAACTCCTAACTCCTAACTCCTAACTCCTTACTTTATTCTTCCTCGTGAATCGGTTTCGGGTCAAACTTTTCAGGTCTGAAAAGCCAGTTATAGCAACGTCTTATGTGCCTCATACCGTCCTTGTGCCAGGTGCCGTCGTCCTCGACCTCTTTTTCCTCCATACCGTCCATAAAGCTCCTTGCGGGAACCCAGGTTGTTTCCATAACACCGAGGATATTGTCAGAGCCGTGCTCCTTTGCATAGTCAAGGAACAGCTTTGCGTTTTCGGCGATGTTGAAGGGACAGAGCCACATTTTAAAGCCCTTTTCCGCAAACACCTCAACCGAACGGAAATGATGCCAGTTGTGGTAGTGCCAGTCGGTTATAATAAAATCCCTGTCGAGAAGGTCAATTGCAGTCCAGGTTTCGTTCTGGCTTGCATCCCAGGGACCGTAGCCGAAATCAAAGGAGTTGAGAAGTCTGTCGCCCCACATCATAGGAACGGCACCCTTTTCCTTGATACGCTTTGCCAGTGCATTACACCATTCGGCAAGTAATTCGCCGTTGGTTTTACCCGTAGCCTTGCATCTGTCGCACATACCTATGTAGAACACCTCATCAATGCCGATGTGCATATACTTTGCCTCAAATGCATCCATAACCTCGTCCATAAGGTCACAGACAACAGCGAAAACCTCGGGATGTGTGGGACAAAGGCTGTAGCAGTATTCGGGCTTTTCCTCGACAGGTGTTTCGGAAAACTCGGGATGACCCTTCAGAAGTCCGTCGGGACGTGAGTATTCCTGCACCGTCTGATGACCGAGAAGATTCATATCGGGAATAAGCTCAATACCGTGCTTTCTGCAGACAGAGAGCATTTTCTTTATGTCTTCCCTTGTAAGAGGAGCTTCACCGCGGCATTCGGGGTGGCTTTCAAACATATAGTTGTATCTGATGATAAGAAGAATTGTATCAATTCCGTCGGGCACAAGCTCGTTTTCAATAAAGCTGCAGAAGCGGTCAACATCTTCGGGAACCGGCGCAAAAATATTGAGACCTCTCTGCTTCCAGGGGTAGTTAATTAGACTCATAACATTTTCTCCTTTCGGGTGGTGAGTTTTATGTGGGTATTATACCAAAAATACCCTTGTGTTGCAAGTGATATTTGCGAAAATCAAATTTAACGACAAAAAGAGCCTCCTTGCGGATGCTCTTTTGGCGGGAAAGCAGAACGATAAAGATATTTTTACTTTATTTGCGATATACTCGCTCACGCTCGTGCGATATGATATAAATTCCTTTTCTCGTTGCCGTAAGGCAACATATCGCATCTGTTAGGATATATCGCACCGAAGGTACATCGTAAATTCCGTCAGGAATTTATATCGCTGAAAAAAAGACAGATTTCATTCGAAATCTGTCTTTTTTTGATGGTGCTCCTGCGGAGAATCGAACTCCGGACACCTAGATTAAAAGTCTAGTGCTCTACCGGCTGAGCTACAGGGGCATCGGGCGGGTAGCACCCGCTGACAATTCACGGGGCATCTCGCTACTTAACAAACTATCGGTGTCGCTTAACCAACACCGTGCAACCGCACTTGGATAGCCTAAATAATATACCACAAAGAAATGCGTTTGTCAAGAGTTTTTTTCTTTTCTTTTTCGACACACTCTTCACATCCTCAAAACCTTGCATATATGCCTCATTATCAGCCTTTTTTTATTCTCCGCCCTTTACAACCGTCGAAAAATTTGATATACTGTAAAAAAAGGGGGGTGCAAATTGCTTGAATGGCGTAATATATGAACCGCTGAGTGAATATCTGAACAAATATAAGCTCTCTCACTCGCAGAGTACAGATACCTTCTTTAACGCTCTTGTCGAAAGGTCAGGGGTAAATATCGACGAGAACAGACAGACGGTAAGTAAGTATAACGAGCTGACAGAAAACCTTAAAAAGCTGAAGCGCAAATATAATCTTTTGAGATTTTTGCGTGTGCTTATGATTATCACCCTTATCCTTATACCCCTTGTAATACTCAAAACAACACCAAAAATCCGACAGCTTCGCGAGGAAATCGCAAATGCCGAAAAGACGGCTGCAAAGCTTCTGGAGCTTGCACAAAAACAGATGGCACCTTTAAACTGCCTTTTTACCTCAAGGGACTGTATAAAGCTTGTGCAGGACACAATTCCCCTTCTGTCCTTCGAAAGCTGCTTTGACGTAAAGCAGGAGGAGGATATGAAGCTCAACTACGATTTTACGGGCATAAACAATGTAAATCACTCCACCCTTGATGTGCTGTCGGGCAGCTATAACGAAAATCCCTTTGTTTTTGAGAACAGACTTGTACATACCGTAGGTACTCAAACCTATCACGGCTACAAAACAATACACTGGACAGAGCATTACATCGACTCCGACGGCAAATCACGAACCCGTACCCGAAGCCAGACTCTTCACGCCACCGTCGAAAAGCCAAAGCCCTTTTACAGCACCGAGGTTGTTCTCAACTACGGCTCGCAGGGCGCACCCGACCTTAGCTTTTCGAGAAGCGCAGGCGGCATCAACCTTATCAGCGACAAGGCAATTCAAAGACATATAAAACGAACCCAAAAAAAGCTCAGACGTAAGGGCGACAAGGCTCTGAGAAAGGGCAAGGAATTTACACTTATGGCAAATTCCGAGTTTGAAGTGCTGTTCAACGCCACAGACAGAAACGACGAGGTACAGTTCAGAACGCTCTTTACTCCTCTTGCCCAGACCAACACCGTAGCCCTTATCCTTTCCGACGAAACCTTCGGCGACGACTTCGACTTTATAAAGTGCAAAAGAATGAACACCGTAGCCTCAAAGCACAGTCAGGGAAGAAAGCTGTTTATCGACGTATCGGAATACGCATCCTATTCCTTTGACATAATCGAGCACAACTTCAAAAGCAAAAATGAGCAGTATTTCAAAGAGGTCTACTTTGATTTTGCACCCATTCTTGCCATCCCGGCATATCAGGAGCGACCCGTTCATTCTTTGAAACCCCTGCCCGACTATTCACAGCTCTATTCGAGAAAGGAATGCGAGGTGCTTGCCAACTGTCTCGGCACATCCCTTGTGGCGCATCCCTCAACAAAGACGAATGTAATTATAAAGAGCGAATACCTGTCAAAATCGGGAAATGTCGAAACCGCCCTTGTCACGGCATATTCCTATGACATAGCACAAAGAACCGACTACGTTTCTGTATTCGGTGGCGACGGTCATATGCATTCGGTTGCAGTCCACTGGGACGAATATCTGCCCCTGTCGCAGACAAATGAGTTCAACATAACAACCGCAGCAAGCGCACAAAGCTGTCTTGCAAGCAAAAACGGACTCGCAATATATAAATAAGTTAGGAGTTAGGAGTTAGGAGTTAGGAGTTGTTGAAGAAAACCGCAAGGTTTTCAACCGCAATTCTACATTTTGCATTCTCAATTCCACATTACCAATATAAAGGAGAGATTTATTATGGCAAACCAGCTTGACGAGCTCAATCCCGAGATAAGAGAAGAGGGACTTGACACAAACGTAATTGCAAAGAAAATACCCGCACAGGTGGGCGTAGGCTCAAAGATATTTGAAATTCTTTTATGGGTATGCGGAATCATACCCGGCGTTATTTTTCTCTTTATCAAGATAGGTGCACAGAAGCACTTTGACCAGCTTCAGCAGAAGATTCAGAGAAACGCGTCGCAGATTGATAACTATCTTGAGCAGAGAGTTATGGTGCTTCAGAACTGCGCAAAGCTTCTCGACAAGGCAATCGACCTTGACAAGGGCACCTTTGAGAACATAGCAAAGTACCGTTCCGGCATATCCGACGATGAGAGAAACGAATACGGCAGCAAGGTTGAAAACATCGCAAGAAGCATCAATGTTGCCGTTGAGCAGTATCCCGACCTTGCCGCACACAAGGAAATCGCCGATGCTATGCAGCAGAATATGTATCTCCAGAGGGAAATCACTGCCGCAAGAGAGCTTTACAACGACACAATCGACCAGTGGAACAGGGACATCTTCGAATGGCCCGCAAAGATGATTGTCGCCGCAAAGAACGGCTACACCACAAGAATTCCCTTTATCGCCTCCAAGGAAATCAAAGAGCAAGCAAAGAGCATATTTTTTTGATTTGGTATGATAACACAACGCCCCGAGGTCTTGCCTCGGGGCTCTCTGTATTTATTGCTGAATGCAATTGAGAAGGACGGCGGCATACCGAAAACCGCCAAAATCGGCAATATTGCGGCGGCGCTTCGCCGCGACCGGAGTGGAGCCGAAAATGAGTGGGCGTTTTTGGTACTTTTGTCGATACAAAAGTACACAAACCCCAAGCTTTTGCAAAAAATTCAGTTTTAGATACAAAAATCCGACAAACAAAAGGTTTGTCGGATTTTTCTCTGTTAATACTTTGCCTTTAAATCTTAACGTGCTCCATTGTCTTCTTTGCACACTCTGAAATTTTCACTCTCTCATAACCGAAAATGCTTGTTTCAAGTGTGTCACAGAGATGCTTCTTCCATTCGTCGGAAACAAAGTCATATCCCCCTGCCATACCGAGGATTGAACCTACCGTCGCACCGTTGCAGTCGGTGTCAAAGCCTGTCTGCACCGCAAGGCATATGGACTTGCCGAAATCGCCCTTGCCGTAAAGAAGGGAGGCCGCAACAACCATCGCGTTTGAAATTGTGTGGCACCAGCCGTGACCTGTGTATTCATTCCATACAGAGTGGATGTACTCAAATGCTTCTTCACTGCTCTTGCCCGATTTATACATATCCATAATTGTCATTACGGATTCGTAGAGACGGGAGGTTTCGGGAATTTCACCGAGCCCCGAAAGGATTATTTCCTCAACATCCTCCGTCACCGCAGCTGCCGCAATCATACCAGAGGCGAACATCTCACCGTAGATGCCGTTCTTTGTGTGGGAAATGGAAGCGTCACGCCAGCCCATTTCGGCTGCCATTTCGGGATTGCCGGGGTTGATGTAGCCGAAGTAGTCGCCTCTTATCTGTGCGCCAATCCATTCTCTGTAGGGGTTTTTGTAGGAGGCGGAATAAGGGGGTCTGAAGCCTGCCACAAAGTTTATAAATGCACGTCTTTCTGCTGTGCAGTAGGCATCCTTGGGCTGGTATCTGAGCCAGACCTCCATCATATTTTCAGGGGTAAAGTCTCTGCCGTATTTTTCTACAGCAAGCTGACCGATAACCATATAGTTTGTGTCATCGTCGGTGGGCATATAGCTTCGTGTGTCGGGAAAAATGTTTCCCGAACCTATGCGGTAGTTCATACCCTCGCAGTTTTCGTCGGTGCAATCGGTGGAAAGTATGTATCTGTGCATCGGGTAGTTGTTTGTCCTTTTGAGGAAAGGAACAAATTCGTTTGTCCTTATGCCCTCAACGGCTTTGCCGAGAAAGCACCCTGCAATTCTTCCAACCCAGGCACCGTGGATTTTGTCGGGAAGCTTTTTTTCGTCAACCTTGCCCGAAAGCGGGTACGGCTTTCTCAGTGCCTTTATGGCTTCAAGCTCACTCGGCTCGTTGTATTTGTAACCCTCAGCCTGCTTTGCATTTGAGACTATGTCAAAGAGAACATCACCCAGCTTCTGACGTATTTCGTTTCTCGGAAGCGTACCGACAACCTTGAAAAGCTCACTGTAAACCTCAATGTCAAGTCCTTCCTCAATGCTTTGCTGATATTCCGTCTTTACGTCAAAGGCGTAGTCTTCCCAGACGTGGATTTTCTCATAGGCAGGCTTTGCCTGCTTGTTTTCCTTAATTATTTCCACAACTCTGGCATCACGGGAAAGGAGCATATCGTCAAGGGATACGCCGAAATACTGTGCGATTTTGATTATTTTCGCAGTTTCGGGAAGATTCTGTCCGTTTTCCCATTTCTGTACAGCCTGTCCCGATACGCCGAAGATGTCTCCGAACTGTTCTCTGGTCAGCTTTTTGTCCTTGCGGAGCTTTCTGATATATTCGCCTGTGTTCATTTTTTCACCCCATAGTTGTTTTTTATTATTCTATCACCGTTTTTTGGTCTTTTCAAGATATTTTGAGTTGTTATTTTTGCAACCTGAGGTAGCAGTCGTTTTTCATCTATACCTTTTCGAAAAAATCCTCAAGGTCATAGCCGGCAAGGGCAGAATTATGATAGTTTTCTGTTTCCTTCGGCTTTTGCCTGTCCTGCAGCTCCTTTTCTCTTTGCTTTTGCTCCTCTACCGCAGTTATCACCCACGACTTTATTGTGGCATAATGGTTTTCATTTTTATATTTGGAGTTATCATCCCGTGCAATACGTGTTGAAAGCAGCTCAATAGCCTTGTTTGCGGTATCTGCTCCGTAATCGAGTAAAAGTCTTGCATATTCTTCGATTGTAAGAAAGACGTTAAGAAATTCTCCTCTCGCTGTCTTTTGGGGTGTGGGTGTGTTTTCTTCTTTCTTCACAGTACTTTCCTTCTGTGCAGTATCCGTTTCGGTCTCGGTCACAGTCTCGGTTACAGTGTCAGTCTCAGTTACAGTAACAGTTTCAGTTTCAGTTTCAGTTACAGTATCAGTATCAGTATCAGTATCAGCAGCAAATGCTTGCTTTTGCATACAATTGCTTGCATTTGCATTTCCTCTGCCCAAATGGCTTTTCTTTGCCGCCTCGCTTCTCTTTTTACATATATCCGCATACTTGTCCCTGTTTTCATCAAGGGCGTGTCTGATAAATCTGAACGCCATTCTTGCTTCGGGAGGAAGAGCTGTCACCTCTCCCTCTGTTTCATATATAAAGATAGCCTTGATAAGCCTGCCGCACTCCTCATCCGACAGACAGAGAAACTGCTCGGTATAATCGTGAAAAAGTATAAAACTTCTTTTTGCCATAATCCTCCTATTCCATTGCTTTCCAGAGCTTTAAAAACAGATCCTCGGCAAACCTATATGCGCCGAGATAATCCATAGTGCTGTCAGCAAGTCCGCATTTTTCCTGTATATTCCTTTTTGCCTCTTCTGCCGTCAGGGTTGCATCATACACCCCGACCCGATTGGGAATTCCCGTAAACTCGTTTATATCAAGGCTTTCTTTACTTGTACCCGGCACCCTGATTTCAAGGTGGGTATGTGCGCCGGTAGAGGCACCCGTTGAGCCCATAATGCCGAGCAGGTCGCCCTTCTTTATTTGCTGTCCCGCCTTGACGGCAACACTGCCCTTTTTCATATGACCGTAGTAGATACGTCTGCCGTCGGTCATTTTTTGTCTGACATAGTAGCCGAAGCCGTTCTTTTCATAGGGTGTGGCGTCCACAACTCCGTCGGCTATGGCGTATATATTTTTATCCTCAAGTGCCACAAGGTCAATTCCGCCGTGGTACTCGGTTTTGCCTGAGATATTTCTATAGTCTCTCGGGCTTGTTAGTTTGAATTTTCCTTTAAAACAGCTAATCATAGTTACTCCTCATTACTTTCAGATTTTTCAATACCGGACAAAAATTTCTGTCCATCCACATACCCCTCTGCTACACAATATGCCACAACCGATGAAATGACAGTTGTAACACCTTCTGTGACGTCGCCTGCGACTATAAGAATAATGCCCGTGATAAGTCCCGTAAGGGCTGTAAGAAATTTTCTTGATGTAAATTTGTTTTTCATTTTTATTCTCCTTTCTGTTTATGCGCTTTATTGTTTATGTGCTTCTGAAGCTTTATATGTGCCTCGTTTACGTTTCCGCCGTATCCCCTTTGCATAAGGGCATCGAGGGATGCAAGAACGGCGTAATTGAGTACACACAATTCATCCTGCACGCTCTTTAAATCCTCGTCGTGCATTTCTCTCAGCTTTTCTATATCGATGCTCTGCTTTTCCTGCTTTGACAGCCACTTAAAAAGTGCCGCACCTGCGCCTGCTATTATTCCCACAGCACCCACAAGCTTTGAAATTTCTACGATTATTTCGGGTGTAATCTGCATTTTTTACCTCCTTTCTCTTAAATTTGCACAAAAAAAGGGTACACCGATTCCTGCTCAAAGCAGTTTTTTCGATGTACCATCCGAGATGTATGACAACTATCCCCAAAGAATAGGGTTCATTGTATATATATTATAGCACAAATGTTCGAGTTTGTCAAGAGGATTTATGGATTTTCATACTATTTTTTTACAGGTATTGCCCGTCTTTATTTTGCATAGGATACTAACACAAGAACAAATTGAGAGGAAGATTTCAATGTCACAGAACAGGAATATACCGTACAACAACAGTTTATCCGACGGCGACAAATACAGCTTCAAAAAGAAAAAGCAGAAGGTATACCTCAACATTATTGACGGTACGGAATACGACGGCGTTTCAAAAACCGACCCCTTGGGAATGTACACGGGTGTTCCCGAAAACCCCTGCGAAGAACCCGTTCAGGACGCAGACGACTTATAGGTCGGGAAAGCCCGACAGCATATTCACGGCGGTGAGCCACCGCGGGCGTATCACGTTATGTCCTCGCGATAGAACAGGCTGTCGGTGTCGCTTAACGAGCTCAGCGCAAATTTAAATGCAAGGGACGGCCGTCTGCGGACGGCGGGGTGTCACTTTTCACTCGGGAAAAGTGACCAAAACCGCCCCCTCTTGCAAAAAATCTCCGTTCGCAGCAGCACCTAACAAATTGTTGCTAAAATAAAGCATTTATTTCTCGGATATAGCCTGTCCAACCCCTCAGCGTCTGCTCAGTCGCATTTTTTGCGAGCCGGGGAGGCTCTCTACACCAAAGACTGAATATTTTAACATATCAACTGCTATCCCAACCGGCGAACACGCCTACTGTCTACACTGCAACTATATTTCTTGCTTCTACAGAATTTTTGCTTTAATCTGAGATTTTCGCAAAGCAGTCGGTGCACCTTTACTGCGTTGCAGTAGCACTCGTGAGTGTATACCGCGTTTGTCGCTCTGCGAACGTAACCGCGATAGCGGACGATAGACGATAGCTTCGGGGCATCGCGAATGTTTCTACGCTGTAGGAGTGCAGACGTGGATAGCTAAAATTAGCCTCCACGGCTTTCGGCGGTCGGGACAGCCCGACAGCAAATTTGTCATTTTGACGGTTTTCGGTATGCCGTCAAAATGACTGTGCTACGCCGATTTTGGCGGTCGGATTTATGCCGACCAAAATCGGCAATATTGCGGCGGCGCTTCGCCGCGACCGGAGTGGAGCCGAAAATGAGTGGGCGGTTTTGGTACTTTTGTCGACACAAAAGTACAGAAAAAATGGCTTTCGCCAATAATTCAGTTTATTAATACAAAATCCGACAAACCTGAAGCTTGCCGGATTTTTTCTTTTATTTATAAATAATATACTCTTCGTTTTCCGCCTTTTCCTCAATCCAGTCAGCCGACATATCAATCCAGCGTCTTGTTCTCAGAGGATACATCATAGGAGTTGTCACCTTATCGGCGGTTGAAATGCCGTGAGGACCGTTTTCGAAAATATGCATTTCAAAGGGAATACCCGTCTTTCTGAGAGCATCCGCAAAGAGCATAGTATTTTCGCAGGGAACCGCCCCGTCTCCGAAGGTAGACCAGATAAATGTGGTGGGAGTCCTTTCGTCAACCTGCTTTTCAAGGCTCAAGTATTCAAGCCACTTTTCGTCGGGATACTTATCGCCGAGCACGGCTCTGAAGGAGCCTACGTGTGCGTGGCATCCGCCGGTTATTACGGGATAGCAGAGCACAAGACCGTTCGGCTTTACTTTCTCTGTATCTCCGAAGTATTTTTCACTCTCTTTTCTGTGCCAATGTGTACCGCAGCTTGCCGCTAAGTGTCCGCCTGCAGAGAAGCCGCAAAGATATATTCTGTCGGGGTCTCCGAAGTATTTATCGGCAGTTTCTCTTACATATTTTACTGCCGACAGCGCTTCGAGCAGTGCCACGGGATAAACCGACGGCATACAGGAATAGTAAAGAATACCCACATTAAAGCCTCTTGCAAGATACTTTAAGGCAATAGGGTCAGCCTCTCTTGCACTTGTCATAGAATAACCGCCGCCGGGAAGTACAATAACCGTCGGTCTTTTGGGTGTGTAAACGCTGACGTGGGGATGTTCGTTTGGTATGTAAAGCTTGAAAACCGTTTCGTGTCCCTCGTCGGGTGCGTCGGTTTTGGTGTAGTCAAGCTTGATAATTTCTTCGATGTAAAGCATTGTCGTTCCTCCAAGGAAATGCGGAATGCGGAGTTCGGAATGCGGAATGTACGAGAATTTTGCTTACGCAAAATTTTCATTAAAGTTCCATAGCCAAACCGTCTGCCGTAACCACATTACTTTAAATATTAATCTTAACTGAAGAAAACCGCAAGGTTTTCTTCAATCATTCCTAATTCCCAATTCCTAATTTTTCATCCTGTCTCTCATAGCACGTTCTATATCGCGTGCCGCCTGCTTCTTTGCTTCGGTATCACGCTTATCGTAGTTCTTTTTACCCTTGCAAAGACCGAGCTCAACCTTGACCTTAGAGCCGGAGAAGTACATTTTAAGAGGGATAAGAGTATAGCCCTCTTTTCCGCAGAGACCGAAAAGCTTCATTATTTCCTTCTTATGAAGAAGGAGCTTTCTTTCACGTCTCGGGTCTTTATTGAAAATGTTGCCCTTTTCGTAGGGGCTTATATGCACGCCGTACATTATCATTTCGCCGTTTTCCACCTTACAGAAGGAGTCCTTCATATTGACGGCACCCTGGCGTATGCTCTTGACCTCTGTACCTGCAAGGGCAATACCTGCCTCATATGTGTCCTCGACAAAGTAGTCGTGGTAAGCTTTTTTGTTCTGTGCGGCGATTTTTATGTTTTCTTTTGTTTCTGCCACGCCGATTCCTCGCTTTTTTTGTAGTTCTATATAATTATACCACAAATTCCCTCATTTGCAATACTAAATAAATTGTAAACTTAAAAAAACCCTCTTTATTTTATTGCAAAACGGGTGTATAATAGTGTCAACACCAAAAGACGGATGTGATAGGATGAACAGACAGACACCGCCAAGAGGCGGATATGTTAGTAACTTCACAATAATCTGCGTATGTATAATAGCAGCTCTTGTGATAGTAAACTTCAATATATATTCGGGAATTCTCGCGGAAAACCCCGATATAAGAATAGAATACAAGCGCGAGGAGGACCCCGAGGCAAAGGAAAGAGCCGCAAGGGAAAAGGCTCTTCAGACCGAGCTTGAAACAAGCTTTGTCAAGGTGACAGCCTCGGCAGACGACACAAAGCACGGCGACCTTGTGCTTGTCAACAACGACACGGCATTCGAGTTTGATGCGTCTCCCAGGGTTGTAAAAAAACACAGCCTTGTCACCTTCTCGGGCAGACAGTCGGACAAGTACACCGTATCCTACCCCGCAAAGGAAATGCTGACAACAGAAGCTATGGAAGCATTAAATCTTCTTGCCGAGGATTTTTATGCACAGACGGGTCACGCCGACCTCTTTATGCTGGATTCCTACCGTTCATATGAGGATCAGCAGAGAGTTTATGAGACCAAGGGGGCAGAAATCGCAACAGTTCCCGGTAATTCGGAGCACCATACGGGTCTTGCCTTTGACCTTGAGCTTTATATTAACGGCAAAACCGAGGATTTCGACGGCACGGGCGATTACAAGTGGGTGCACGATAACTGCCACAAGTACGGATTTGTTCTGAGATACCCCCACGACAAGACAGAAATTACCGAGATTTCCTATGAGCCGTGGCACTTCAGATACGTGGGCAAGGCACACGCCTATTATATGTACGCCAACAATCTTTGCCTTGAGGAATACATAGGACTGTTAAAGAAGTATACCCTTGACAGCGAAAGACTTATTTTTGAAACCGACAGCGGTGAAAAGTATATGGTCTACTGCCAGTCTATCCCCGGTGACACGGGTGAAATTTATCTTCCAAAAAATCTTTCCTATGAGATTTCGGGCGATAATAACGGTCACGTTATCGTTGCCTGTAACTTAACCGAAGGCTGATATAATTTGGGGTTGTTGCAAAATTCGCAATTATCACAAAAAAGCGGGTCGATGTGGGCATCGACCCCTACGAAAAATCATTCACTTTATACAAATTTTGGTCTGTAACAAATCATTTTGCTACAGACCCTTTTCTCTTAAATATGAAGATTTTGCCGCAGGCAAAATCCTCCACAGCTCTTAACTCTTAACTCCTAACTCCTAACTCCTAACTTTTATAAGCCGAAGCTTACGGAGATGGCGTTGTTCACCTGAGTCATAGCATCGTCGTCGAGATGTCCCATTTTTTCGCGAAGACGTTTTTTGTCAAGGGTGCGTATCTGTTCAAGAAGAATAACGGAGTTCTTTTCAAGCCCGTACTCGTCGGCGTGAACGTCAATGTGCGTAGGCATTTTGTTTTTGTCGGTTCTTGAGGTAATGGCGGCGGCAATAACCGTCGGACTGTAGCGGTTGCCCACATCGTTCTGCACAATAAGTACGGGACGTATTCCGCCCTGCTCAGAGCCGACAACGGGTGAGAGGTCTGCGTAATAGATATCTCCTCGTTTTATGCTGTTCAAGATTTATCACACTCTTTCCTTTTGGTTTCAGTAGTATTATTGACGGATTATATGGTGGTTATTCTTTTTGGGAAGTTGTTTTTGTTTTTTTGTAATATTCAAGGGGAACGGCGGCTTGCGAGCAGCGGGGGTGTCACTTTTCGTGACCGAAAAGTAACCAAAAGGTCCCACTCATTTTCGGCTCCACTCCGGTCGCTCTGTCCGACATCACACCTGACTAAAAACCAACTTTTCTGCACCGCTGCAGCAACCCGCTACCAACGGCGACCTACGAAGCGCCGAAAGCCGTGGAGGCTATTTTAGCTCTCAACGTCTGCACTCCTGCGTCGTTATAGTGTTCTGCCACTAACAAACACTCTCTATCGTCCGCCCGAAGGGCGGTTACGTTCGCAAAGCGACAGATTCGGTATACACTCACGAGTGCTACGGCGACGCAGTAAAAGTGCTTCGACCTTTGCGCGAAAACCTCTGCTTTATTCTTCACCAAAAATGCCCCGTGATGAGAGAAGATAAGCCACCACGGCGTAAGAGGGGAAGTCAGCGGAAGAAGTGCGGCAGGAAGGTTTGTTTTGTTGCGAGTCCAAATTTTGACGGTTGTGTAGAAGTATTCGGTTGCATTTGTTCGAGTCAAAATTTGCCTCTTTGTACTCGGTTTCTCACGACTGAGCCATCCCCTCTTATTGAGTGGAGATTTTTTGGTACTTTTGCATCGGGGCAAAAGTACAGAAATAACGGTTTAACCAAAAATCTGTTAAGCGACACCGAAAGCTCGTTTGATTGCGAGGACATAACGTGATATGCCCGCGGGGGCTCCCCGCCTGCGGTGACTCGCCACCTGCCGCCCATATTACAAAATATTCCCCATCCCACCAATATGCCATTAATAAAATAATGAAGAATATTACCCAAATGTAAAAAAACTCTGCTTTATTACACTAAATAAGTAAAATTCATCAAAAAAACCTTGACAAAAATTTTTAAGTGTGTTAGCATAGGGTACAATGAAAAAATATTTCGTTAAAAGACATTGACGGGAAAGAGTAGTAAAGAAAACTGCCCACAGAGAGGATGCCGCAGGTGAAAGGCACCGCAAGAGCTTTATGAAAGTCATCCCCGAGTTTCTGCCCGAAGGTAACTTTAGAAGGTTATTGTGTAAGCGCAGACGGTTTGTTACCGTTAAAAACTCAACCTTGTTCAAGGTAAGCGGTCGGTTTTTCCGGCAATCAGAGTGGTACCGCAGAGTGTTTTTATGACCTTTGTCTCTATTTGTTTGAGACAAAGGCTTTTACTATATTTGGAGGTAAAAACAATGCTTCTTACTGGCGCAGAAATAGTAACAAGAGTTCTTATGGAGCAGGGCGTTGACCGCGTTTTCGGCTATCCCGGAGGTGCGGCGCTCAACGTATACGATGCTCTTTACAAGTGCTCCGATAAAATTACACATTATCTTACAGCCCACGAGCAGGGTGCCTGCCACGCCGCAGACGGTTATGCAAGGGCTACAGGCAAAACGGGTGTTGTTTTCGCAACAAGCGGCCCCGGTGCAACCAACCTTGTAACAGGTATTGCAACGGCGTATATGGACTCCGTTCCCCTTGTGGCAATAACCTGTAACGTCCCCACAAGCCTTATCGGCTGTGACTCCTTCCAGGAGGTATATATTGCAGGCGTAACACTTCCCATAACTAAGCATAACTTTACGGTGCAAAGAGTCGAGGATTTAGCCGATATTCTCCGTAAAGCCTTCAAAATTGCTTCAAGCGGAAGACCGGGCCCCGTTCTTATTGATATTCCCAAGGACATCACGGCAAACACCTGCGAATACGTTGAAGAGCCTGCCCAGCAGAAAATTATGCCTCCCACGGTTGTCAACGACTGGTGGAGTATTGCAAACATCATCAACGAATCCGAACGCCCCCTTATTTACTTCGGCGGAGGAGTTCGACTTTCGGGTGCAGGCGAAGAATTACGTGAGCTTATTTCAAAGGCTGACATCCCTGCAGCACACACACTTATGGCGGCAGGAATCTTAGGCTACGGTGAAAAGAACAACTTAGGTCTTATCGGTATGCACGGCTGCTTTACTGCAAACAAGGCGGCTTCAAAGTGCGACGTTATGCTTGCAATCGGAACAAGATTTTCCGACAGAGTTGCACTTAACACCAGCAAATTCGGCGCAGATGCCAAGATTATCCATATCGACATCGACGCCTCCGAAATGAACAAGAACGTAAACGTCTACACACCCGTAATCGGCGACGTAAAGGACGTACTTAAAAAGATACTTCCCCTTATAAAGAAAAAGAGCCATCCCGAATGGCAGGCAAAAATTGCCGAATGGCAGACACAGGACTACATCCCGCAAGACAGCGATGAGGTTCTCAGACCTCACCAGATTCTCCGCTCTATGTGCGATATTGCAGGTAAAAACGCAATATTTGCAACCGATGTAGGTCAGCATCAGATGTGGGCGGCTCAGTTCTTAAAGCACGTAGACCCCAACAGCTTCCTCACAAGCGGAGGACTTGGCACTATGGGCTACGGCTACGGTGCGGCAATCGGTGCCTGTGTAGGTACCGACAAGAAAAGACCTGTCATTCACATTACAAGCGACGGCTCCTTCCATATGAATATGAACGAGGTCTGCACGGCAGTTTCATACGAGCTTCCCATCATCACGGTTATTTTCAACAACAAGGTTTTAGGTATGGTGCACCAGTGGCAGGGCGTATTCTACGGAAAGAGATATTCTGCATCCGAGCCTCAGAGAAAGACAAACTATGTTGCCGTTGCCGAAGGCTTCGGTGCGACAGGCTTCAGATGCTCCAATATTGCGGAATTTGAAGAAGCATTTAAAAAGGCTCTTGAAATCAAGGGTCCCGTATGGATTGAATGTGATATTGACTCTGACGAATGTGTATATCCTATGATTCCTGCAGGAGGCACATACAAAGATACAATCATCGGATAGCGGGGAGCCCCCGCGGGCAATTCACGCCCTATCCTCGCAATATGAAAACCCTCGGTGTCGCTTAACGAACCCCGTTTGGTCGGCATAAATCCGACCGACCAAACTCAAACAGAATTTTAATCAGGCAGTTCAAAAGAGGAATACGGTTTAGCTATGGAATTAAAAAGAAGATTTGCCGTCGGCAAATCCTCCGCAACTCCTAACTCCTAACTCCTAACTCCTAACTCCTAACTCCTAACTCCTAACTCCTAACTCC
>CAZTNR010000041.1:0-18347 GCA_964614955.1 uncultured Oscillospiraceae bacterium | reverse complement strand
AACTTAGCAAGGTCAAACATTGCGCCGGAATTACCCATATTGGAAGCCTTGAAGGGGAATTCCTTATAAGAAGCTTCCTTATTTGCGCTTCTCCACTGTTCGTAGTTGGAGTTGAGAAGTGTCATAAGATATTCGATTGTGCTCTTTGCGGGATAGCCCTTTTCAAAGTAGAAGCCAAGAGTACATTCGGGGTCTTTTCTTTTTGACATCTTTCTCTTTGTGCCTGTTTCTTCGTCAAGCTTCATAACCTGAGCGGTGTGGCAGAATCTGGGCATCTTAAAGCCGCAGGCGCGCCACAATTCAACGTGCCAGGGAAGAGTTGAGAGCCATTCTTCGCCTCTTACAACATCTGTTGTTCTCATAAAGTGGTCGTCAACAACGTGTGCAAAGTGATATGTGGGAATACCGTCGGACTTAAGAAGTACAAAGTCCTGATCGTTTTCGGGGAATGAGAGCTTGCCCTTGATCTGATCCTTGAAGTCAACCTTCTTTGAAGGGTCGCCGAGGCTCTTGAATCTTAAAACATAGCTTTCGCCCTTTTCAATCTTTGCAATAGCTTCATCAACATCGAAATCTCTGTACTTTGCCCACTTGCCGTAGTAGCCGAAGTTTTCCTTGTTTTCTTCCTGTGCCGTGTGAATGGCCGCAAGCTCTTCTTCTGTGCAGAAGCAGGGGTATGCTCTGCCCTCAAGGATTAGCTTTCTTGCAACGATATGATAAATCTTTGCTCTGCTTCTCTGTCTGTAGGGACCGTATGCACCAAAGTCGCCGTCTGCCGTTGCACCTTCGTCAAATTCGATGCCGAAGGCACCGAGGTACTTGATGATTAAATCAACAGCACCGGGAACCTCTCTCTTGTCGTCGGTATCTTCAATTCTTAAAATGAACACACCGTCGTCGGTGGCTGTGTGAGCAATCCTTTCGTCGGCGAGTGCACCGTAGAGGTTGCCGATGTGCATTGAGCCTGTGGGGCTGGGTGCCATTCTCGTAACCTTTGCACCCTCTTTGAGTCCTCTTTCGGGAAAGAGCTCTTCAAGGGATTCTATTGTATCCGCATCCGTAAGCTCGGGGAAAATAACCTGTGATAATTTAATAAGCTTTTCCATATATTCAATTTCCTTCCTGAAAATTCATTACATTTTTACAACTAAAACACGTGTTGCATTTTTCATTCCGCACTCCGCATTCCGCATTTTTGTAAATACTATGTATTTACAAAAGAAACGCCATTTCAAGCATTACCTCGTTTTCCCCTATATCGTCATTCGAATAGAAGAAAAGATTTGTGCCGCAGAAGGTAAATCCCATTTTTAAATAAAAATCTATAGCAGGCACGTTTGTGTTCTGGGTTTCAAGGGTGATAATACGGTAATCCTCTTTTCTTGCATAATCCTTGACAAAATCAAAGAGCATTTTACCAATCCCCTTGCCTCTTTGCGATTCATCCACAAGAAGCTGGGTCATCATAATGCGGTTATTCCATTCCTCGGTATCAAATTCGAGATATGCAACGATTTTTCCGTCATCGTCCTTGACCCCATATGCTTTTGGGTTATTCCAGTATTCCTGAAAAAGAGTGTCGGTATTGTCGTAGACAACTTCATTCTCAAACCGCTGTCGTTCAAAGCTGACACCGAAGCCTTCCTTGCCGCAGTGCTTTTTCACCGCGTAATACTCGTTTGTTACATAGTGATAGTGCAAGGGAAAATAATCGTATTCTTTTCTGTCAAGGCTTATTATTTCCATCTTTTCACCTTCAAAAAGGATAAAGTTACCCTTTTATATATTTTATCAAGCTATTATAGCACAAAAAAACACATATTGCAAGAAAAATAAGCGTTTTATTGCAAGATTTTTCGCACGTCTACTATCCCCGAAGGTCTTAAAAACGTATATTGAAATGAGGCGGATTTTAAACACCGCCGCGAAAGGAATATTGCTATGAACAACGTAAACACGACCGTATCCTCTGCTCTCGACGGTACAAAAACTGCAGAGAATTTAAGACAGGCATTTTCAAAGGAAGCCGAAGCCTTTGCAAAGGGCAGTATATTTACATCCGTTGCAGGTGATGAGGGCAATATGTCGGCGCAGAGAGCCCTTGTCGAACAAACAGACAACGACAAAAGACACGCAGAATTATGGCTGGGATATCTTGACGAGATAGGCGATACATTTGAAAACTTATCAGAGCTTGCTGCCCTCAAGGAGGCTCTTAGCGGCAATCTATATCCCGCTATGGCAGAGATTGCAGATGAGGAAGGCTTTGATGAAATTGCCGAGAAAATGCGTCTTGTTGCGGCAGTAAAAAGCGCCCAAAAGCAGACACTTGACGATGAAGCCGAAAAAGTCGCCGCACCCACTTCCATCTATTCGGACAATCCCGAAACGGTATGGCACTGTCATTGCTGCGGCTATGACGTAAAAGGTAACACACCTCCCGAAAGATGCCCTCTCTGTTCATATCCCGCCTCTTACTTTGCAAGAAATTAAATAAGACAGAATAAGAGAGAAAATATCGGGAAAAATAAGGTCGTATCAAAGCATAAAGGAAGGGACAGAAAATGAACAACAAAAATCCTGACAAAAAGAGTCTCAGAAGGCAGCTTATCAGCGGTACTGTTTATGTGGCACTTGCCGCCGTTGTGGTGGCAGTTACGCTCAACACCACAGTGGGGCTTCTTTCGGGCACAGAATATGAGATGCCCGAGATAAGCGACAGTGGCCTCGACACAAATATTTCCGACATAGTCGAGCTGCCAAAGGTAGATTTACCCCAAATCACCCTGACAATTCCCGACGTTGACACGGTTACCGAAGCCTCGCCCGTCGTCGAAACACCCGAAAACATTGACTCGGTAATTTCAGAGGAAATATCAGCTCAGCCTACGCCCGAGAAGGTGGTGGATACACCTGTTATTCCGGAGGACGCAGACCTTGGCATTGACAGATTTATCAAGCCCTGCGACGGATATGTTTCAAAGGAACACTCGGCTGACGTTCCCGTATATTCCACAACCCTTTCGGATTACCGAATCCACATCGGCGTGGATGTGACGGGCGATGCAGGAACCCCCGTTATGGCAATTTGCGGCGGTATTGTCACCGACATTTACAGCGACGACCTGTACGGCAGGACAGTCTGCATACAGAACAAAGACGGTTATACCGTAAAATACTCAAACCTTTTACCCACAGTCAATGCAAATGTTAAGGTAGGCGCCCTTATATCGACGGGTGATGTAATAGGCGGCATCGGCGACACAGCACTTTGTGAAGCGGTGGATCCATCCCACCTTCACCTTGAAATGTACGACGAAAACGGAAGTGCCGTTGACCCCGAAGACTATATTTCCTTCTGATAAATGCAAAAATCCCTTGCACCGCTTGGTGCAAGGGATTAATTTATGTTTGATTACTGAGCGAGGTATGCGAGAATTCTTGCTGTAATTGCAGCAACCTCTGCTCTTGTAGCACTGCCCTGAGGTCTTACTGTGCCGTCTTCATAGCCTGTGATAATTTCCTTACCTACGAGCCAGTTCATAGGAGCTACTGCGTATTCGGAAATCTTGTCGGCATCGGCGAAGAAGAGGTTTTCGGAAAGCTCAACTGCTTCAACTCCCTTATATCCTGCATAGCGGAAGATAATAGCCGCAATCTGTTCTCTTGTAACGTCTGCATTGGGTGCAAATTCTGTTTTGCTTACACCCAATACAATACCCTTTTCAGCTGCCCAGGCTACTGCATCTGCGTAGTAGGAGCCTTCGACAATATCTTCAAACGCCACGTCGCCTGATGTCTCGGGGCTGTTTTCTGCTCTGTAGAGCATAGTTACAAGCATTGCACGTGTAACCTTTGAATTAGGAGCAAATGTGTTTTCGGATACGCCGTTCATAATGCCTGCTTCTGTTGCAGACTTTACAACACCGTAGTACCAGTCGCCGTCCTTAACGTCGGTGTAAGGATTTTTCCATTCTTCGGTCTTGCCTTCACCGTCGTCGGGCTTATCCTCGCCGTCGTCGGGTTCCGTTTCAACTGCAGTCCACTTAGCATAGAGTGTGATGCTTGTATCTACTGCCTTATCAAAGTCAAACACCTGTGTAAGCTCTTCATCTGCGAACCAGCCGCCGAAGGTGTAGCCTTCAAGAGTGGGATCTTCGGGCTTCTGAACCTTATCGCCCTTATTAACAGTTACCGCAGTTGTGTTTTCATCGTCAACCTTGAAGTAAACTGTTCTTGTGGGTGTGCCGCCGCCACCGCCGACACTGCCGCCTGTGGACTTCTTGCTGAACTTCGCTGTAAGCTCAACATCTGCTTCTGCTGTAAATGTGTGTTCAGCATCGGAAGAAACCTTTTCTTCGCCTGCATACCAAGCGCTGAACTTATAGCCGCTATCGGGTGTTGCTGTAAGTGTAACCTCGGAGCCTGCAAGATATGTGCCTGCACCTTCAACTGTACCGTTTTCTGCAACAACTGTTACGTTTACAAGCTCGATTTCATCGGACATAGGAACGAGTACGGATTCTGTTGTGAGAGTGTAGTTGGCACTCTTATCGCCTGTAAGTTCGAAGCCTGTTACAACGTAGTTTTCGGGAGTCTGACCTTCTTCTACGTCTTCGGGAACAAGTGTAAGACCGTTAAAGTCAACGGAAACTGCTTCGGTATCGCCTTCAACAACTGCATCAAATGTTACTGTCTTATTTACAAGGTCAAGTGCTGTAATCGCAATTTCCTTGGCATTTACAATAACCGCCTTGGTAACAACCGCATCAGCATAATCGTCGTTACCCGCAACTGTTACCTTGATTTCTGCAACACCTGCACCGACGATTGCCACGTTTCCGTTTTCGTCAACCGTGAGTACAGTCTCATCGCTCGATTCGTATGTTACAACTGCATCTTCAACATCTGCAGATGTTGCCGTAACCGTAAATCCGTCTCCGCCGTAAACGAGGCTTTCTTCGGGAACACCTGTTACATCAACGGTCTGGGGATTCTTGTCAACAATTGTAAGTGTACCCCATGCATAGCCGATATTATAGTTTTCGGGGCAGGATACTGTAAGAGTACCGGGCTTGATATTGTATGCACCAAGTTCTTCGCCCTCTTCTCTTTCGGGTGTACCGGAAATCTCATCTCCGTCCACAAGACCTGTATAGGAGTATGTGAATTCGGGATCGTCTGTGCCTATCTTCTTTACCTGGTCGTCAATTACAAAGTCAAGGTCTGCCTTACCAACTGTAACAAAGATTGTTTCCTCATAAGGATAGAACTTATGGTTACCTTCAAATGCAACCGAGATTCTTGCAACACCTGCGCCGAGGATCGTTACGTTACCATCTGCATCTACGGTTGCCACTTCCTCGTTGGAGGATTCAAATGTAATGCCCGACTCTGTATTATATTCACCGTCATATGTGATTTCAACAGTAAATCCTGAATCTTCACCGTATGTGAAGGTATCAACATCGGCAACTGTTATCTGCTGCTCAACCTTTGCGAGAACACTGAGCTTTGCGCCTTCGAATGTTATCTTATAGTTATCACCGAGTGAGAGTGTACCTATCTTGATGTCGTAGCTCTTACCGGCCTTATCACCGTCGGAAACTGTAAGAGCACCTGTGAATTCATCGTCGCCAACAAGCTCACCTTCATATGTATAAGTAAGCTCGGGAGTAACTTCGCCTACATACTTTTCCTTAGCATCTGCGATAACCTTGATTGCCTTCTTTGCAACAACTACTGTTACTGTCTTTTCGAAAGCTGCAAGGTCGTCGTCGCCTTCTCTTGCAACGGTAATCTTTGCTGTACCGGCACCTACGATTGTAACATTACCGTCTGCATCAACTGTTGCAACTTCTTCGTTATTGGAAGAGAATGTTGTTGCGTTATCGGAAACATTTTCGCCGTAGTTTACTACGATACCGAATGCTTCGTCGCCGTATGTCTTTTCATAGGTTGTTGTTTCTACCGTGATATCCTGAGGAGTCTTATCAAAGATTGTGAATGTACCGCCGACAAAGTTTACATCATAGTTTGCGGAATTTGTAAGAGAAAGTGTGCCGGGACCGATGATATATGAACCGACTTCTTCGCCTTCTTCTCTTGCAACATTACCTGTAAGTGTATCGCCGTCTGCAAGCTTACCTGTTAATGTATAAGTAAGCTCGGGGTCATCTGCGCCAACCTTCTTGGAAGCATCTGCCGCGGTAATTGTAATGGGCCTCTTTGTTACTGTAAGAGTATAGCTGTATGTGTAGTCATTGAACTTATAGTTACCGGCAACGGACACGGTAATCTTTGTCTGACCGGCACCGACAACCGTCACTTCACCGTGGCGGCTGACTGTCGCAACGCTCTCCTTGGAGGAGGTGAAGTACTTAGTCGCGTTGGTGTTGTATTTGCTTGTATCTTCGACAAGTTTAATCTCGTGTTCGGGATAACCGTATTCAACTTCAACTACAACCGCTTCGACCACGTCCTGATCAACCTTTGCGAGAACACTGAGCTTTGCACCTTCGAATGTTATCTTATAGTTATCGCCGAGTGAGAGTGTACCGATCTTGATGTCGTATGTCTTACCCGCCTTATTGCCGTCGGAAACTGTAAGAGCACCTGTGAATTCATCGCCTTCTACAAGCTCGCCTTCATATGTATATGTAAGCTTGGGAGTATCCTGTCCTACATACTTTTCTCTTGCATTTGCAATAACCTTGATTTCTTTCTTTGCTACTGTAACAGTTACGTCTTCGGAGAAATCTGCAAGGTTTTCATCGCCTTCTCTTGCAACGGTAATCTTTGCAGTACCTGCGCCGACAATTGTTACCTTGCCGTTTACATTTACTGTTGCAACTTCTTCGTTATTGGAAGAGAATGTTGTTGCGTTATCGGAAACATTTTCGCCGTAGTTTACTACTATATCAAATGCTTCGTCACCGTATGTGATGCTTGAGGGAGCGTTTGATGTAACTGTGATATCCTGAGGAGTCTTGTCAATAACGGAAAGTGTACCGGGAACGAGAGTGATGTTATAGTTAGGATAGTTCTTTACTGTTACCTTAACTGTAATGGGATAATCCTTAACGGTATTTGTATTCTTTGCTGTAGTTGTAAATGTCGTTTCGATTGTATCATCGCCGACAAGACCAACTATTGTACAAGTGAACTCGGGAAGCTCACCGCCCTTTGTTGCTGTCTTGTTATCTGCGGTAATTGTAAGAGGCTTCTTATTAACCGCAAATGTTATGGTTTCTTCAAAGTCTGCAAGTACTGCGTCACCCTTCTTTGAAGCATTGATCTTTGCTGTGCCTGCACCGAGAATTGTTACCGTATTACCGTTTACGGAAATGTTATCCGATTCTGCAGTAAATACCCAAGGCTCATCGGAAACAAACATCGAGTTGTCGCCTGTGCCGTAGCTGATTTTAAAGGGTTCGTCACCGTATACCTTATCCTCAACGGGAGAAACGTATACATCCTGGGGAGTCTTATCCTTAACGTAAAGAGTACCGTTCTGAATTGTAATGTCATAGTTTGGATTATTTGTCTTTGAGAATGTTGCTGTAATGGTATAATTCTTGGCTGTATTTGTGTTTGCCTTGGAATCTGCCTTTACAGTACCTACAAGAGGAGCACATTCTTCTCCAAGTGTAGGAGTTACGGTATATGTATATTCGGCAGGAAGCTCATCGCCAACCTTGAGATTTACATCATTTACCGTAATTGTAACGGACTTCTTTGTAATGGATGCCTTGGGAACATTGATTGTATATTCATAGTTATCCTTGTCAGCACCGACAAGCTCAAGCTCATGAAGAATTGCATGTGTTCCTGCCTTACTGTCTGCAAATCTTACGGTTGCAAAGGATTCTTCCTTGATGCTGAGATCATCGCCCTGAATATAGCCGTCGATTGTGGGCATACCTGCAAGACCGGTAACCTTATCTGTACCGTCATATTCCTTATCGGAAACAACTGCATTTACTGTAATTACCTTGGGTTCGATTTCGAGAGTGGCTTCAAGAACTTCCTTATTGTAACCGGGAGCTGTAACTGTGGCAACGATATCATATGTACCTGCATCCTCTGCACCGTCAAATGCTTCGCCGTTTACTGTATATGCAACAGTTGCGTAATCGGGAACATTTGCAACCTCGATTGTCTGAACCTCGCTGTTATATGTAACAGTCTTGTTCTTGAATGTCATCGTAGGGAAATCAAGACCCTTTACTGTTACTGTTGAATCAACGATTTCTGTTGTATAATTTGTACCTGTATTCTTTACAACACCCTCTGTTGCAGTCACTGTTGTTTCACCGATGGGTGCATCGTCATTTATTGTAAACTTAAGTGTACAAACAAGTGCATTTTCGCAGCCTTCCATAGGGGTATTAAGGCTTGTGGAAAGAATCATCTTGTCTTCATCAAACTTTGTAAGCATAGAAGTAAATGCAGGATCTACCACACAGCCGTCAAAAGTAAGATAATCCTCGTCATATGAGATATATCTCAAGCCAAATGTGTTGAAAGTTTTAGCTGTTGTAAGATAAACTTTAACCTCAATGCTGTCGCCGCATTCTCCTGCTTCCGGGCTGAGAGTGATTGTTGCATCAGCATCGACCATAAGTTCAGCCGCGGGTACATTCGCTGTAAGAGGAAGCACGCACATAAGCACGGCAAGAACTACTGATAAAAACTTTTTCATTTTCTTCGTTTCCTTTCTTTACTCCGTTATTTAAGCTATAGGGTAATCTTCGGGGAACAGACTGTACTGGAGAAGAAGAATAGCATCGTCAAGGTCCACGCTTCCGTCCTTCGTGAAGTCTACGCCGCCCCTGTATTCTATAGGATAGTCATCAGGGAACAAACTGTATTGGAGAACAAGTATCGCATCGTCAAGATCCACGCTTCCGTCAAGGTTTACGTCACCGAGAAGCTGGCTGGAAATTTCAACACCGCCGTTTGTAACATTTACTTCAAGGGGTGTCGACAGTGCCGCTTCACCGTATATCTTATTTGCCGTAACAGGAACAATTGAAATGTCCGCAAATCCGTCTTCCGCTTCGTCGAGAACCTTGAACTTTACATACGCAAGGTCGCCGTTGCCCAGGCGGTTAAAGCCCTGATCCGCATAAGCCGGATTAAGCGTAAACGAAAAGTTTCCGGAGTTTGTCACGGTTGAAGCAACAGGAGGTATGAACTGAAGCATATGGAGCTCAAACGGATCCTCGTCTTCGGCTCCCGGAGCAGTCGGTGCAGATACCTGTCTTGACGACAGATATTTAAGCCTTGTGTCATCAAAGGTAAGAGCAAACTGAAGGTCAAGCAAGCCTGTGTTGTTTGCAAGGCTTATTGCCACTTCGATTTCATCGCCTGCCTTGGCTTCGACCCTTTCAACAGCAAGGTCTATCGTTCCTGCTATATCTCCGAGCTTTTCCCATACAGCATAAAGCGTAACATCTTCATTTTCGCTGTATTTATCACCTGCTGTATATTTTGCAGAGTAAGCAGATGCGCTTGTTGACCAACCGAGGAATCGGTAGCCATCCCTCTCGGGAATAACAGAGCTTACATAAACAAAGTCGTTCTTGGACTTAATCTGGCTTGCCGGTGCACCCGTACCGCCGTTGGCGTCGTATGTAACCTTGTAACCGGGAATTGTTACTCCGCCTGCGATATTGGTAACATTTGTCATATTGACAAAGTTATCGTCAAGAACCTCAAGCTCTATTTTTCCGCCGCCGGGAAGCTCTACATTACCGCCGTCCGTGATAAGACGGATGCTGTATGTGCCCGCTTTTGCATCGGGAGCGATTGTAAAGGTATATGTAACAAGAACACCGTTTTTATAAACATTTTCTTCCGAAGAAAGCATTCCCAGATGTTTTCCTTCGTTTGCCGCCATATCCAAAGGTCCGCCGTCAAACTCAAGACCCATATCGGGGTTTACTCTCGGCTGTTGATCAAGTACAAAAACGTCCTTGTCAAACACGAGCTGGTAGTTCATCGCCGCAAAACCGACATTTACATCGGCTCTTATACTTATGTCTACCGTTTGGTCATCATTTCCTACCGTTACCTTATCAACCGAAAACTGCATTACAAACTGATTGTCAACACCGACATCGGTATCGTCTGCAGAGGTTGTCACAGGCACCAACGCCAGCACCATAAACGCTGCCAGCACAAGGGAAATCAATCTCTTCTTCATCTTTTTTCTCCTTAAATTAGTGACAATTTTGGGTATATATTCTCAATCATTGTAATTTTATCACAAACAGCGCCTATTGTCAACGTATTTTTGTAGAGAAATGGTTGTCAAATGTTACTTTTTTTACGTACAAATAACACTTGACAACCAATTTAAAGAGTATTACTGAATCGGATAATCTTCGGGGAACATTGAATACTGAAGAAGAAGTATTGCATCGTTCAGGTCGATATATCCGTCTTTTGTGAAGTCTACGCTTCCTTTATAGTCAAGCGGATAATCCTCAGGGAACATACTGTATTGGAGAAGAAGTATCGCATCGTTTAAATCGACATATTCATCCCGGTTGAGGTCGCCGGGGATTTCAGATACAACCGTTACACTTCCCGACACGGTGTTTACGGTATATTCAATATGGTCAAGTTTTATTAACGGCAAAACATCAATTTCGCATCTGCCGTCTGCGGCATCTTCCTTGACTATAAAATCAATAGCAAAGACTCTTCCGTGGAACGCTTGCGCTTCATCAAGAGCAATAACGACTTTCTTTTTATTCTTGTCGTATGAGCTGAGAGTAGATATTCCATCCACCTCCTCATACTGTGTAAATCCGTCAAAAATCAATTTGTCTTCATCATAGGTAATGTCAGAGAAGCCAAGGGTATTGATTTCTTCGTCGGTATCGAGAGAAACGACTACGCTCACCTTATCTCCTGCTCTGCCGGTCACATTCGACAGAGTTACTGTCGCTTTTGCGTCGGGATTGGGTTCCTCGGGCTTTGTAACAGTAACCGTACAGGTTGCAGTTTTTGAGCCGTCATCCGTCGTTACGGTGATAGTTGCAACGCCTTCACCTATTGCAGTTACAAGACCGTTTTCAACAGTTGCAACTGAATTGTCAGAGGATTTCCAGGCAACGGACTTGTTTGCTGCATTCGACGGATTAACTGTTGCTGTCAGTGTTTCTGTTTCGTCGATTTCAAGGGAGACGGCGGTCTTGTTGAGGGTGACGCTGGTTACTGAAACGGTATTCGCTTCCCACACCGCAAACAAAGTTAACGCCTTGTTGTCAGAGTATGTTGCGCCGGGCGCATATTCAACACTTCCACTCTCGCCTGTTGCCCAGCCTTTGAAGGTGTAGCCTGTTCTTGTAGGAACTGTGCTGCTGAGTGTAATGTCCGAGCCGTAAATCTTTGTCTGTGCAGAGGGTGCTCCTGTGCCGCCGTTGGGGTTGTAGGTGATAGAAAAAATTTCATCGCTATATCTATACAATATTCGTGTCTTATTCAGATCAAACAAATGATTAACTTTACTCTGGTTTGATCCAACCAAGCATTTATGTAAATTCTCATAAGCGATATACTTTACCCCGCCATATGTCCAATAATCAACCTGGGACAATTTTTCATCATTCCAATATTCGTGATACTCAACAATATCGGAATCATCAGACGTAAACAATGAAGAATCTTTTACAGGATACGCCCCTGTAAAACCCGTATCATTCCAAATGTGCATATAGTGGTAATATCCATACTGCGTCTTTTTTTCAACCTTGCGATATGCAGAACCTTCCACCTTTGTTTCGTCCCACTCGCTCCATTCAGTCCAACTATCAGAGCCGTCATACGCATCATTATATTCATTCGCATTGACATCCGTTAATTGCACCGTGTAGTCAACACTCGACAAATCAATTTTTTCTCTCCATCTATCACTGTTATGAGCAGAAAAAATAGGACTTCCAGCAGTATTATTACCAACACAAAGCATTGCATGCCCGCTATTATTACTAAAGAACGGACTTCCGGCATACATCTGTGCACTTGTTGGATTTGCGATTAATACTCCCCTGTTATTTGCCATCCACGTTTTTAACTGCGGTGCGCCTGTCCATGTAGCACTACGATTGTTGGATGCTTTATAAAACCAACCGCTTGTACCATAAGTATCGCAAACAACCTGCGGCATTCCACCTGCCGATATACACTGCGAAACAAAGTTCGCACAATCCCCTCCGTTTGGATTGAAATTATAATATGCAGTATTATAATTTAGTGCATATTTATCAGAATATGCTATTACCGCATCAACGTCATAATCTGCATAGAAATTTGTTGAATATAACGTCGCTGTTTCAGAGTCAAAACAATCTGCAGTTTCGTCCACATTTTCTTCAGTAACAATTTCATTGAGTTCAACCGTACAAACGCCACTCAATTCAAGCTCATCATATTTGTCATCTAAAATCAGGTAATCGTCTCCAGTCTTATCCATATACAAGATATGTTCGACACCAAATCCAGAAACGTCAGTTGTTTTACCATCAAAATCCTGATCGGTATAGTCATAAAACACCCATTCGTACACATATACCACATACGACTCTTCATCTTGTTCTATTCTGTCAACTCGTATATTATGGTCTGCATCTACAACAGAAACATTAAGATTGTTCCAGTGATTCTTTAATCCCTCTCGTCTAACCGTTTCTGTTTTTGCCACATCTTCAGACAAAATTTTATTCTGAACAGCTTCATTTTCTACAAGTGATTTCAGTCTTATGTCGAAATATTCATTTATTGTTTCAAACAAATTTTTATCTGAGACTTCAGCCATTAAAACAATCTCATTGTCTGAAAACCACTTTCTGATCATATCGTGGCAAGTATCGCCGATTTCATATCCCCAGTTTTTTTCCGTTTCATAATTCGTTTCTTCAATAGCAGTTCGCTGTTCCCCCGCCGAATCCCCCGTCGTCACCACCTGCGGCAGTGCAAGCACCGCCGTTTGAAGAAGCATCACAATTGTCAAAACAACACTCAATAGTTTTTTCACAGTCCTCACTCCTGTATAATAATGTCAAAACAGGTTTTCCGCCCGTTTTCAAGAAGCATTATAAACCAAATTGGTTTATTTGTCAATATACCGTTTTGGTTTGCGTATAATAAAATTAGGGGTGAATTTATGTATAAACGAATCCGCGAGCTTCGCGAAGACAGCGACCTTTTACAGAAAGACATTGCCAAATATCTCCACTGTACGCAGGTTGCATATTCGAGATACGAGCTTGGAACACGGGATATTCCCACTGAGGTTCTGATTAAGCTTGCAAAATTTCATCGAACAAGCGTTGATTATATCCTTGGTCTCACAAATGTAAGAGACACCTACCCGTCAGACAAAAATTAAAGCACCGACATTCTTTTACGAACGTTGGTGCTTTTCATATTTCAATTAAACAACTTCACATTCTCCACCACAAAAAGAAGCAGCGGTGCGAGAATCATAATGGAATCAAATCTGTCAAGGACTCCGCCGTGACCGGGGAAAAGGTTTGAATAATCCTTGATGCCGTAGGTTCTCTTGATTGACGAAGCAACAAGGTCGCCTACCATAGAAACAATCGACATACAAAGACCGACAATCGAGAGCACAACAAGGTTCAGCTGAACATCTGCCGCCTTATCGACGATTATTCCGTAAACAATAAATGCAATTATGCAGAATATAACCCCGCCAATTGCTCCTTCAACCGTCTTTTTGGGACTGATTTTGGGAATAAGCTTATGCTTTCCGAAGAGAAAGCCCGTGAAGTATGCGAAGGTATCCGTCACCCACGCCGCAATAAATACGAGAAGGTATATATATTCCGCACCCTGCTGTATATAGCGAAGTCTCAGAAGCGCCGCAAAGCAAAGAATTACATAGAGGCTTGTCATAAACACCTCGGACAGCTCCTTGACCCTTACCTTTTCGTCAAAGAATACGCTTTCGGCAAGCAGTACCGTGATATAGAGCATTACAATCACAAGCACCGAGCCGTAGCCGAAAAAGCAGGATACTATGGGCGATACAAGCGCCGCAACAAGCGCAGGAACCGACAAAAGCTTATTATGTCTCTGCCCGATGCATCCAAGCATTTCCCACGTGCCGATAATACTCAGCAATGTCATTATTATTGGGTATACAATTGTACCCGACAGCAGAAAAATTGCTATCATAAGAAGTGCAATTGCCGCACCAGTTATAACTCGTTGTTTCATTTTGCTAATTCCTTTGTGTTTTTAGCCGTCAAATATTTCGGTGTATTACTGAATGAGTTTGGTCGGTTTGATTTATGCCGACCAAACGGAGCTCATTGTGCGACACCAAAGGCTGATTTGCCGCAAGGATAACCCGCGAAATTGCCCGCGGGGGCTCCCCGCTCAGATTGACATAATTTCCTTTTTCTTTGTTTCAACGGAAGCGTCGGCAAGCTTTGTATACTTGTCTGTAAGATCCTGAACAATCTTTTCGGAAGCCTTCTGCTCGTCCTCTGTCATTTCGCCGTTCTTCTTCATATCCTTAATCTTGTCGTTTGCATCTCTGCGGATATTTCTGATAGCTACCTTGCATTCTTCGCCAAGCTTTTCAACCTTCTTTGCAAGCTCTTTTCTTCTTTCCTCTGTTGCCTGAGGGAATGCAAGTCTTATGGACTTACCGTCGTTCTGGGGGTTGATGCCGAGGTCGGAAGCAAGAATTGCCTTTTCGATTTCTTTGAGAGCACTTACATCCCAGGGAGTAATAAGAAGTGTTCTGGGGTCGGGGCTTGCAACGCCTGCAATCTGGTTGATGGGCATTGTGGAGCCGAAGTATTCAACTGTAATTCTGTCAAGTGCAGAAGGGCTTGCCTTACCTGCGCTGATAGAGCCGAATTCATATTCAAGGCTGGAGATGGATTTTCCCATTTTTTCTTCAAATGCTTTTGTTTCGATTTTCATATTTAAATCCTCCTGAAAATTTATGTAAAATTAAATGTTGACTATAGTGCCGATAGGCTCGCCGTTTACGGCTCTGTAAATGTTTTCGGGGTCGTTGAGACCGAAAATGAGTATGGGAAGCTTGTTGTCTCTGCCGAAGGTGGATGCCGTAGAGTCGATAACCGTAAGGTCGTTGTGAATTATGTCGTCGTACTTCATTTCGTCGTACTTGACAGCACTCGGATCCTTCTTGGGGTCTGCAGAATATACGCCGTCGATATTCTTTGCAAAGAGAACAACCTCAGCGCCTATTTCAGCGGCTCTCAGGACTGCCGCCGTATCTGTAGAGAAGTAGGGGTTGCCCGAGCCGCAGGCAATAATAACCACTCTGCCTTTTTCCATATGGGTTACTGCCTTGTTTCTGATGTAGGGCTCTGCAATCTGATTCATCTGAAGAGCCGTCATTGTTCTTGCATCAACACCGTTGTCCTCAAGAACCGACTGAACTGCAAGGGAGTTGATAACCGTTGCAAGCATACCCATATGGTCTGCTCTTGTTCTGTTAATCTCCTTGCCCGCACCTCTCCAGATATTTCCGCCGCCGATAACGATGCCCATAGAAACGCCGTCGTCAACGCATCTCTTTATCTGCTTTGCAAGAGTGTCTACAAATTCAAAGTCAATAATTCCGTCTTTTTTGCCGTTAAGAAGTGCCTCGCCCGAGAGCTTGAGCAAAACCTTTTTATACTTTGGCATAGTAATTACCCCGTTTCTGTATTAATTTTTACTTAATCCAAATCAAGTGCCTTTGTGACACAGTCAAGAACCTGCTTTGAGAAAGCCTCTGTTCCGATATCGGTATAATAGTGAACCGCATCCGAATGTGCTTCTTCGGGAAGGGTCTTTGACACCGCATACAGGTCGTTGACCTCAAAGCCGTGCTTCTTTACAATCCGTACAGCCGCCTCGTTGTACTTTTCTATATCCTCGTTGTACCGCCTGAAGTCCGCTGTCATCTTTTCGGAGATAACCGACGTGGATGTTGCAAAAATAACCTTTGCACACGGGCAAAGCTTCTTTATTCTCTGACAAATGCGTTCTATATAGTATTCATAAATCTCAAGAGGTGTATTTGGTTCTTCCCCGAAAAGCCTCAGAACATCGTGAAGCCCTGCGTTCCAATGCACAACGTCAAAGTCCTTGCCGTCAATTCCCGCGAACCATTCGTGAAGGTATCTGCACACATAAGCGGCAAACTGGCAGTTGTCCTCGGGGAACACCACATTTGCCTTTCCTTCAAGAGCCGTTCTGATTTCTTTGTCGTATCCGATTCTTATGGAATCACCAATCAGAAGTACGTTTTTACACCTTGACACGGCACACATCTCTTTTCAATCTTTTAAATCGTGTTATTATAACACATATTAAGCGGCATTTCAAGAGTATATATGTTAAAATATAACTTCTATTCCCCGTCGGAATTCAAAAAGCTTCTGAGCTCGGAAACGGTGGGAAGCGAAGTGAACGCACCCGCCTTTGTTACAACATATGCGCCTACTGCGTTTGCAAACTCGCAGGCATCTATAATGTTATTTCCGTTCTGCATATATCTTACCGTAAGAGCCGCCGTAAATGCATCGCCCGCAGCCGTTGTATCAACGGGAATTCCGATATCAAGGGGTGCTATATGGTTACAGTGGGTGCCGTCATAAACATAGCAGCCTCTGTCTCCGAGCTTGAGTACAACATATTTACAAGTCACCCTGTTCATAAGCTCAATACACGCACGAAGACAGCTTGCAGACGACGTCGGCTTTACGCCCGTCAGAATTTCAGTTTCGGTTTCGTTGGGACTGAGAACCTCAAGGGGTCCGAGACTTTCAAGAGGAAAATCACGTGTGGCAGGACCTGCATCAAGAAACACCTTCGTGCCTTTTACCTTTGCCATCTGTGTTGCCGAGACCACGGTTTCGCGGTCGATTTCAAGCTGAAGAAGAAGTGCGTCGGGATAGCTTGTAAAGGCTTCCTCGGCATCCTTTACGGACAGGTTCATATTGGCACCGGAATACACGACTATTCTGTTGTGTCCTCCGTCTTCAACCATTATAACGGCAAGACCTGTCTTTGCGGATCTGTCCATAACTATAAATCTTGTGTCTATTCCCTCGGCAGCATACTTTTCGCTCAGCTGTCTGCCGTAGGAGTCGTTGCCCACCCTTGTGCAGAAAAGCACATCTCCGCCAAGGCGCGCCGCCGCAACGGCAGTATTCGCACCCTTACCTCCGGGTACAAAGGCATACGTTTCATTTGAGATCATCGTTTCGCCCTGCATCGGCACTCTGTTCATTCTGCAGACAAAGTCAATGTTTGACGAGCCTACGACAAGTATTCTCGGTTTCATATTCATCACCGTCTTTACAATAATCTAAAATAATTATACCATATTTTTTTCGTCTGTCAAGCAACCCTCTCGGTTATAACAAAAGCAGCCTCCTGTCGGAGGCTGCTTTTGCGTATGGTTGTATGGTTTGTATGTCTTATTGACTTTGGAGGTTATGCTATTCGGGCTTATTCTGTGAAGAGCAGCCGCAATTACAGCTCTTACTTCCGCATTGCTTGCTGCTCGGACAGCCTATACATTTCTGTCCGCTTTTCTTTGCCCTGTAAATGTAAAGCGATGCCGCACCTATTATAAGAACAATGGTCACTACTATAATAATATCCGTCATTCACTTCACTCCTTAAATTTATTTCTTAGAAAGTGCGTATTCAGCCCTAAGCTCCTTGTTTGTCTTGGAAATAAGGTATACCACTATTGCAACAATAGCCGCAACAACGATAAGTCCGGGAACAAAGCCCTGTCCGAATGCACCTGTGGTAATAAGGGTACCAATCTGATATACGAGGTATGCTACAACAAAGCCTGTTGCAAACTGAAGACCGATACCACCCCACAGCCACTTTGCACTCTTCATTTCGCTGTTCATAGCACCGATTGCCGCAAAGCAGGGAGGTGTAAAGAGGTTGAACATAAGGTATGCGAGAGCCGCAACCTTTGTAAGTCCCATAACTACTGCTACCTCACCCGCACCGCCTGTAAGCTCAAGTGCTTCTGTGTCGATAAAGTTTGTAATGCCGTAGCAGACTGCGATTGTACCTACAACATTTTCCTTTGCGATAAAGCCTGTAACTGCTGCTGCCGCAAGCTGCCAAGCCTTGATACCGATAAGGGGAATAAGAACATATGCAAAGGGCTCTGCAATTGTGGCGAGAATAGAGGTGTTTTCCATACCCTCTTCCACAACCTGAAGTCTCCAGTTAAAGGTCTGCATAATCTGAACAACCGTATTACATACGAGAATGATTGTACCTGCCTTTACTATGTAAGCCCAGCC
>CAZTNR010000040.1:0-18430 GCA_964614955.1 uncultured Oscillospiraceae bacterium | reverse complement strand
GGGTCTTCCTCAGATGATCGGCAAGTTCTACGCAATCAAGGACGACGGTGCAATCAAGCGCGGTACAATTATTTCCACACTCTTCTGTGCTATCATCGGTTGCGGTGCATACCTTATCGGTTCCACCTCAAGACTCATTCTCGGCGGTCAGCTTCCCGAAGGCGGCGTTGATGCCGTAATCCCCGCAGTTCTTATGGAAGTTCTCGGCGGCGGTGTTTTCGGCACAATTCTTCTTGCAGTTATTATGATTCTTCTTCTTTCGGCCTCAATGTCAACCCTCGAAGCAGTTGTTCTTACTTCCGCATCAGCCGTTGCAGTTGACCTTATCCCCGCTGTTAAGAAGAGCGGTGTTGCTCCCGAAAAGCAGATGCTTCTCACAAGAGTTCTTTGTCTTGTATTCGTAGCCTGCTCCTTCATTTTCGCAACACAGAATATTCCGATTATTGTCAGCCTTATGTCCTTCTCCTGGGGTGTTGTTTCGGGATGCTTTATCGGCCCGTTTATCTGGGGTATCTTCTCCAAGAAGACAACCAAAGCAGGTGCTGCGGCAGGTATGCTTGCAGGTATCGGCACAGTCGGTATCGCAACACTTGTTATTTCCCTTACAAATCCCGCGGGCTTTGCTGCAGCAGCTAAGTGCTCTCCTGAAATGGGCGTTGCGGCTATGGCACTCTCCTTCATCGTTGTGCCTATCGTAAGCCACTTCACAAAGAAGCCTCCTGAAGCTACCGTTACAGAAGCTTTTGAAGGTACTGAAAAGATTTAATTGAAATAGCAAAGCGTAACCCCGTGTGCACATCACACGGGGTATTCTTTTATATAAAGCAAGGGAACGATGCAGCTCGTTCCCTATCTGTTTTTCTCTTTTATTTATTTGCCGCTTCCGCCACAGCCTTTGCAACTGCTTTACAAACTCTCGGGTCGAAGGCCTTGGGAAGAATATAGTCTTCATTGAGTTCTTCGTCGGAGATAAGATTTGCCAGCGCATAGGAGGCGGCAAGTTTCATTTCCTCGGTAATTGCTTTAGCTCTTACATCCAAAGCACCTCTGAAAATACCCGGGAATGCAAGAACATTATTTATCTGGTTGGGAAAATCGCTTCTGCCCGTGCCCACTATTCTTGCGCCTGCCTTCTTTGCTTCATCCGGCATAATTTCGGGTGTGGGGTTTGCCATAGCAAAAACAACCGAATCCTTATTCATAGATGCCACCATTTCGGGTGAAACAAGATTTGGTCTTGAAAGTCCGAAGAACACGTCGGCACCCTTCATTATCTCAGAAAGCTTACCTCTTTCGTGATTGGGGTTAGTGATGTGAGAAAGAGCCTCGTGCTCAAAGTTCATCTGCTCGTCACCCTCACAGATTGCACCGTTCTTATCGCACATAATAAGGTTCTTTACGCCGACTCTCAGCATAAGTCTGCCTATTGCACAGCCTGCGGCACCCGCACCGTTTATTACAACCTTGATTTCGTCCATCTTCTTACCCGTAAGACGAAGTGAGTTTATAAGCGCCGCAACCGCAATAACTGCCGTTCCGTGCTGGTCATCGTGGAATACGGGAATATCGCATCTTTCTTTTAGTTTTCTTTCAATTTCAAAGCATCTTGGCGCACCGATGTCCTCAAGGTTAATACCGCCGAATGAGCCCTGGAGAAGCTCCACCGTACGTACAATTTCGTCTACGTCCTTGCTTCTGATACAAAGCGGAATTGCATCAATATCGCCGTATTCCTTAAAGAGAAGGCATTTACCCTCCATTACGGGCATACCTGCTTCGGGTCCTATATCTCCGAGTCCCAGAACCGCTGTGCCATCGGTTATAACTGCAACGGTATTCCAGCGGCGTGTTAAATCAAAGGATTTATTTATGTCTTCTTTAATTGCAAGGCAGGGCTCTGCAACACCGGGTGTATAAGCAAGAGCAAGGGCTTCTGCCGTGTCTGCCCTTACGTTTGCCTTAATGGAAATTTTACCCTTCCATTCGTAGTGTTTTTTTAGTGATTCTTCTCTGATGTCCATTGTGTTCTCCAATTTTACGCCATATATTTCTTCAAAAACTCTGCACTCATTGAAAGGCTCTTAAGTGAGTCATATGAGCAGTAATCCTGCTCGACGCAGTAGTGCTTTCCGCCGATTTTTTCGGCAGCAGCGATAATTCTGTCCCAGCTCACATTTCCGTAGCCGACTTCAACCGTATCGGGGCGGAAATCCCAGGCACCCATATTCTTTATAGTGAAATCCTTGAGGTGGAGAATGTCGATTCTGCCCTCTAACTTTTCGATAAGCTCTGCAACGTCAACACCCGCAACAGCCGCCCAGCCCGTATCAAGAACAAAGCTTGTGGTAGCAGGATCCATCTTTTCGATAAATACGTCCATAATCGTCTTATAGCCGTCTATTCTCATAAATTCAAAGGAATGATTATGATAAGTAAGCTTAAAGCCGCGCTTTGCATATACTTCTGCCGTTTTATTGAAGTCATAAATAAATGCATTAAGGGCATCAGGGCTCTTCATTTCTTCGCCGCCGATAGCACCGGGACCGAGAAGCTTACAGTTCCATCTCTCGTGAAGCTCCATAGTTTCTTCGGGCTTATTTTTCATATGCCACCAGCTATAGTTTGTGCCGACCATATCAATACCGTTCTTGACAACCAGGTCACCGAGTGCCGCATTATCCTCAACACACGCGCCGTGACATTCGGTATAACCGAGATTTCTTAGTTTCTTGAGTGCCGCATCGGCAACATCAAGATCCTTGATGTACTCTCTTACGGTATATAGCTGAAAACCAAGTTTGTTAAACATATTCCTTTACCTCACAAAAATATTTACATTTAAAGTATATTACTTTTTATGCCCGTTTGCAAGAGGTTTTATCAAGTTTTTGACACAAATTTCACCCTTTCGGGCAGACCACCGGCAAGCAAAATCCAATTCCTTTCATAGTATATAGTGACAAAGCAATTTGTCAAATACTCTTAGGAAAGGAATATTTCTATGAGCTCTTGTTATAACAGAAACAGCTGCAGAAGCTGCGGCTACGGCAATAACACAAACTCCTGCGGTTGCTCGGGTGTCGGCGGAGCATCCAACTGCGGCTGTAACAACAACTGGAACGGCTGTCAGGGTGTCGCCGGTAACAATACGGGCGGCTGCGGCTGCAGACCTCCTTACTACCCCTTCCCGCCTATGGGTTCTGTTTGCGGCACCTGTCCTCCCGGCACGCGCCCCTGCAACCAGTGCTGGAGTCCTTGCTGGAACGGCTGCGGCAACAGCTGCGGCAACAGTTGCGGCAACAACTGCGGCTGCGGCAGCTCAAATACAGGAAATGCAGGCACCTACGCTTTTTTTAACTCAACAGGAAGTACCCTCACAACAGGCTCTATTATTCCCCTTCGTTACGTCATAGGTTCAGGAGAGCTTGGCAGAGGAACAACAAGCGGCACCGTAAGCCTCGATGCAGGTATTTATTCGGTAGAATATTCCCTTAATGCGACAGCCGACCTTGAAGGCTCGACAATCACGGTAACGCCCGAATACCTCGGTGCGCTTCACCCCGAATACTCACGCTCCTTCACAACAAGCGCCGCAGACCAGACCTTTGATATCGCCGGCTCTTTCGTTGTAAATCTTCCTACCGACACAACCCTCAGCCTTAACGTAACAATCACGCCTCCCGGCACAGAAGCTGCAACTCTCACAGACGTGAGTGCATCAATGCTTATAAGGCGTATTTCAGGCTGTAACAACAATTAGGCAATCAAAAAACCTCTCCGCTTGGAGAGGTTTCTCATTTTTAGTCTTCCGTTCTGTAATAGTTGCTGTACTTCTGCCTGCTTCTGTAGTTACCTGTTCTCGCCTTATTGAGAACCGCACCGAGAATCTTTGCATCGGCAACCTTGAGCTGATTTACTGCCGCCTGAAGTTCGTTGTAGCTTGTCTTATTATCTGTCGCAACGAGGATTACGCCGTCTACAAAGGGACAGATTGAAAGAACGTCTGCAACTACATTTACGGGAGGTGTGTCTACAATTACAACGTCAAAGAGCTTGTCGAGTTCCTCAAAGAGAACCTCAAGCTGCTTACCTGCAAGAAGCTCTGCAGGGTTAGGGGGAAGCACACCCGAAGGCATAAGGCAAAGGTTGGGAACATCCGGCACCTTCTGAATACAGTTTTCAAGTGTATCCTGACCTGCAAGGAAGTTTGAAAGACCCTTCTTTGCGGAAAGACCGAAGTGCTTATGGGCAGTTGCCTTTCTTAAGTCTGCGTCAATAAGAAGTACTCTTACGTCTGTCTGCTGTGCAAATGTAATAGCTGTATTTGCACTGATTGTTGACTTACCCTCGTTGGGGTTTGCACTGGTGAAAATGAATCTTTTTGAACGTCCTTCAACTGCAGGAACTGAGAAGAGGATGTTTGTTCTGAGAGTCTTATACGCTTCTACAACTCGGAAAACGGGATTTTTCAGAATTGTATTAAATGTTCTTGTGGATTTACTCTTTTTCTTCTTTAAGCTGAACATAAAATCTATCCTTTCTGAAAAATTTATTTGAAGCTCTTACCGTAGGTGTAAGCACCGCCGTTGTTCTTTTCCAATGTCGTGTCGGGAATAATACCCATAATCGAAAGACCTGTTTTTTCCGCAAGCTCTTCCTGATTCTTTACTCGGTTGTCAGCAAGCTCGATGATATATACAATAACAAATGCAAGTACAAAGCCTGCAACAAAGCCTACCAGTGTAAGAAGTGCCGTGTTGTTATTGATGGGATTGGGATTGAGCACCGCACTGTCGATTACCGAAACCACACCTGTACCGGGGTAGATTTCTTCAATGTAATCAGCCATAATGATTTCGCAAAGATGTGCTACCGTATAGGCTTCCTTTGCATCGGGGCTTGTTACCGTAAGAGTAAAGGTTGTACTTTCTTCTGCCGAGCTGAAGCTTATCATACCGTTTATCTCGTTAGGGAAATATACCTTATTTTCGTTGTATTTCCTGTCGCCGAGTCCAAGTGCCGAAAGCTGTTTCATCTTTTCGTTGGAAATACCGAGGTATACCGTTTCCTTCAGAAGATTCTTGTCGCCGATTATTGCAGGGAACAGCTCGTCATAGCTAAGTGCCTTATCAAGGTATGCATCAATCTCTTCTGTTGTTTTGCCCGAGAGCGACTCATTGTTCAATGTAAAACGCTCTCTTGCCACATCTTTAACACTTCTGTCGGCAGCAGATGCATCAAGCACCCCTGCTGCGGCAAGTTCATCTATAACATCTCTGAGGGTTCCGTCTTCAACAATTCCCTTATCTGCAAGAATACCGTACTTGAAAAGTGTATCAATTGCATCCTTGGAATATGTTCTTTCGCCGACCTCTCCGTTCATATACTTTGCAACCTCCGCAGCAAAGTTACGTGTGTCAACAATGTCAACATATGTACCTACAACCAGCTGAGCATATGCTACTGTTCTCTGGCTTTCAAGAATGTCATTCGTTGCTTCCTGACCCTTTGTCTGGATTACATACTTTGACGATGCCGAATACATAGGCGTCACCATCTGGGTACTGTAAAAGAATGCAATGCCTGCAAATAACGCTGCACCGATAAGGAGAACCCATATCCAGTTCAACGCGATTTTGGCAAGGTCAAGTATTGTTATTTCCTTCTTGTCCATATTCAACCCTCTCAAAAAATTTAATTTACATAGTTTCCGTCACTATAACAGGATAAGTATATCACAGAAAAAATGAAAAATCAATACTTTTTTATTTCATTTATCATCAATAATAGTGTTAATTCCGCATATTGAGATATTTTTCTGCTTCTGCCTTTATTTTTGCGACATTTTCCGGCACTCCGCTTCCCTCACACTCTACCGTTATGTCTGCATATTTTTCGTAGTAAGGGGTGCGGTAATTATAAATATCCTGTAATGTTTCGTTTCCCTCGGCTGCAATGCCGCGGCTGTCTCTGTTGTTAATGCGTCTTTCAATTTCCTCGCAAGGCAGCTTTATGTATATGCAGACTCCGTTTTCTTTAAGATGGGATATGCCTCTTTCCCTGAGAACTGCACTGCCGCCTGTTGATACAACACTCGGCTTTGACATATCAAGGGAAACAATTGCCGCTTCTTCTGCATCGAGAAGACCCGAAACACCTTTTTTTTCGAGAGTCTTCTGTAAAACCTCCCCTGTTCTCTGCTGAATCACAATATCCGTATCTATAAAGTCGAGTCCAAGCTCTTTTGCAAGTATTACGCCGAGCGTACTTTTTCCGCATCCGGGCATTCCAATTAAAATAATATTCTTCATTATATTCCCTTTTTCAATAAGTTTGACCGCTTGCGTTTATGGCGGTCAAACGGAGTTCGTTAAGCGACATCGCCAGCTTGTTAATCACGAAAATTTACCGTGAATTGCCTGTCGGGGCTTCCGACTTGGCTGCTGTTAATGTATTCTTCATAAGCATCGTGATGGTCATAGGGCCCACACCGCCGGGTACGGGTGTTATGTAAGAAGCCTTCTTTTCGCACTCTTCAAAATCAACGTCGCCGCAAAGCTTGCCGTTTTCATCTCTGTTCATACCGACGTCGATTACAACTGCACCCTCCTTTATCATATCAGCCTTCAAGAACTTTGCCTTGCCGATAGCCATAACAACAACGTCGGCTCTGTTCAATACTTCTTTGAGATTCTTTGTTCTTGAGTGACAGATTGTAACGGTGGCATTTGCGTGAAGCATAAGCATCGCCTGGGGCTTGCCTACGATGTTGCTTCTGCCGACAACCGCAACCTCTTTGCCGCACACGTCAATGTCATAAGCCTTGAGAAGCTCCATTACGCCCGCGGGTGTACAGGGAAGGAAGTTGTAGTCGCCAATCATAATCTTTCCGACGTTTACGGGGTGGAATGCATCGACATCCTTTTCGTAACGGATGTTGTTTACAATCAGAGCCTCGTCAAGATGCTTTGGAAGCGGTGACTGCACAAGAATGCCGTGAATCTTTTCGTTTTCGTTAAGGCTGTGTACAAGACTCAGAAGCTCTTCTTCCGTGGTTTGTGCAGGAAGTCTGTGGATTTCGGAGTAGAAGCCGACATCTTCGCACGCCTTGCCCTTGTTTCTTACATAAACCTGACTTGCAGGATCGTCTCCCACAATAATTACCGCAAGACCCGGCTTTATGCCCGTTTCCTTTTCAAATGCGGCACTTTCGTTTTTGATTTCTTCTCTTATCTTGGCAGTGACTGCCTTTCCGTCAATTATTGTTGCCATTTTCATTTTTCCTTTCGGTGTACGTTTTTACCCTCATTGTTATTATCGCTGTCACGCCTGCCGCAAAGCAAATAAGTGCAAGCAGCTGCGACACCCTTACATTTCCTAAGTACAGGCTGTCCTCACGGAGTCCCTCTATAAGGCACCTTCCGAAGCCGTACCACGATAAATACCATAAAATAACCTCACCGTCAAAGGCTTTTTTTCTGAAAAATACATTCATCAGAATAAAGCCTGCAAGGTTCCAGAGCGACTCATACAAAAATGTCGGATGTACCGTAAGTCCGTCTATTGTCATTCTAATGGGATTGTTTTTGCTGAAATGCGAAATATCAGTCTTTATGCCGAAAAAGTCAAAGCTTTCCGCAATACCGTAGGCTTCGGCATTGAAGAAATTTCCCCATCTGCCTATTATCTGCCCGAGAATAAGTCCGGGTGCGGCACAATCGTACATTTTGAAAAGCGGCTTTCGCTTTGCCTTGCAGACAAGGGTAAATGCAATAACCCCGCCGATAACTCCGCCGTATATTGCAAGACCGCCGTTCCATACGGCTATCATTTCGTAAAACGAATCGAAGCTTTCGAGCTTTGCCAGTACATAATAAAGCCTTGCTCCGACTATTGCAGACGGTACACAGATAAGTGCAATATCTGCAAGGTCATCAAGCGAAATGCCGATTTTTTTCATTCTCAGGTATGCAACCGTAAATCCGAGAATAATTCCCAGACATATAATAATTCCGTACCAGTATACCTTGAATGGACCTGCGGAAAAAGCCAGCCTGTCAACCGTAAATTCTCCTATACCGAGTCCCGGAAACGATATAACCGAAGTTGTCACTTTTTATCCCTCCCACGACAGAGGATAGATTTCAGAAAGTGTAAACTCATCAAAGCCTTCAGAAAGAAGACTTGTTACATCCTCAAAGGTAACTCCCGCACAGATTTCGGGATAATCTAGAATATCAAGTCCGTCAAAGAGCGCACTTATCATTTCATTCGCTATATCGTCGGTGGAATTGAACATTCTCAGAAGATGTGCATAGTTTGCTCTCTTGATTCTTTCGAAGGATTCTCTGTCAAGACCGTTTTGCTTATAAAAAGCAACCTCTTTCTTGACTTCCTCAAAGACACGTCCCGGCTCATTTGAGTTTCCGCCAAGCTCTGCATAACCGAAGGTTTCGTGACCTTCATATGCAAAGGAAAAGCCCGAGTCTATAAGACCTTCGTCCATAAGTCTTGTATAGAAGGGTGCCGACTTTGAAAACATCATATCCATAAGGATTCCGTAGGCTGCCCTCTTTTTGCCGAGTTCTTTTCCCGACAGCGGACAGTTGTTATCCTTGATACCAACGGAAAACATAGGCATTGATACCTGCATTTTCTTTGTAACAATTTCCTTGTTAATTTTTTTCTGCTCCTCGGGATAGATTCTTTCAATTCCGGGTGCTTTTTTATACTCCAGTACCTTATCACACACCGCCAGCACATCCTCAGGCAATACATTTCCGCTTACAACAAGAGCCATATTGTCAAGGTTGTAAAAGGTATTGTATGCGTCAAAAAGTGTGTCGGGTGTGATTTCGGCTATGGTTTCAACAGTACCTGCAATATCAATTTTTACCGGGTTATTTGCATAAAGCCCGTCAAGCATACCGAAATAAAGCTGCCAGTCGGGATTATCGTCGTACATCTTTATTTCCTGACCGATAATTCCCTGCTCCTTGGCAATTGTTTCCTTTGTAAAATATGGGTCGGTTACAAAGGAAAGAAGTATTTCAAGGGACTCGCACACATTATCTGCCGCAGAGAAAAGATAAACCGTGCGGTTATTTGAAGTATATGCATTGGCAGAAGCACCTGTTTTTGCATAAAGCTCAAAGGTATCTCTGCCGTCGGAATTTTCAAACATTTTATGCTCTAAGAAATGCGCAACTCCATCGGGAAGCACAACCTCTCTGCCGTCGGTTTTGAATCTGCAGTCCACCGAGCCGAACTTTGTTGCAAATGCGGCATAGCTTGTTCCCATTTCCTTGGGGAATACATATACACGAAGACCGCTTTTATGCTTTACATAATAGTATTTTTCGCCTATCGCCTTGTTTTCCTTCAGTGTAAAGCTCATTACTGTGCCGCCTCCTTTGCATCTTCACCCTTGAGGAAATAAACGGTATCAAGTTTTACCTTTTTGGATGCTTCCACAACCTCTTTAAGTGTTGTATTCTTAATCTTTTCCACTACGTCCGACGGTTTTACCGTGCTGCCGCAGTTGATTCTTGAAACGTACCAGGCGGAAAGTGCCGCAGGACTGTCGTCAAGAGTCTTATAGCTGTTGATAAGGGACAGCTTTGCCGCCTCGAATTCATCCTCGGATACATTGCCGTTTTGAATATCGCAAAGCTCCTTCATAATTGCATCAAAGGATTTGTCTTTGTTCTTTGACTGTATGCCCGAAAGCACAAGCATAATTCCCTTGAAGGAATCAAGGCTGGCACGGCAGTAATAGCAAAGGCTGAGTTTTTCACGGACATTCATAAAAAGCTTGCTCATAGGCGAGCCGCCGAATATTTCGGCAAAAAGCGACATTGCCGTACAGTCTTCATCATTTATGCCGACACCCGTTCTGAAGCCGATAGCAAGCTTCCCCTGATTAACTTCCATTTCCTCGGTCTTTTCAAGCACTTTTTCTTTTACTTCGCCTGTAATGTAGGTGTCTGTAAGATTTATGGGATTTCTGTCGGTATTTTCATCGAAAATTTTCTTAAAGCTCTGTGTAAGCTTTTCCGTATCAGCCTCACCGATAAATACAATTTCGACGGCAGCGCTGTTCAAGAGCCATTTATAGAATTCATAAAGGTTCTTTTCGTCAACCTTCGGGATATCCTCTAAATCTCCCTGCTCGCTTATGCTGAACCTTTCGTCGGGGCAAAGGCTTTCAATGCATTTTTCCCTGACATATGCATTCTTGTAATTGATGATGGACTTTATTGTGTTTTCAAGGTCTGTCTTTTCGCTGTCAAGAATCTTTTTGTCAAAACCTCCGTCAACAAGGTAAGGGTTGAACAAAAGCTCACCGAACATCCCCACAGCCTCATCAAGGAGATTCTCGCTGTTTTCGGGAACAAACTCATTCTTCAAGAAATCGCATTCATAGCTGAAATAGAGTCTTTCGCCTCTTTTATATGTGCCGGAGGACACATTCATATCATAGAGGTAATCAAGTCTGTTGTTGATGTGGGATATACCGGGATAATTCTTGCTTGCACGCATAAGAACTCCGCTGAGAAGCGAAAGCTTTGTTGTATATTCCCTCTCAAGGTCAAGACAGAAGCATACCTTGAAAAAGTTGGTTTTGAATTTTTTCTGTTCTATATATCCGAGACTGATTCCGTCGGATACCTTTATTCTTTGCATTACAGATTCTTCCTTTCGGTTGATTAGACAAAATACCGATTATACTCTGACAGATAAATTATACCGCCTATTTGCATTTCTGTAAATGAATATTTCCTTTAATTTACAAACAATTCACAGGAAAATACCGCCGTCCCGCTTATCATCAAGCTTTCTTATTCTTTCTGAAAGCTCAAGGGAGGTACGAACATCTCCGAGGCTTTCGCAAAACAGAGCAAAATAGACAAGTGACAGCTTCAGAAGCTGTTTGTTTTCTGCCGTATCAAGCTCCGAAAAGAGGCTGACAAGACATCTTTTATACAGGGTTTCGCCGCCGATTTTTAATTCTGCCACCTCCCTGTCATTTGTTATTCTTGCATACTCCGAAAGAATAAGGCACAAAAGGTATTTTTCAAGCCCCGTCTGCACCTTCTGACCGAATGCCTTTATGACATATTCCCGTTTGCCGGCATATGGACTGTACATAAGGAGCAGAGTGTAAAACAAGCCGAGTGCGTTTTCGGGACAGGCAAAAACGGCAGTGCAGGAATGGTTTACGGGAAAGGCGAAATAGCTTTCAAGGACAAGCTTTATACCCTTGTCAATCAGAGCCTCATCATATACAAGGTCTTTTGCAAAGCTCTCTGCAGCATCAAAAAGTCCGTTTTTCTGCTCCCTGACTCTGTTGTATATTTCAAATGATTGCTGACGTGTTGCCTTACCTATACAAAAGGTGTATTCTGAAAAGCAGTCCTGCACGTCGAAAGAAACCGAAATGCCGCCGTCAAAGGCATATTTTGCACCCGTTTCCTTTCCGTCCCGGTTACAGAAGCCGAACACAAAGCCTTTATTTTCATCTTTCTCATCGGAAAAGTATACAAGCCCCGAGCCGATATAACGAACTCCGTCGCAACTTCCCGACGGTTCAATTTCAAGGCTGAGTCCGTAATGTCCTTTAAGGCTGACGGTGATAAGCTTACAGGGCATATCGGGAAGCACACACACCTTTACGCAGTAGGTGTTTTCTCCAAAGCCTCCGTAATAACAGACGGTACCGTTTTCAAATGTCGTTTGCTTGCTGTTTTTGCATAAGTCAACGCCGCCGCAAAGCAGTCTTTCTCCGTTCGAGAAGCCTTCAGAGACCCCCAAAAATCGAGTCACCCTTTCCCTGTTTATATCATTTTTAAAGCTTATCCCGAGATTATCCTCTGTACACAAAGCGCAAAAGCTTCTGCTTGCAAGAAGAAAGGCACCGTCATTGTTTGTTTTCAAGGGATAGCTGTATTTCGTCACGCCCTTATCCACAGAACAGCCGAGAACCTCCGATTTTCCTTCGGGTCGTTCCCTTCGGGGGGCAGTATCACCCTTCAAGCCTTCTGCCCTTACCTGCTCGCACACCTTCTCAAAGCTATCCTGCCTGCATCTCACAAGACCCGTCTCGGCACATATTCTGCTTTCCGAAAAGGACAGAGCAAATTCTGTCTCAAAAATATTGTTCTGCAAAAGCGATTTACATTCAAGCATTACCCTTTCGCCGTCAATAACCGCCCTTTTGTCAATGCCGTGAACAATACCGCAGCAAATATTCTTACCCGAAGAAAAACGGGAAAAGCAAACCTCCGATTCATCATATTTTTTCAACACAATATCCCTGCTGTCAAAAAAAGAGCAAACCTCTCCGTTTTTCGCCAGATCCAGCAAGGGATAGAATGAAACGGAAAATCTTGCCGTCTTCGCATCTTCGCCCGAAAGACGTCTCAGTCTCATTCTTATTCTCAAGGTATCGCTTGTGTTGGTGCCGACGGTTATGCTCAAAGCCCCGTCAAAGCCGGCTCCGTCTTTGCCCGAAAAGCTTTTTGCATACACAATCTGACCGCCGTCTGTTTTAAGGGTACAGGCTTTATCAAAAACATACGTAAGACCGTCAACCGAAACGGCAGCTTCAAGGCTTCCGAGGCTTTCCGAAAACAGTTTTTTTCTTAATGCAAGATGCTCTTTCGTCTTTACTGTGATATTTCCCTTTTTTGCGCTTACCGACAGATTTCCCCTTTTAAGCTTTACAATACTTTTTTTATGATAGATTTCATTTCTTCCGACAAACGCCGGGGATTTACCCTTTTTATAATGCCTGCGGACAGGATTTTCTGCATATGCATCATATGGTATTTTTTCATCATTCAAGACAAGTGCACTCTTAATTCTTTTGTCTTTTCCGAACCAGTCTGAAACAAGTGAGCCGTACAGCATATTTGCGGCAGAAGCTATACTCATTCCGATGTGATGAGCCATAAAGCACTTGACAAGACTGAAATTTTTCTCCTTTGTCCTGCTTTCAAAATCCAGAGCTTCAAAAAAGCCGTATTCCCCATATGCACCCATTTTTTCAAGTTTTGACAGGTTGGAGAGAACCGCTTTTTTTGACATCGGAAGGCACAAAAACGACGAGTACGGAGAAATAACCCTTCTTTCGTCAATAGTATTGACCGCGATTTTCTGAATACCGAAGGCACGGTATTTGTAATTCGACGAAGAATCAAGCTCGCCAAAGCAGCTTTCGGATATGCCGAAAACAGAGCCCGACTTGTCACGAGCCGTATTCTTTACGATATTTGAATATGCAAAGCAAAGTGCTTCATACAAAAGACTTCCTTCCTTTGACGGCATAAAGATTTCGGGCATAAAAAACTCAAATGCCGTACCGCTCCAGGATGCAAGTCCCATATACCCCTTGCCCTTCACAAGACGGCGAGAAAGACACGAAAGATGCTCCTTGCCGACGCTTTTCAATGCAACGGAGCAAAAGCTCAGAATTCTTGCCTCACTCATAAGCATATCGTAGCGGTTTTTGTCGAAAACAATTTCTTCTTTTTCAACTGTGCCGCCGATAAAAAAGAGCTTTTTGTCTTTATCATACATTAAGGACAAATCGGTATCGGCTGTCAGCTTTTCGCAAAGGCTTATTATGCGCTTTTCTTGGGCTGTGCCGCAATTCATTTCCCGCACAGCCTCTTTTACGCAAATAAGACAGGCAATATAGTTTCCGAGGTCAACACTTGAAACATATTTAGGTTCCATTGGCTCTGCTCTGAACACGTCGTACCAGTTATAGAGAAGACCCTTATATTTTTCAAGGCTGTCTACCGAAGAAAGGGTATCGCAAAGCCGTTTCAAGAGCTCATTTCTGTCAACAAGTCCCATTTTTTCGCAGCAAACAAGCGACAAAAGATAAAGTCCGATGTTTGTGGGGGATGTCATACGCGAAGCTTTTCTTTCGGGATAAAGAGATATATTATCGGGAGGAAGATGGTTTGTTTTTTCGGAGACATTTTCGGCAAAATAGCTGTACATATCCCCGCAGTATTTCAAAAGCCTATCCCTTTCCCTGTCTGTAAGAGGTGTTCTTTTTCCTGCTTTTGTCCTTCCCGAGTGGTAGGCAAATACGGGCATAAAAAGCCAGAGCAGACCTATAAAGCGCACAATTCCCGCAGGTGAAGAAACAAACAGAGCCGTTCCGCAAGCGGCATTGAAAAGAAGCTTTTTTACATACCCGAGAAGTCCGTCTCTCTTTTCGGCATCATTTTGGGCAGCCGTTGTCCATTCAAGCATTTTCTTGTGTGAAATTACCGTTCTGCAAATGCTTCTGACAGCCGCATCAAAAGAGACGTATGCCATATAAGGGACGGCACATATTCTGAACAGCATTTTAAGGAAGGCAGACCAGAGTCCAGAGTAGACGCGCCCCGAATAGAATCCGCCGACAAAGCTCTGCCACAGTGCTTTTTTGGCGATACCTGAAAATGAGTTCACCAGCTGAAGAACATAGGGTGCCAGCGACACACTCACAAGAAGTGCCCTTATCATATCATCGAACCTGAAGGACACAAGCAGCATTACAAGCGTCAAAACGGGAAGGAAGGCATTTACGGCGTTCTCCCATATAAAAAATTTCGATACTGCACCTATGTTATTTTTGATTTTACTGCCGCCGTAAGTTTTAACAGCCGACTTCAAAAACGTAAGATTCTGCAAATCACCCCTTATCCACCTGTGCTGTCTTTTACAGTATGAGAGTATTTCAGAGGGAAATGAATCGGTAAACACAACCTCCGGCACAAAAGCGCACCTGAGCCTCGCCCCTTCGGGCGCGTCGTGGCTGAGTATTCTTTCCTTTTCAAACCCGTTCTTTTCACAAAGCAGTTCATAAAAGCAGTTCTTATCAAACATTCCTTTGCCGCAGAATATACTTCTTCCGAAAAGGGACATATTGAAATCGGTTCCGCCGGCAGAGTACATATCCGTTCCGCCGTGACCGCTGAGAACTGCCGCAAAAAAGCTTTTTCCGCTGCTTTCAAGGGTGGGGTTTACTGCAGGCTGTAGAATACCGTATCCCTTTGTAACTACCGCCTTTTCCTTATCCCACACAGGCTCATTCTGAGGGTGTAGCATTATGCCTGCAAGTTCTTTTATGCAGTCAAAGGCAAGGTTTGTATCCGAATCCAGAGTAAGAATATATTTTATATTTTCACACAGCTCTTTACCCGGCTTTATACTGCCGTAGGAGAAGGCATCCGCTTTATCGCACAGGAAGCTGCACAAAGAATTTACCGCACCCCTTTTTCTCTCGGGTGCAATATACTTTTCCTCGCTGTACGAATACTCTCTTTCTCTCACAAAAAGAAAGAACACGTTTCCGTATTTCTGCCTGAGTCTGCGTATTTCTTCGGATGCGTTTTCTATGATATTTCTATCCTCCAAAGTCTCCCTTTCATCGCTGTCGGGAAGGTCGCACAGCAATCCGAAATACACATTTTCTCCGCCGTTGGAAAAGTACATTTCTTCAAGCTTTTCAAAAACTTTCCCGTCTTCCTCTTTTCCCGTAAGAAGTGTAGTAATCACCGCCATAACACCGTGTTTTTTCGGAACAGCGGAAAGTGAAAGCCGGGGCAGGTAAAAAGGCTTATTTACAAATCTTACAAAGAACTTATCCGCTATCAGCCTGCTGACGGAATACACCGAGAAAAAAGAGAGAACAAACACAGGGCTTACGAGGCACAGCAAAAGCATAAAAATACCCGTCAGAAAAAACACTACAAAAAGATATGTTCTGCCGTTTTGGGGTTTATCACAAAGGTATTTACCGATATGCCTTTCCCTGCCCGAATTCTTTTTACATTCGTCTATCAGTGCCCCTGCAAGCTTCTTTTCGGAAATTCGCTTCTTTTTTGCCGTGCGCATAAGATTTTTTCTGTAGCTCGCCCTTGATGCAGGGGTTAACATACGGTATATACCTGCAGGGTCATTTTCAAGAATTTTTTCGGTTTTGTTATGTGAAAGCGTTCTTTCACCGTCAAACAGATACAGTTCGTCAAGGGTAAGAAACAGTTGTCGTATAAGGGCTGCCCCTTCGTCCGTTTCCTTTTCCCCGAAAATATGCAAAAAAACACCGCATATTTTTTCGCAGATGCACAGTTTCAGTATATGCGGCAGAGCCTCGGCATCACCTATTGAAATCCCTTCGCCGAAGGTGTTGCAAATCTCAAAAACGGCGTCCAGATCATCTTCGGAAAGATACGGATGCTTGGATATCAAATAGCAGAGTGCATCATAAAAGAAGGGGTTTTCTCCCTTTACAAGTATTTTTCCGAAGGTCAAAAGCATACACTTAGCTTCAGACACCGTTTCCTCAAGCCGTGAAAAATTTTCGGAAAGCCACCTGTAAGCCTCCTGCTTTTCGGGATGAAGAAGAAAGTCGTTATTTGCAGTCAGCAGCCTTTTTACGGGCTTTAGTTCATCGCCGAGTCTTTTTACAAATCCTTTGACCTTTTTCCTGCCATCTGCTTTTTCGTTTTCGAGAATATCGGCAAGCGTCTTTAAATCAACCATTCTGATTTGCCCTTCTTTGTCAGTTTTTCTTAGTTTTGGCAAAACAGAAGGAATATATACAAAAAAACAGGCACCCGAAGGTACCTGTAAGACTTAATCTTTTATCGGTTGAAATTCTTTTTCAGAGCTTCTATAAACTCGTCTCTGTTTTTAACGAAGCAGCATCTGATTTTAAACGACGGCGAAACTATGGTAATTGTATTTAAGATTCCCGCCTTGACACCCGTTACGGAGCTTAGCGGCATATAACAGCGCTTTTTACAGATCTTACTGCAAAAAACACAATTTTCGTCAAGCTCAAGCCTTGTTTTTCCCGCACACACACCGACAAGCATTCCTGCAAGGGAAAATACAAACGCCGCAACGCACATAGCAATACAAGCCTTCGGCTTTACAACAGCCAGCGCACGAAGGGATATCAACAGACTTGCAGCCGCAAGCACCCAAAGGGTAATCCAGGTTGCCTTGGCACTGAATTCTGCAACTATTTTATCGCAAGTTTTATTCAAAATAAAAACCTCTTTTCCGCAAAACGTGCACATATTCTACCACACATTGCTTTTTTCGTCAAGAGTCAATTTATTATCTCGCCCGTAACACGGCTTATTTTAACCGCATTTTTTGTGCAAAAGTCACAAAGAAAAAACTAAATATCTATCATTATTATGCATTGAAAACAAAGTTTGTTTGATATATAATATTAAACAAGGACAAAGCTTTCAAACCAAAAATAACAAAATCCAATGAAAGAGCGTACCCCATTTTTTAACAATACTACGCTTCCTTATAAAGCTGTGAAAGGAGCTAAAAGGTAATGGGCAATTTAATTGAAACCAAAAACATCAGAAACGTGTGTCTTCTCGGACACGGAGGTAACGGAAAGACCTCACTTGCAGAAGCTATGCTTTATCTCGCAAAGGAGACCGACCGCCTCGGAAAGACAGACGACGGAAATACAGTATGTGACTTTGACGCAGAAGAAACCAAGAGAAAGTTCTCGTTATCTACTGCTATCGCTCCCCTTACCTGGAAGGGCGTAAAGATAAACATAATCGACACCCCCGGTTATCAGGATTTCTCGGGTGAAGTTGCACAGGGTCTCAGAGTTGCAGGTACTGCACTTATCGTTATGGACGCAAAGAGCGGTGTTGACGTAGGCAGTGAGCTTGCCTGGGAATATGCAACCCGTGCAAGAGTGCCCAAGGCATTCTTCATCAACAAGATGGATGACGAAAACGCAAACTTCGGTAAGGCTATCGAGGCTATGCGTATCAAGTTCGGTAACTCCGTATGTCCTATTGAAGTACCCATCATCATCGACAGACAGCTCAAGGGTTACGTTGACCTCGTAACAATGAAGGGCTTTGAATATCTCGGCGACGGCAAGACAGCTGAAATCCCCGTTCCCGAAGAGAGTGTTGACAAGATTGCTCACTTCAGAGAAAGACTTGTTGAATCTATTGCCTCCACAAGCGACGAAATGCTTGAAAAGTTCTTTGAAGGCGAAGAATTCACACTCGAAGAAATGCAGGAAGCTCTTAACAAGGGTATCATCTCGGGTGCTATTGCTCCCGTATTCGTTGGTTCTGCTGCCAAGGCTACAGGTATTGCTTCCTTCCTTGACATCGCAGCTTCCTCCTTCCCCAACCCTCTCGACAGAATGGGCGAAAGAGATTCGGAAGGTACACAGGTAAGACCCTGCGAAGTAGGCGAAGCAAGCGTATTTGTATTCAAGACTGTAGCCGATCCCTTTGTAGGTAAGATGTCTTACTTCAAGGTTATGAACGGTTCTCTCAAGAAGGACTCCACACTTACCAACAGAAGAACAGGTAAGCCCGAAAAGTTCAGCCACATTTACGTTATCCGCGGCAAAAAGCAGATT
>CAZTNR010000039.1:1243-18558 GCA_964614955.1 uncultured Oscillospiraceae bacterium | reverse complement strand
GGACTCCGATTTCTGAATGTGGGTTTATAAATACAAATCATACGTGAAGGGCAGGTGGCGCGGAGTCCGCGCTGACATTTCACGGTAAATTTTCGCGTAAGCTTCAGCCTTCGGTGTCGCTTAACGAACCTCGTCTGACTGCCATAAAGGCAAGCAGTCAGACTCATTGCTTTGCCGACTGTGCGGAAAGCGCCCGACAGCAAATTCACGGCACGTAGTCCGCGCCGACAATTCACGTTATATTCTCGTGAAAACCTTAGCCTTTAGTGTCGCTTAAATAACTCCGTTTGGTCGGCATAAACGCCACCGACCAAACTCATTAAGAATCAAGCAAAAAGTTCAGAAGCAGAAATGGCTCGGCTATTAACCTCAATTCCTAACTCCTAACTCCTAACTCCTAACTTCCAAAAAAGAGTATGCTCTTTTATGAGAAAATTATTCTTCGGGAGTATCAAGAGCGTCGTGGTCGATATCGCCCATAAATTCGTCTTCGAAGGCATCTGCCACCTTATCGAATTCTTCGTCGTCATCAATGGTAACAAGAACTTCGTCGCCGTCCTCGTCTTCTGTAAGCTTGAGAATAACATATTCATCCTCTGTGCCTTCCATAGGGAGAAGAGCAATATAAGTCACGCCGTCTATTTCCATATTGCCGATGAGTTCGAAATCGCTTTCGTTGCCTTCTTCATCGGTAAGAGTAAATACTTCCTGTTCTAATTCAAACTTTTCGTCTGCCATTGTTATGTCCTCCAATCGGATAGTATACTTTATTTTATATTATTTTTTCGTACCTGTCAATAGAAAATGAAACATTTAACACGCCAAAATGCACGTAAATACGACATTTTTGCCTTATTCTGCACTGCCCTTTACCTTTTTCCAGTATTCCTTTGCCGCCTGCTCCGTCTTATTCTCGCCGTATTCGTAGTATACCCTGTCCTTTATATCCTCCGGCAGATACTGCTGCGGATAATAATGGTTGGGATAAGGATGGGGATATACATAGCCTGCGTTTTTGTTTGCCGAGGGCTGCATTGAGTCGCGGATATAATCGGGCATATTCTGACCGAGACCGCGGCGTACATCCTCTGCCGCAAGGGCGTATGCGTCGTGGGCAGAGTTGGATTTCGGAAGGGTTGCAAGGTATATTACCGCCTCGGCAAGAGGAAGCCTTGCTTCGGGAAGTCCAAGCTGAACTGCATTGTCACAGCACGCCTTGACAACACACACCGCCAAAGGATGTGCAAGACCTATGTCCTCGGAGGCAATTACGAGAAGTCTTCGTATGGGTGACAGCAAATCACCGCCCTCAAGAAGTCTTGCAAGATAAAAGAGCGCCGCATTTTCATCAGAGCCGCGTATTGACTTCTGGAATGCCGAAAGCAGGTCATAGTGCTCATTTCCGTCCTTGTCAAGCTTTAATCCAAAGCCGTTTATGGACTGCTCTGCAAAGAACTCGGAAAGATGACCGCCCGATGCGCTGTAGCAGATTTCAAGTGCACCGAGAGCACGTCTTACATCACCGTTCGCAGCTTCGGAAATATAGTCAAGTGCCTTGTCCCTCTCGGCCGTATCAAATTCCTTTTCGGTATTTCTGGAATCAAGTATTGCCGTAGCACGGCAAAGTGCCTTTTTGATTTCACTTGCCTTGCAGGGTCTGAATTCAAACACACTGCATCTCGAAAGCACCGCAGGGTATATCGAAAAATACGGGTTATCGGTAGTCGAGCAGATAAGCGTTATTCTGCCGTCCTCGATAAACTCCAGGATTGTCTGTTGCTGTTTTTTGTTGAAATACTGTATTTCGTCTATATAAAGAAGTATGCCGTCCGAGCCGAAAAGCGTGTCCGTCTCACCTAATACCTCTTTGATATCGGAAAGAGATGCATTGGTGGCATTTATACGCCTGAGTGTCATACCGCTTTTTTCGGCGATAATTCTCGCAACTGTTGTTTTACCCGTTCCCGAAGGGCCGTAGAAAACCATATTGGGTACCTTTCCGTTGTCGGTCATCCTTCTGAAAAGACTTCCCTCGGACAAAAGGTGCTCCTGACCTACGACCTCGGACAAATCCTTCGGTCTTACGGTATCTGCAAGCGGTGCCACTGTAACGCCTCCTTCTGATTTCTGATTTTAGAATTCCGACTCTATGGATACTCCTGAAATAAGCTTTTCCGAGTTTTCTATAATCTTATCCACCCATTTTCTGTCGGTTTTGAAGCCGCCCTTGCCGTCTATAACAATGTGGCAGTTCATTGTAGATTCGGAATAAAATTCATAAACAAGCTTTTCTCCTGTGTCAAGAGTTACAATAAAGGAAAGCTCGTGCTTCTTTGTATCTGCGACAGAACCCTCCACAGAGGAATATCCGCCGAGAGTTACATTGAGAAGTGAAATATAGAACTGTCTGAAGGAAGCCGTATCAACGCTCTTGCCTGAAATGCTTTCGCTGACCGTGAGCGCTTCGCCTTCACCCGACAAAGCAAAGCTTGTTGTCTTGCCGCCATACTTCAGCTCAACGGAAGCTACTCCGTTTATGTTGTACTGAAATACATTTTCCTGGAACAGGTCAAGTATATCATAGTCAAGGAATATAAGCGAGGATGCAGGTACAAGCACAACCGTATCCTGATAGTTGCTGTAAACGCAGTAATAATCTTCTTCGCCTGCCTTCTCGCGGTTTCCTACGGCAATGTCATAGTCGGTGCCCGAAAGGCTGAAGATTATTTCAAAGGAGGGGTTGTCAAGACCGTAGGATGCAAAGATTTCATCCTTGTTTTCCCTTTTTGATACGCCGTATTCGACAACGCCCGCACCCGAAAGTCCGCCGACATTTGCGAACATATCATAAAGGGTTGTGGTGTTGAGCACGTGGGCATCGGCAGGATATGTCATTCTGTGAAGCTGATTTGAGAATACGCCCACTCTTTCTTCGTCGGGAATGATCTCGCAGGCAAAAAAGGACTTTCCGTTCTTTTTAAGCTCAAACTTTTCTATATAGTTTCTCTGCTGCTCCTCAATTGCCTTGATAACGTCGGCGTTGAGATAAGTTCTTATGTCGTTGAAGAAAGCGGATGCTCCGCTGTCCATAATGTAAATGTGATCTTTTTCTGCGTGCTTCATATAGTATCTGCCGCCGTCAATTACATTGTCTCCGACATATACGGTATTCTTTTCTCCGTCTGTGGATATTACCTCAACCTTTGCCGAGAAATTGTCTTCTGACAGTCCGTAATCAGAAGGGGATGAGGGATTTTCCACATATGCATCGGCAAGCATATATCTTGCCTGAAGCAGAAGTGTTGAAACAAGCTGACTGTTATAGAGGTTGGCTTCTGCGCCTTCAAAGAAGAAGTTGCCCTTGCCGTCGTTATAGACGGAAAATGAGCCGTAGCCGTTGGTTACGTTTACTCTTGACAGCTTTTCAAGGGGTATTTCAGGGAAAATGAAAGGCTGATAGCTTATTTCCACATCATTTTTGCGGAAGGTATAGAGAATTTCTTCTCCGTCGCCCTCTTCAAGACTGAGGGTGTTTTTGGCTTCACCCTTGCGTATGCTTTCTATATCGCCTTTAAGGCTTCTTGAATTTGCCTTGTCGTATATTACCGCCTCTGCCTCATCGCCCAAGGGACTTTTTACATAGACGGTATTAAGCTCCTCTTTGAATATAAAGGGGAAAACAATACACATCGCCGCGAATAAAATGACAAGCACAGATAAAACAATAATAAATGTCTTCTGCTTATACAGGGTTGTTTTTGTCTTCATTATAAATACTTCCTCTTGATAAACACCACAACGCCGACAATTGCAATAATCACGGGAATTGTAATGCCGAGATTTCTCATCATATTCTTTGAGGTCTGGCTTGTAACCTCGATGCTTGTTTCATCAAGCACCTTGAAGCCGATGTCGGAAATTATGGAATCGTTGCCGGTATAAATGAGCATCTGCTTGAAAAGGTCTGCATTGGCAAGAGAAGGGTTGTCAAGCTCAGACAAAAATGCTCCCGAGCCGCAGATTACGGCGTTGCCCGATACCTCGTGTTCTTTTTCAAGCTTTGTGTATCTCGAAAGCGTCATAAGCGGAACAAAGGGCACCTCTGCCATTTCGCTGCCCGCCATTACAACCGCATCCTTTGATGCTGTAACAACGGGAGAAATTTCCATAGAGCCTACAGTGCTCTTGGGAATGTCCATAAGACAGGAGGGTCCGAAGGCAGGAAGACTGCCCGTGCCTGCACTGCTGATGCCCTTGTGCATCTTGTAGCCTGCGCTTTCCGTGTCGGTGCTGTAGGAGCCGAGGAATCGCCAGTCCTCATAATTGTATGAGCTTGAGCTCAGAAGCGTACCCGAATCGATAACGGGATAAAGATTGCTCATCTTTACGCCGAAGCCGTCCTCAACGAGTGCAAACAGCTCGGGCATATTTGCGTAATTGGGGTCAAAGAACATAAAGAGGTTTCCGTAATCCTCGATTACATAGTCACGAAGCTTTTCTATTTCGTTTACACTCTTTGCTTCGGGAACAGATACTGTTTCCTGCTGTTCTTCCGGTGTCGGCTGTTCTTCCTGTGCACCTTCCGCACCTTCGTCTGTTGTTTCTGCAGTGTCGTCTTCCTGTACGGAGGATTCTGTTTCCTTCATACCGATAAAGTCAAAGACGGGCTTTGCAACAACAAGAACATCGTATGCGGCAAGTTCGTCAGACTCCGTAGTCTTAAGGTCTACAAGGGATACTGTATAGCCGTAGTCCTCAAGAAAATGCTGCAAGGTATGTCCCGTGTCCTCGCCGTGACCTGTGATAAGACCTGCCGAGAGCATATTATCATCGCTTCTTGCCACAGAAAGAACGGCACTTGTGATTTTGTTTTCACCGTCAAAGGCAAACAAAACACCCTCTGTGTTGTACTTGTACATATTGCTCCAGCTGTAAATCTTGGAAAGACCCGTGGCAGGACAGTTGATAATTATGCTGTAGGAGTCAATTATGTCCTCGCTTGTCTTTTTGAATTCGTTGAAATACGCAACGTCGCTGAGAATGTCCTTGTAGATAACAGTTACATTGTCAAAGTTTTTCTCGTAGCTTTCGGCAAGCTTTGAGATGGGATTTAAAATATCCTCGTCAACAATCTTGTCCTTGGGTGAACAGAAAATGATTTCGACAGGCTTGTCTACACCCTCAAGCGCCTTTACCGAAGCATCGCTTACACCGTAAAGACTTTTGCTCGTGAGGTCAACGTAAAGACCGCCGGATATTCCGTCAACAAAGGAAAGAAGAAGGTTGACAAGCAGCACAAATACAACAAATACCGCAGTAAATATCACAGCGGATGTGCCGTATCTGAACTTTTTTGAGGAAAAACGCTTTTTTGTGTTGTTGTTCATTGTATTTAACAATCCTTTTTCGTAATTTAATTGGGAACGCAGTGAACGGACGACCAAAGGTTCCCCTGCAATTGTCGTGCTGAGTTTGACCGCTTGCGTTTATGGCGGTCAAACGGGGCTCGTTGAGCGACAACAATAGTTTGCTGCGCACGGTGATATCCCGTGATACGTCAGCGGCGAGTCGCCGCCAAGCGGGGTTCGTTGAGCGACACCGATAGCCTCGGCATTCGCGAAAATGTACCGTGAATTGCCCGCAGGTGCTACCTGCTATTCCCAGCGACGCTTTTCGTATACCCTTACCGTCAGGAAAAGGAATACTGTAGTAAGACTGATGTAATAAACAAGCGCGGTTATGTCAAATACACCCCTCTGAAAACCTGCAAAACGATCCATAACAGAGAACCACTTGACAATTACTCTGAGAATTGTGTTGTTTATGCCTGCCGCAAATGCCTGGCTTGCCATAATCAACGCAAAAACACCGATTGATACAACGGCAGAAATAATCTGATTTTCCGTAAGGGATGAAATGAAAAGACCTATTGCAATAAACGCCGCACCTATAAGAAGTACCCCTAAGATGCATCCGAGAAATGTGGGAAGATTCATTTTTGCAATAACATATTCCTGCTCTTTTGCAATACCGTAAAGTGCAAACATATTGAGAAGCGACGAAATGCCGAGAGTTGAAGCAAAAATGGTAAATGCCGCAAAAAACTTTGCACAGATAACGCCTACAAGACTTACGGGGCTTGTGAGAAGAAGCTGCTCGGTACCGAGCTTTTTTTCCTCAGATAAAAGCTTCATTGTAAGAAGGGGTATAAGTATTACAAAGAATAAAAGCACCATTGAAAAATACACTGCCGTGTTTGTTGTTCCTGATGCAACGGTTGTTGATACAAAGCATACGCCGGATATGGCAAAGAAAATGGCGGAAAAGACGTAGCCTATGGGCGACTTAAAATATGCCGCAAGCTCTCTTTTGAATATGGCTCCCATTACTCTTCCTCCTTCTTGTTCTTGTCTATAATCGCAATAAATACATCCTCAAGACTTGCCGCAAAGGGTTCAAGTCCTATCATCTGCCAGCCCTTGCTTGCAACGGTGTTGAATATGGGTTTTCTGATGTCCACATTACTTTCAGCCTCCACAAGGAAGGATGTGCTGTCACCGTCACGCTCGGAAAGAATCTCGGCACCCGTCACTCCGTTTATGCCGCGAAGAGACGAAAGCACGTCGTTTCTCGGGCCGCATACCTTGACCTTCATCTTTCTGCTTCCCGTTACCGCTTCAAGCTCGCTTGTCTTTGCGTTTGCAACAATCTTACCCTTGTTGATGATAACAACCCTGTCGCATACCGCATTTACTTCGGGCAGAATGTGCGTGCTGAGAATAACAGTATGGTTTTTGCCGAGGGATGTGATAAGCTCTCTTATTTCAATAATCTGCTTGGGGTCAAGACCTACGGTGGGCTCGTCAAAGATGAGAAGGTCGGGCGAAGAAATAAGCGCCTGAGCAATACCCACTCTTTGTCTGTAGCCCTTTGAAAGGTGACCTATGGGACGCTTGTATACGTCGCCGATGTTTATAACGTCAACAATCTCGCTTATGTGCTTTTTTCTGTTGAGATCGCACTTTTTCAGGTCGAATACGAAATCAAGGTACTCCTTGACCGTCATATCAAGATAAAGCGGCGGATGCTCGGGAAGAAATCCTATGTGCTTTTTGGCTTCCATAGGATTTTCAAGAATGTCGTAGCCTGCAATTTTAACCGTTCCGCTTGTTGCCGAAAGGTAGCCTGTGAGAATGTTCATTGTAGTGCTTTTGCCTGCACCGTTGGGACCCAAAAAGCCTACAATCTCTCCCTTTTCAACATTAAAGCTGATGTCGTTTACGGCATAGTTCTTGCCGTACTTTTTAACAAGATTGGAAATCTCAATCATTGATTTACATTCCTTTCACTGTTGTTTAACCGTCTTATTGTAAAATACTTATGTGTATTCTGTGTGAAAAAAATTACGCTTTATCTCCCTGCACCGCGCTTCTTCTTTCCATTTCGGCATCTATTGCATTGAGAACCTCAAACTTACGTATGCTCCAGAGGGGTGCAATAAGCTCGTCCCTTTTCCCGTCGCCCGTAAGCCGCTGCATAACTATTCTTTTGTCAATCATCTCTAATTGGTCGCAGATAAGAGATACGTATTCGTCCTTTTCAAAGGTTTTAAATTCGCCTCTGCTGTACATATCCGCACAGACCGTGCCGCGTATTACGTGAAGAAGATGAAGCTTCAACGACCAAGGTAAAAGCGCCGATATCCGTCTTACACTTTCGTTCATCATCTCTGCCGTCTCAAAGGGGAGCCCGTTTATAAGGTGGACACATACGTCAATGCCGAGATTTTTGAGGGTATTAAAGCTTTGGAGAAATTCCGCATACGTCGATTGCCTGTTGATTATTTCGCCCGTCCTGTCGTGCACCGACTGAAGACCCAGCTCAACCGTAAGATAGGTTTTCTTTGAAATCTTCTCTAAAAGTCTGAAACACTCTGCGCTTATGCAGTCAGGTCTTGTTGCAACGCTAAGAGCTACAACGTCGGGCTGAGAAATCGCTGCATTGTAGAGGTATTCAAGCCTTTCTACGGGTGCATATGTACCCGTTCCCGTCTGGAAGTATGCCATATACTTTGTGTTCTTCCACTTTTTTGCCATCATACCGGCAATATCCGAAAACTGCTTGTCTATGCTGTCGCAAGCTTTTCCCGCAAAGTCGCCCGATAAAGCGGAGGAGCAGTAAATGCAGCCGCCCGTGGACTTTGTTCCGTCCCTGTTGGGACAGGAAAAATCACCCGATAGGGGTATTTTTGCAATTTTGCACCCGAACTCGTTCTTGAAAAAGAAGTCGAGGGTGTGATAGCGTTTGCCTAAGTATAAATTCTGCATACGTCTTCCTTGTCTTTCAGCCTCATCCGTCACTTTGTGACACCTTTCCCAACATCTTGGGGAAGGCTTTTGGTTAGTTTATGTCACTTTCAGGCTTCCCCTTCCAAGGGGGGGGAGCTGTCTCCGCAAGGTGACTGAGGAGGTATTGCACGGCTAAATAAAATACTTATACACTTCGTTCTTGGGTACTCCTCTGTCCTTGGCGCACGCCTTGATGGCATCCATTCTGCGAAGTCCCTGCTTTTCGTAAAACTCCACGTGCTCCTCTATTGTCATATTTTCAAAGAACCTCTCGTCCGAGTTTTCCTCTGCGCCGCCGACGATGATTACATATTCACCCCTTGGCTCACGGGTTTTGTACATTTCAAGCGCACTCTCAAGAGTTGTGAACATAATTTCCTCGTTGAGCTTTGTAAGCTCGCGGGCAAGACAGATTTTTCTGTCGCCCCAGGCTTTGTAAATTGTTTCCAGCGTCTTTATAAGCCTGTGGGGTGCTTCGTAGAATATGACCGTCTTTTTGTCGTTTTTGTGGTCGTCTAAAACAAAGCTCATTTCCTTTTTGTCTGTTGGCAAAAAGCCTTCAAAGGTAAAGCGTCTTGAAGGAAAGCCCGAGGCTGACAGTGCCGTAATAAATGCACAGGCACCGGGTACGGGTATGACCTTTATTCCGTTTTCCTTGCATAGCCTTACAAGGTCTTCGCCCGGGTCGGATATGGCAGGAATACCTGCATCCGTAACTATCGCACCCGCCTCACCATTCTGTAAACGGTCAAGTATTGCCCTGCCTGCCTGAGCCTTGTTATGCTCGTGATAGCTGACAAAGCTGTTTTTTATGCCGTAGCAGGACAAAAGCTTTCCCGACACCCTCGTGTCCTCTGCTGCAATAAAGGAAACATTTTCGAGTACGTATTTTGCTCTTTCGGTTATATCCGAAAGGTTTCCTATGGGTGTTCCCACCACATAAAGGGCACCTCTTTCAATTTCGTTTGCCATTACTCTTCAGTCTCCTGTGAAAGCTTCTGTTCTTCCATCTTTGCTTCAAAGGGTGTCTCGGCTGTATCGGTCACCGTAACATCGGCAACCGCTGCATTTTCGGATACAGCCTCAAGGGTAAGCTGATCCTTTTGTGCCTTTGTGGTTTCTTCACCGAGAAGAAGCTGACGTCTCTGCTCCTTAATCTGCTGTGTGAACACACTGAGCTCGGGTACTTCGTCAAGGTCGTCTATGGTTTCGAGACCGAAGGTTCGAAGGAACACGGTCGTTGTGCCGTAAAGCATAGGACGTCCGGGAGCATCAAGCCTTCCCACTTCCTCAACAAGTCCCTTGTCGCAAAGCGACATAATGACAGAAGGCGATTCAACGCCTCTTACCTTGTCTACAAGAGCCCTTGTTGCAGGCTGATTATAAGCAATTATGGCGAGCACCTCAAGTGCCGCACGTGAAAGGGGCTGGTTGTGTCGGATTGTGAGAGCATTTCTTACAACCTGCGCATACTCACTCTTTGTACAGAGCTGAGTGTGTCCGTCGAGAATAAGAAGCTCAAAGGCGCTGTTTTCATATCTGCCGAGCATAGAGTGAAGAAGCTGCGGTATCTGCTTTTCCTCGGCGCCTATTGCCTCTGCAAGTTTATCAAAGGATATGGCACTGCCGTATGCAAATATTGCCGCCTCTGCTGCCCGTATTAAATATTCTTCGTCACGTATAAGCTCTGCCTGATAGCTGTCCTTGATTGCCATTGTTTTTACCTCTTCTTCGGGATTATCTACACATATATCCATTATCCATAAGATTATATCATATAATTAAAAAAATTGCAATACCCGCAATTTGTCTATTGACAAATACCGCGTTTTGGAGTAAAATACCCTTACGCTGGTGTGGCTCAATGGCAGAGCAGCGGTATCGTAAACCGCAGGTTGCAAGTTCGACTCTTGTCACCAGCTCCAGAAATTCCCCGATGTCTGTGTTTGACATCGGGGAATTTCTTTATTCGTGAATTATAGATTTGTTTTGCACCGCCATACTGTCGGTGCTTATTTCTTTTCTCTTTGCTTGCTTTCTCTTTGCTGAAAAGAGAAAGCAAGCGGACAGCCCAAAGCTGTCCGCCAAAATTATGATTCTTTTAAATTACTGAGCGTCCTTCTTGCCGAGTGTGCTCTTAAGTACAAAGAGTGTTGCGAGCATAAGAACAATCGCTACGGGAAGAGCTATAAATGCGTTGGGGATAAAGCCTGCAACGATGTAAGCTACAAAGGATACACCTGCAACTGTGAACGCATAGGGAAGCTGAGTGTTTACGTGGTTAACGTGGTTGCACTGAGCACCGGCACTTGCCATAATTGTTGTATCGGAGATGGGTGAGCAGTGGTCGCCGCAAACCGCACCTGCCATACAAGCAGACATACCAACGATAGACATTGTGTCGTTGCCTGCAAATACTGCGAGAACGATAGGAATGAGAATACCGAATGTACCCCAGCTTGTACCTGTGGAGAAGGAAAGTCCGACAGCGATAAGGAAGATAACTGCAGGAAGGAAGTTAACGAATGCGCTTGCATTTGTCTTAACGAAGTCTGCAATAAATACTGTCGCACCAACGGAGTCTGTCATACCCTTAAGAGTCCAAGCACAAGTGAGGATAAGGATAGCAGGAACCATTGCCTTGAAGCCTTCGGGAAGACATCCCATAAGCTCTGTGAACTTTACAACGCCGTGTCTGAACACGATAAAGTAAATGGAAACAAGAATAATTGCAACAAAGGAACCGAGTGCAAGACCAACAGATGCATCACAGTTGGAGAAAGCATTTACAAATGTTTCGCCGCTGAAGAAGCCACCGGAGTAAATCATACCGATAATGCAGCAGATGATAAGGATAACAACGGGAAGAACAAGGTCGATAACCTTACCCTTTTCGTTAGCCTTTTCGTCAGCAGCTGCACTTGTTTCTTCAAGTGTTGTGAAGATGTCGCCCTTTTCTTCGGCGTTCTTTTCGTGTAACTTCATTGGGCCGTAATCAAACTTCATAAGTGCAATTGTAATCATCATAACGATTGTAAGAATCGCATAGAAGTTGAAGGGAATAGCCTTGATGAAGAGGGAAAGACCCTGTCCTTCGGGAGCAAAGCCTGCAACTGCAGCTGCCCAGGAGGAGATAGGAGCGATGATACATACGGGAGCCGCTGTAGCATCAATAAGGTAAGCAAGCTTTGCACGGGATACCTTCTTTGCATCACATACGGGTCTCATTACGGAACCTACTGTGAGGCAGTTAAAGTAGTCGTCTACAAAGATAAGTACGCCGAGAGCAACAGTAGCGAGCTGTGCGCCTACTCTGGACTTAATGTGAGTAGAAGCCCATCTGCCGAATGCTGCAGAGCCGCCTGCCTTGTTCATCATAGCAACGAGTGTGCCGAGAAGAACGAGGAAGAGAAGAATACCTACGTTGTAGGAATCTGCAAGTGAGCTGATGAAACCGTCCTGTACAACGTGTGTAAGGGTTGTTTCAAAGCCGAAGTTTGCATAAAGCAGACCGCCTGCAAGGATACCGACAAAGAGTGAAGAATAAACTTCCTTTGTGATAAGCGCAAGAACGATAGCGATAATTGCGGGAACTATAGACCAGATTGTTGCGTAGAAAGGTGTTACTTCCTTTCTTACTTCTGCAACCGCCGCATCAATGTTTGCGTCAACATTTTCGTCGGCTGTGATTGCATCTGCATAACCGTCGATATACTCGTAAGCATAGTCGAGATTAGACATTTCGGGATCAACTTCATCCCCTGCCACGTAGCTTACATATCCGGGAACTTCATCCGCAAAGGATGTCATACCGAACACGCCGAGCATACAGACCAGTGCGATGATAAGGGCAAGTGCTCTTTTCATAGGTTAAAACCTCCAAAAAATTTTATAAAATAAAAAGACTGCAGCAAAACACTACAGCCCATTATTTCCAAAAAGAAATGACCGATATAGCGCTCCACATAACAATGTGACAGAGATACGGATATTCTCACATACCTCCGACATCGGCTTCCTCGGAAAAACCGACATCTCGGCGCCTACACCTGCTTTTTCATCATCACTTCCGAAAGCTCAGAAAAAGATAATTGCGAAGCGCACCTCTATTCAGGTTATATTTTCTTTATAAAGTGTACACTATTTGCCAAAATTCGTCAAGAGTTTTGTATTATTATTCACATTACGTTAATATGTTAAGATTCGAAATCACTCCAAACTGTCAATGATAAGGTCACATTTTTCCGGCTCCTTGTCTGAAAACTCAAGTGCCGACAGGAATACTTCTTCGGCACGTCTGAGCGTTTCCTCTCTGTTGGTGTAAAGTGTGGCAATAACATCGCCCGATTTTACGGCATCCCCCGTTTTCTTTGAAAGCACAAGTCCTGCCGACAAATCAATTTCATCCGTTTTTGTCTTTCTGCCTGCACCCAGCTCACAGGAGGAGAGTCCTATTTTTTCTGCATCCATATAGGAAATGAATCCGTCACGGCTGCTCTTTATTTCATACCCAAGTTTTGCCTTTGGGAACAAATCCGTATTATCGGCAAAGTCCGCATTACCGCCCTGGGCAGAAATCCATTCCTTAAACTTCATAAAAGCCGAGCCGTCGTCAACAGCCTTTTCGCAAAGGGCCTTTGCCTCCTGCACCGAAATGTTTTTAATGCCTGCCGTAAGTCCTGCCGCAAGGGTTACCGAAACCTCTCTGATATCGCCTTTTATTTTGCCCTTCAGAACGTCTATTGCCTCAATCACTTCAAGGGAATTGCCTACAGCAAAGCCAAGGGGCACATCCATATTTGTTATAAGCGCCTTTGTGTTTCTGCCGCACAGCTTACCTATTGTAACCATACCCTCGGCAAGCTTTTTTGCATCCTCTTTTGTTTTCATAAAGGCACCGCTGCCACATTTGACATCAAGCACAATATTCTTTGAGCCCGCGGCAATTTTCTTTGACATTATACTCGAAACAATAAGAGGAATTGAGTCAACCGTTGCCGTGACATCACGAAGGGCATAAAGCTTTTTGTCACAAGGTGCAAGATTGCCGCTTTGTCCGCAGACACAAAGACCGCACCTTTTCGATATTTCCATAAACCTTTCGGGAGTGAGCTCTGTTTTATAGCCGGGTATAGATTCGAGCTTATCGACAGTACCGCCCGTATGACCGAGACCTCTGCCCGACATCTTTGCAACAATTCCGCCCAAGGATGCAACTATGGGTGCAGCAATAAGAGTTGTCTTGTCGCCCACACCGCCGCTTGAATGCTTGTCGCAGGACTTATCTTTGAAAGCCGACAGGTCAACCGTATCCCCCGACTGTGCCATCGCCATTGTAAGGTCGCTTGTTTCCCTGTCTGTCATACCCTTGAAAAGAACCGCCATACAGAAGGCTGACATCTGATAATCGGGAATGCTTCCGTCGGTAAAGCCGTTGACAAGATATCTTATTTCATCGGTAGAAAGCTCTTTGCCGTGTTTTTTCTTTGTTATTAAATCGTACACCGTTTAATTCTCCCTTCGCTCGAATTAAAGTTAGGAGTTAGGAGTTAGGAGTTAGGAGTTATTAACAATTCCGCCATTCCGCACTCCGCATTCCGCACTTTGTACTCCTCATTCCTAATTCAGTTGAAAGCTGTACGGTAAAAGCTCGGAAAGGGTATATTCCTTAACATCATTCTTTGACACAACGTAAATTTTAAAATCCTTATCGCAGAATTCCGACAGCACCTGTCTGCACACTCCGCAGGGGTAGCAGAATTCTTGTGTCAGTTCACCGTCGGGGCTTCCGCAAACGGCAATTGCCAAAAAATCCCTTTTTCCGTCGGAAACAGCCTTGAAAATTGCAACCCTCTCGGCACATACCGTGGGTGAATAGGATGAATTTTCGATGTTACAGCCTGTATAAATACTGCCGTCATCACACAAAAGTGCCGCACCTACTTTGAATCCGGAATAGGGTGTGTAGGCGTTGTTTCTTGCCTCTTTTGCCTTGTCGCAGAGTGTCTTTTTCATATCAGTTCTCCTAAATAACTCTCACCGCAAAGATTGTATCCGATATCAAAATATTCGGCAATTGTTGCGGAAATGTCTGAAAATGTCTTTCTTGTGCCGAGATTCTTCGGCTTTATTTTTTTGCCGTACACAAGAAGCGGAGTATACTCTCTTGTATGGTCGGTGGAAACATCACCCGGGTCGCAGCCGTGGTCGGCAGTGATTATAAGCAGGTCGTCATCACAAAGTCTTGGCAGAATTTCGCCGAGATGCTTATCAAATCTGCCCAGCTCCTCTGCATAGCCAACGGCATTGTTTCTGTGCCCGTAGGATGAATCAAAGTCCACAAGATTTATAAAGCAAAGACCGTTAAAGTCGGCATCTAACATCTTGAGTGTCATTTCCATACACTCGGTATTTCCGTGACTGTCTGTATCCTTTGTTATTCCGCAGCAAGCAAAAATATCGTTTATCTTGCCGACAGATATAACGTCAAGTCCTGCATTTTTCAGTAAATCAAGAAGTGTTGTGCCTTTCGGCTCCACCGAAAAATCGCGGCGGTTATTTGTTCTTGTAAACGCACCGTTTTCACCGACAAAGGGTCGTGCAATTACCCGTCCTGCAGCGTTGTCGCCTACTAAAATTCTTCTTGCAATTCTGCAGTATTCGTAGAGTTTTTCGACGGGAACTATATCCTCGTGTGCCGCTATCTGAAAAACGCTGTCGGAGGACGTATAGACGATTAAAGCACCCGTTTCCATATGCTCTTGACCGTAGTCTTTTATAACTTCCGTTCCCGAACAGGGTTTGTTGCAGAGAACTTTTCTTCCCGTCTGCTTTTCAAATTCATCTAAAATTTCCTTTGGGAAGCCGTCGGGGTATGTCGGGAAAGGTTTTGAAAGCTGAAGTCCTGCAATCTCCCAATGTCCCGTTGTTGTATCCTTGCCTGCGGATTTTTCCATACATCTTCCGTATGCACCGAGAGGATTTTGGCACACGCCGAGATAGGAACATCCCTCTATTTCGGAAAGTCCCAGCTTTATCATATTCGGTATATCAAGAAATCCTGTCTTATGGCAGGAAAGAAGTGTGTTTGTGCCCTCGTCACCATAAAAGTGTGCGTCGGGTAAAGCACCGATGCCGACAGAGTCGAGGACTATTAAAAATATGCGTTTCACGGAGAAGGACTCCTTTCTGTTTGTTGTATCTTCAGGCTTCCCCATTTATGGGGGAGCTGTCAGCGTATGCTGACTGAGGAGGTTTACAAACTTCAGTTTCTTGCTCACCTTTGTTTTTCAACCTCATCCGTCAAAATCGAAGATTTTGCCACCTTCCCCACATCCTTGGGGAAGGCTTTTAGTTAGTTTGTGTTTCTTTAAGGCTTCCCCTTTTTAAAGGGGGGAGCTGTCACCGTTTGGTGACTGAGGAGGTTCCTTGACTTCAGTTTTCTGCTAACCGCGTTTTTTCAACCTCATCCGTCACTTCGTGACACCTTCCCCATACTTTGGGGAAGGCTGCATCTCTTTTTCGAGATATTTTCTCATTCCACTCCACGAGCCTAACACTTTTCTCATTTTATAATACTTCTACTCTGCCACTTCTAAAGCAAGCCTCATCATATCCGTAAAGGTTGTCTGTCTTTCTTCGGCAGAAGTGCTCTCACCCGTCAGAAGGTGGTCGGACACGGTGCATATAGCAAGTGCCTTCTTGCCAAATCTTTGCGCTGTCATATAAAGTGCCGCCGCCTCCATTTCAACTGCGAGAACGCCGAGCTTTGACCATTTTTCCGTGTTCGTGCTGTCGTCGTTATAGAAAACATCGGTGGAATAGAGATTGCCGACGTGGGTTTTAAGTCCCATTGTTCCTGCAATATCGTATGCTTTTTTCAACAAATCAAAGCTTGCAATGGGGCAAAGGTTTCCATTCAGATTGTACTGCGAAGCAAAGTTTGTATCTGTGCACGCACCCTGACCGAGAACGATATCGCGGATGTGTACATTCTTATTCATGCCGCCTGCGGTGCCTACTCTTATGATATTTTCAACACCGAAGAAGTTATAGAGTTCATAGGCATAAATCGAAATCGATGGCATACCCATACCGCTTGCCATAACGGACACTTTTTTGCCCTTGTATTCTCCCGTATACCCTTGAATTCCTCTTACATTGTTGACAAGAGTGGCGTTTTCAAGGAAATTTTCTGCAATAAATTTAGCCCTCAGAGGGTCGCCCGGCATAAGAACAGTCTTTGCAAAAGCACCGTTTTCTGCTGCTATGTGTGGTGTTGACATATAAAGCACTCCTTTCAATTAAGAACAATTGAGTTGTCAAAGATATATTGTATAGATATTTATTATTTCCAAACGCATATTTTTGCCATCACAAAATCACGGTGTTTTTTTCAATCTTACTTCAACAGCATCCGCAATTTCTTCACAAACTTGCTTAAATTCATATTTGATTCTTGAGTTTGAAAATCTAAGAACGGTCAAGCTTTTATACTCGTTCATAAAAGCATCCCTGATTCTGTCATATTCATATCCTTCTTTGGTAAAGTGTCCTGCGCCATCAAGTTCAACGACGAGCTTCGCCTTGGGACAATAAAAATCAACAATGTAGTTTCCTATTACCTTTTGTCTATAAAAATGAACAGGAGAATTTCTTAAAAAATCATACCACAAATGCTTTTCTTCCGACGTCATATTTCGTCTGAGCATTTGAGACACTCTCGTTAATCTGTTTCTCATACATCAACCTCATCCGGGTTTTACTCCGTAAAACCCACCTTCCCCAAATCTTCGGGGAAGGCTATTTAGTTAGTTTGTGTATCTTTAAGGCTTCCCCCTTTTTAGGGAGAGCTGTCAGCGAATGCTGACTGAGGAGGCTACCTGTGTTTTCGTTCCACTCGGGCTTTTATTCCTCATCCGGGTTTTACTCCGTAAAACCCACCTTCCCCAAATCTTCGGGGAAGGC